>NZ_CP053439.1:3830000-3947500 GCF_000769405.2 Rhizobium brockwellii
CGGCAGGTCGACCGGAACGCCGAGCGCGGTCGCGATCGACGCCAGCCAGTAACGCGAGCGCGAACCGCCGCCGATCGCCGTGACCCGGGATATGCCGGTGCCGGCCGAACGCAGCGCTTCAAGATTGTCGCGAATGGCGAAGGCGACGCCTTCGAGCACCGCCTGGGTGAGAACGACACGGCTGCTTTCGTGTTCGAGGCCGATGAAGGCGCCACGGATGACGGCATCATTGTGCGGCGTGCGCTCACCGGAGAGATAGGGCAGGAAGGTGACGCCGGTGGGCGCCTTCAGCGTCTCGCCGAGTTCGCCGGTGAGATCGGCGGCCGACTTGCCGGTCACACCAGAATGCCAGTTGAGCGCATCGGTGGCCGACAGGATGACACCCATCTGGTGCCAGGTGTTCGGCAGGGCGTGGCAGAAGGCATGCACGGCGCTTTCTGGCTTCGGCAAATAGGAAGCGTTGGCGGCAAAAAGCACGCCTGAGGTGCCGAGCGAGACGAAGGCGGCACCATCGCTGACAGTGCCCATCCCGCAGGCCGAGGCCGCATTGTCGCCGGCACCACCGGCCACGACGACATCGCCGGAGATGCCCCATTGCGCCGCCAGTTCGGACCGGAGCTTGCCGGCCTGCTCAGTGCCTTCGACAAGCGCCGGCATCTGCTCCTCGGAAAGCTTGGTGGCGGCCAGCAGTTCGGAGGACCAGGCGCGCTTGCCGGTGTCGAGCCAGGAGGTGCCGGCCGAATCCGACATTTCAGAGATATAGTCGCCGGTCAGCCAAAGACGCAGATAGTCCTTCGGCAACAGCACCTTGGCGATCTTGCCGAAGACATCGGGCTCATGCTTCTCGACCCAGGCGAGCTTCGGTGCTGTGAAACCGGGAAAGACGATGTTGCCGGTCAGCGCGCGAAAGCGCGGATCGGCATCGAGTGCCGCGGCCTCGACGTAGCTGCGGGTGTCATTCCAGAGCATGCAGGGACGCAGGACCTTGTCGGCGGCATCGATGAGCGTTGCGCCGTGCATCTGGCCGGAAAGGCCGATGCCCTTGACCGCGGCAAGCTCCTTCGGGTGTTTCGCCTTGAGGCCGGCGACAGCCTCTTCCGTGGCGCGCACCCAGTGGGCCGGCTCCTGTTCCGACCAGCCGGAATTCGGACGCGAGACGTCGAGCGAACCATTGGCCGAGCCGACGATCTTCTGATCACCGTCGATCAGCATCGCCTTGACGCCGGAGGTTCCGAGATCGAGACCCAGATACATGTGGTATTTCTCCCTTTGCCGTTACGGCAGATTGTCTTTCAGGAATATGTCGAGGCGGATGCGCTCTTGCGCTTCGATGACGGCAAGCCCGTCCGCCTTGGCTTTCAGCACGCGGATGGCGCTCCGCACCTCATGGCCGGCGTCCTGGTTGAGGATCGCATCGATCGTATTGTCGATGAGTGCTGCACGCGTGTGGGCGGTCAACTCGTGGGCAATGACAGTCAGTACGCGATCGACGGCCTTCTCCTTCAACGCCCGGATCAGGCCGCGATTGCCGGCGCCAAGGCTGTAGACGCCGATGATGCCGGCATTCCCGAGCGCGTCGGCAACGAGCCTATGGGCGACCTCGGGATCGTCGCGGCCTTCGAGAACCGGAAGGATCGCAAGATCGGGAAATTCCTCGGCCATGACAGCGGTGAAGCCCTCCAGCCGCTCGCGATGGTCGCGCACCAGCATAGAGCCGGCGAGCACGGCGATTTCGCCCTTTCGCGGCCCAAGGAATCGTCCGAGCAGGCGCGCGGCCGTGCGGCCGGCTGCGATATTGTCGACGCCGGCATAGTGATGGCGCAGCGACCCCGTGAGATCGGAAACCAGGGTGACGATGGGAAACCGCTCGCGCACCAGCCTGTCGACGGCGGCGCGCACGTCAGGCGCATCGGTCGCAACCAGCGCAATACCACACGGCTTTTCCCGGGAAAGCCCTTCAAGCACGGCGACGAGTGCTGCGGGATCGAAGGCCGGCACCTCGATGGTGCGGATATCGGTGCGTTCGGCCGACGAGCGGACAATCGCCTGGCGGATCTCGGCATTGAGCCCGTGCATGAAGGAATTGTCGCTGGCCGGAAGGATGAAAACCAGCGGATAGGTGCGCCCCTTGGCAAGATTGGCGGCGGCGACGTCTCTGACATAACCGAGCTCGCGGATCGCGGTCTCCACCTTTTCCCGCGTGACGTGACGCACACCGGGCCGCTGGTTGAGAACCCGGTCGACAGTCGCGAGACTGACACCGGCGGCGGCGGCGATATCGTGAACGGTTGGCCTCATCATTCCTCCTGACGAGACCATTAGCGCCAATTTTGATGTACGTAAATCAAAAAATCCAGCAGCCCGGTTTCCACGTCGTTTTTCCGATCCGGCCCACAGTCATCCGCCTGATGCCACAGAGGCCGGAAAACGGCAACAAAAAGGCCCTCCGGAGAGGGCCTTTTCAAGGGGCGGCAGGCCGGAGGTCAGTGGCCGCCACCGCCTCCCCCGCCTTGCGGCGCGGGTTTCTTGATCATGGCGACACCGAGGATCATGGCGAGGAAAAGCGCGGTCAGGATCAGGAACACGTCGCTGAAGGAGAGGATGATCGCCTGCTTGGTGGCAAGGCCGACCATCTGCTTGATCGCGACTGAGGCGCCATCCATGCCATAGGTGTTGAATTTGGCGGCCATGTTATTCATCTGGTCGATCGCCGCCGGATTGCCCCAATCCATATTCTCCCGCAGCCGCTCGTAGTGTACGTCCTGCCGATTGGTGAGCACGGTGTTGATGACGGCAAGGCCGACGGCGCCGCCGAGGTTTCTGGTCAGATTGAACAGGCCGGACGCGCCGCGAATGCGCGAGGGCGGCATCGTGCCGAGCGCGATGTTGTTGATCGGCACCATGCACATCATCAGCCCGAAGCCACGCAGGATCTGCGGGATGAACAGCTCGTAGAAATCCCAATCCGCCGTCAGATGCATCATGATGAAGGTGCCGGCGGCGAAGCTGACGAAGCCGATCACCATCATCAGGCGCAGGTCCATCTTGGTCGACAAACGGCCGGCGATCGGCGCGGTGAAGAACATCGCAAGTCCGGAGACGAACATCGTCTCGCCGATCATCAATGAGTCATAGCCACGGATGCGCCCGAGATAGACCGGGTAGATATAGGTGAGGCCATAGAGGCCGATGCCCATGACGAAGGAGAACACCGAGCCGAAGGAGAAATTCCGGTTCGCGAAAGCCTTCAGATCGACGACCGGGAAATCCACCGTAAAGGCGCGATAGAAAAAGACGATGGCTGCAACGCCGGAGGCAACCGCTGCGATGGTGATGGAACTGTCGTTGAACCAATCGTTCGAATTGCCCTCTTCGAGCACATATTCCAGCGCGCCGAGGAAGACGCCCATCGAGATCAGCCCCCACCAGTCGAATTTCTTGAAGAGCGACAGTTCCGGCTTGTCGAAATCGATGAAGTTCCAGGTGACGATCGTGACGATGATGCCGGGAACGATATTGACGAGGAACAGCCAGTGCCAGGAAAAGGCGTGGCTGAGATAACCGCCGACGGTCGGGCCGATGGTCGGTGCCAGCGTCGCGATCAGGCCGATGATCGGCGAGACGATGCTGCGCTTCGAGGGCGGGAAGATGGTGAAGGCGGCCGCAAAGACCGACGGGATCATGCCGCCGCCGATGAAGCCCTGGATGACGCGGTAGACGATCATCTGGTCGATATTCGTCGCCGTCGCCGCTAGCGCGCTCGCCATGGTGAAGCCGGCGGCCGAGATCGCGAAGAGATAACGTGTCGAGATGATGCGCGCCAACGTGCCCGAAAGCGGGATCATGATCACTTCGGCGATCAGATAGGACGTCTGCACCCAGCCGATCTCGTCGCTGCCGGCCGAAAGGCCAGCCTGGATTTCGGCAAGCGAGGCCGAGACGATCTGGATGTCGAGGATCGACATGAACATGCCGAGCACCATCGCGAAGAAGGCGATGAGCTTCCTCGGATCCATGCGCTCGTCGGCATGGGCAGGCGCTGCCGGAATCGTCCCCGCTGTTGCTGTCGCGCTGCCGGCCATTAGACCACCTCCGCCTTTCCTGAAGGCTTACTTGCTCGGCGCCGTACGGGTGTCGACGTCGACGACGACGCTCAGGCCCGCGCGCAGACGCCCGCTGTCAAGCGCATCCTGCGGCAGCGCGATGCGCACTGGCACCCGCTGGATCACCTTGGTGAAATTGCCCGTGGCGTTTTCCGGCGGCAGCATCGAAAAGACCGAGCCGGAAGCCGGTGAGATCGATTCGACGGTGCCGACGATCGGATGATCGCTATAGGCATCGACCTGGACGTTGACTTTTGAGCCCGGCACCAGATGCTGGATCTGCGTTTCCTTGAAATTGGCGTCGATATAGAGCTGGCGCACCGGAACGAGCGCCATCAGGCGCTGGCCCGGGGAAACGAGGTCGCCTTCCTGGACGGAACGGTTGCCGACAATGCCGTCATAAGGCGCCTTGAGCACGGTGAAGGAAAGGTCGCGGACGGCCTTGTCGCGCGAGATCTCAAGCGAACGGACCGAGCCTTCGGCTTCCTTGCGCTGGGCCTGGAGGATGGTGATGTTGGCCTGTGCCGCGGTGATGTTGGCATCGCCGCCGGCAAGATTGGCCTTGGCCTGATCGAGGGCGATATTGGCGTTGTCGAGATCCGCAGCCGTGCCGACCGACTTCGCCTGAAGGTCGCTCTGGCGCTTCTGAGTGATTTCGGCACCGCGAACGGCCGCTTCGAGTGCCACCTTCTGCGCCTGCGCCTGCACGAGGCTCGCATTCGCGCCTTCGATCTGCGCGTCGATACGCTGCAGCGAAAGCTGTTCGGTGACGATCTGGGCCTGGGCCAAATCGAGGGCGTTCTGATAGTCGCCGTTATCAAGCGTGGCAAGCACGTCGCCCGCTTTGACTTCCTGGTTGGCGACAACGTTCACCTTCTCGACGTAGCCCGTGACCTTCGGCGAAATCGTTGCGATATCGCCTTCGATATAGGCGTCGTCGGTCGACACCATGAAGCGGCCGTTCGTCCACCATTCGTAACCATACCAGCCGCCGCCTGCGAGAAGGGCAAGCACGACGATCGGCAGCACCGGGCTGCGGCGCTTCTTCGCAGCCGCGGGTGCGGCGGCGACCGAAGCCGGCGCCGACTGCGCGGGAGCAGAGGGAAGTTCGCGGGCTTCTGCCGTCGGGGCTTCTACGGCCGCGACATCCGCCTTTACCTCTTCGGTCTCGGCGTTTTCGCTGACGATCCGCGCGACGTTGCTCTTCTGGTTGCTCGACATAGCCACTTTACCGATCTGGAGTAAATAATCGAACTGAACGGTTCGGTTCAGTTGACTTAAACCTGTTTTATCGTCATATCAAGATGTATAGAACCAATCGGTTCGATTTCTTTTAAAGAAAAAGCGAAACCGTCAACACGGTTAAGAGGACATGACGCTGAAACCCGACCACGCCGCCGTATTCAGTCCTCCCGCTGCCGGAGGCCGATTTGCCGCAGGCGAAGATCCGGCCAAGCGCCAGCAGATCCTCGCCGGCGCCAAGCGCGTTTTCATGAAGATGGGTTTCGACGCCGCCAGCATGAACGACGTGACCCGTGAGGCCGGCGTCTCCAAGGGAACGCTCTACGTCTATTTCACCAACAAGGAAGAGCTGTTTTCGGCGATGATCGAGACCGAGCGCGCCGCCTTCGTGGCGGCCGTGCGCACGGCGCTTGCCGAACATGACGATCCCGAAGCCGGCCTGTACGAATTCGGGATAAGCTTCGTCACCCATATGACCGATGAAAAGGTCATCAGCGCGATGCGCACCGTTCTCGGCGTTCGCGACCGCATGCCGGTGCTCTGTCAACGCTTCTTCAAGGGTCCGGAAAACCTGCGCACCATCATGCGCGACTTCCTGGAACGCCACATCGCCGAAGGCAGGTTTGAGATCGACGACATCGATCTGGCCGCCGGCCAGTTCCTCGATCTCGCCAGCGGTAGTTTCTTCAAGCTCCGCCTGTTCGGAAGCATGGAAGAGCCGCCGTCCCGTGACGAAATCGAGCGCGTCATCCGCGGCGCGATCCGGGTCTTCATGGCCGCCTATGGCGCGCGCCGGCACGAGACCGCCTGACCGCATCCTTGACTGCCGCGCTCCGTCGGCCAAAATCCCGCAATAGCGATCAAATCCGGCTGCCGGCCTTCCTCTAAGGAAGAAGCTGCAACCAGGAGAATGAGGATGAGCGCCGTCGGACGGGCGATCTGGTTCATCGAGAGCCATTTCGAAAGCGATATATCGCTGGAAGAGATATCGGAAGCAGCCGGATTGTCGCGTTACCATCTGTCACGCGTCTTCGGGCTCATCACCGGCCACTCGATCAGCAGCTATATAAGAGGGCGGCGCCTCAGCCGTGCCGTGCCGGCGTTGGTCAGCAGCTCATCCACCATTCTCGAGGTTGCGCTTTGCGCGGGCTACGGCTCGCACGAGGCCTTCACCCGTGCCTTCCGCGACCAGTTCGGCATGACGCCGGATGCGGTGCGCAGACAGGGGCACGCCCGTAACCTTGTCTTGCTGGAGCCGATCAGAATGGACCCTGCCCACCTCAACGACCTCGAACCGCCCCGCTTCGAAACCCTTCAACCGATGCTGTTTGCCGGCTTGCAGGAGATCTACCCCTATGGCGGCAATGCCGCCATTCCCTCTCTCTGGCAGAAGTTCAATGCCCATTTCGGACATATCTCCGCTCAGAAAGGCAATGTCGCCTACGGCATCTGTACGCATATCGACGGCGAAGCGGAGAAATTCCGCTATATGGCCGCGGTCGAGATCTCCGATGCGGGCGATCTGCCGGCGGATTTTGCAACGCTCAAGCTTCCAGGCCAGCGCTACGTCGTCTTTGCCCATCGCGGCCACGTCTCCGGCATTCCGGCGACGATGAACCGCATTTTTGGCGCATGGTGGCCGACCTCGGGCCTAGAGCACAGCGAGACACCCGACATGTTCGAACGCTACGACGAGCGCTTCGACCCCTATACCGGCATGGGCGTCACCGAAATCTGGTTGCCGATCAGAGCATAATGCCGAAAAGTGCGAGCGGTTTTCGGACGACATCATGCTCTAACTCTTTAATCAGGATTCAATTTTAAGGCCGACCCGGCCTTAAATCCTGTTCCAGGGAATAAAAGTCACATCGGTTTCGTATACCCCCTTGCGGCGCTTGCCTGGCAGGCCGGCGACATTACATTGCGAGCGTCATTACTCATGTGGCGCAAAAGGGATATATGCTGATGCAGGAAATCATGACGCTCATTCAGGATCCGGCCGCCTGGGTGGCGCTCATCACGCTGGTGGTGATGGAAGTCGTTCTCGGGATCGACAACCTGATCTTCATTTCCATTCTCACCAACAAACTGCCGCCCGAGCACCGCGAGAAGGCCCGCAAGATCGGCATAGGTCTTGCGCTCGTCATGCGTCTCGCCCTGCTCGGCACCATCGCCTGGATCGTGCAGCTGACCGAACCGCTGTTTGAAGCCTTCGGCCACGGTTTCTCCTGGAAGGATCTGATTCTGATTGCCGGCGGTCTGTTCCTCGTCTGGAAGGCCACCAAGGAAATCCACCACAGCGTCGATCCGGAAGATCACGGCGAGGACTTCATCGCAAGTTCGGCCACGACAGGCTTTGCATCGGCGATCGGCCAGATCCTGCTGCTCGACCTCGTCTTCTCCGTCGACAGCATCATCACCGCCGTCGGCATGACGCCGCATCTGCCGATCATGGTGGTCGCCGTCGTCGCCGCAGTCACCGTCATGCTTGTTGCCGCGACCCCGCTTGCCAACTTCATCGAGAGGAACCCGACGATCGTCATGCTGGCCCTCGCTTTCCTGCTCATGATCGGCACGACGCTGATCGCCGAAGGCATGGGCTTCCATGTGCCGAAGGGCTACGTCTACGCCGCCATGGCCTTCTCGGCGCTGGTCGAGGTGCTGAACATGTTCGCGCGCAACGCCCGCAAGCGAAAACGCGACGCCGCGCATTAGGGCTTTGGACAGGAGGGCGCGGCGGAACCGGCGCGCCCTCACGCATTGCCATCAGGCCGTTCCTGGCGTGTTTTTCTTGACGCGCCCGGTTGAATATGGCCTAAGGCCAGCCGAACGGACGATCGGCGGATAGTGCGGGCGCATGCCCTTTTTCCGGCCGGTTTGCCGATGAAGCTATCTGCATCCTTCCGGCCGTACGTCGCTTTCCCATGAAAGCCGTCCGGCATTCATTGACGGGCACACACAATGACAGTTTCCGGGACAGCCACCGGCGTCCGCGTCCGCATCGCTCCCTCGCCGACCGGCGAGCCGCATGTCGGCACCGCTTACATCGCTCTTTTCAACTACCTTTTCGCCAAGAAGCATGGCGGCGAGTTCATCCTGCGCATCGAGGATACCGATGCGACACGCTCGACCCCGGAATTCGAAACGAAGGTGTTGGACGCCCTGAAATGGTGCGGGCTGGAATGGAAGGAAGGCCCTGATATCGGCGGCCCCTACGGCCCCTATCGCCAGTCCGACCGCAAGGAAATGTACCAGCCTTACGGGCAGGAATTGCTGGACAAGGGCCATGCCTTCCGCTGTTTCTGCACACCCGCGCGGCTGGAGCAGATGCGCGAAACCCAGCGCGCCGCCGGCAAGCCGCCGAAGTACGATGGTCTCTGCCTCAACCTCACGGCCGAGGAAGTCACCTCGCGCATGGATGCCGGCGAGACGACCGTCATCCGCATGAAGATTCCGGCCGAAGGCTCATGCGACTTCACCGACGGCGTCTACGGCGATGTCTCCATTCCGTGGGATTCGGTCGACATGCAGGTGCTCGTCAAGGCCGACGGCATGCCGACCTATCACATGGCCAACGTCATCGACGACCATCTGATGAAGATCACCCATGTGGCGCGCGGCGAGGAATGGCTGGCTTCGGTGCCGAAGCACATACTGCTTTATCGCTATTTCGGTTGGGATCAGCCGATCTTCATGCATCTGTCGCTGATGCGCAATGCCGACAAGTCGAAGCTGTCGAAGCGCAAGAACCCGACCTCGATCTCCTATTACTCCGCGCTCGGCTATATCCCGGAAGCGCTGATGAACTTCCTCGGCCTGTTCTTCGTCCAGATCGCCGAGGGCGAAGAGCTTCTGACGATGGACCAGCTCTCCGAGAAGTTCGACCCGGCAAACCTCTCCAAGGCCGGTGCGATCTTCGACATTCAAAAGCTCGACTGGCTGAACGGCCGCTGGATCCGCGAGAAGCTCTCCGAGGAGGAATTCCAGACGCGTGTGCTGGCTTGGGCGATGGAAAACGACCGCCTGAAGGAAGGTCTACGCCTGTCGCAGACACGCATTTCCAAGCTCGGCGAGTTGCCCGATCTTGCCGGCTTCCTGCTGAAGTCCGATCTCGGCCTGCAGCCTTCCGACTTCGCCAAGATCAAGTCGCCGCCGGAAGAGATCCTGGAGATCCTCAACACCGTTCAGCCGGATCTCGAAAAGATCCTGGAATGGAATGTCGAGACGATCGAGGCGGAGCTGCGCGCGATCGCCGACCGCATGGGCAAGAAGCTGAAGGTCGTGGTCTCGCCGCTCTTCGTCGCCGTGTCCGGCTCGTCGCGATCGCTGCCGCTCTTCGATTCCATGGCGATCCTCGGCCGGTCCGTTGTGCGTCAGCGCCTGAAGCTCGCCTCGCAGGCGGTCGCCGCCCTCGTCGGCTCGAAGTAAGAACAGTCAGAGGATTTCGACAGTGGCTGACAACAAGACCGAAAACACCCTTTCCTCCGACGCGACGGAAGTGCGCGCCCAGAAGCTGAAGCTGCTGCGCGAGCAAATCGGCGAAGTCTATCCGGCGCATTTCCACCGCACGATGACCAATGCCGAGCTCATCGCGAAATATGAGAACCTGGAACCTGACGTCGAGACGCAGGATGTCGTCACTGTCGCTGGCCGCGTCTACTCGTCGCGCAACTCCGGCATGTTCATGGACATCCACGATGCCGGCGGCAAGATCCAGATTTTCAGTCACAAGGACACGACCCCGGAAGAAGCCCGCGCGCTGCTGCCGATGATCGACATCGGCGACATCATCGGCGTCACCGGTATCGTCCGCCGCACCAAGCGCGGCGAGCTGACGATCAACGCGCAGACGATCACCATGCTGACGAAGTCGCTGCTGCCGATGCCGGAAAAGTGGCACGGTCTCTCCGACATCGAGTTGCGTTATCGCAAGCGCCATCTCGACATTATGACCAACGAGGATTCGAAGCTCCGCTTCCAGCAGCGCTCGCAGATCCTCTCCGGCATCCGCCGCTTCATGGAAAATGACGGCTTCATGGAAGTCGAGACGCCGATGTTGCATTCGGTCTATGGCGGCGCCACCGCCGAGCCGTTCAAGACGCACCATAACACGCTGAAGCTCGACATGTACCTGCGCATCGCGCCGGAACTGTTCCTCAAGCGCACGCTGGTCTCGGGGCTGACCGACAAGGTCTTCGAGATCAACCGCAACTTCCGCAACGAAGGCGTCTCCACCCGGCACAATCCCGAATTCACCATGATGGAGTGTTACTGGGCCTATGCCGACTACGAGGACATCATGGACCTCGTCGAGCGGCTGTTCGAGAGCTTAGCGCTCTCCATTCACGGCGCGACGGAATTCCCCTTCGGCGACAAGACCATGTCCTTCAAGGGTCCGTTCAAGCGCGTCCCGATGCCCGACGCCGTCAAGGAAGCGACCGGCATCGACTTCCTCGCCATCAAGACCGATGAAGAGGCGCGCGCCGCCGCCAAGGCTGCCGGCTTTGCGGTCGAGAAGGATTGGACCTGGGGCGAATGCCTCGCCTTCATCTTCGAGGAAAAGGTCGAATCCACTCTGATCCAGCCATCGCATGTCACGCATTTCCCGAAGGACATTTCGCCCTTCGCCAAGGAAGTGCCGGGCGAACCGCGCCTGGTCGAGCGCTTCGAGACCTATTGCAACGCCTGGGAACTCGGCAACGCCTTCTCGGAGCTGAACGATCCCGAGGAGCAGCGCCGCCGCATGGTCGAGCAGCTCGAACAGGCGCATGCCCGCGGCGAAAAGGAAAAGCAGCTGGACGAGGAATTCCTCGACGCCATCGACCAGGGCATGCCGCCGGCAGGTGGCCTTGGCATCGGCGTCGACCGTCTCATCATGCTTCTGACAAATGCGCCGTCGATCCGCGACGTCATCCTCTTCCCGGCCCGCCGCAACAAAGCCGACTGAGAACCACATTCCTTAAAATGAAAAAACGGGGCGCCCGAAAGGACGCTCCGTTTTGTTTTAAGCAGACTGGTGAAAAACCGAGCCGATGAACCAAGATACAATGGTTTGGTCGATCACGGAATGACGTTATTTCGTTGGTTTTTGTTATGACCGAGTTCGTCGTCACACTCAGATCATGTAGCCGCCGGCGACCTCGATTGTCTGCGCATTGATCCATGCGCTGTCGTCGGACGCGAGCATGGCGATGACGCGGCCGACATCCTCGGCTTCGCCGATACGGCCGAGAGCCGTCTGTGAGGCAAGCAACGCGGCGAATTCTGGGTTCTTGTCCAGCGCAGCGTCGGCAAGATTGGTGCGGATAGGACCGGGCGAGATAGCATTGGCGCGGATCCCGCGATCGCCGAACTCCTTCGCCTGATAGCGGGTCAACGTCTCAAGTCCGGACTTGAGGGCTGCATAGGGCGCAACACCTGCTGTTGCGACGCGAACGGAAGCGCTCGTTACATTGAGGATCACGCCGCCATCGACCATCAGCGGCAGCAAGGCCTGCGTCAGGAAGAACGGCCCTTTCAGGTGGACATTCATCAGAGCGTCGAACTGGCCCGTCGTCACCGTCTCCATGAGATTGAACATGCCGAAACCGGCATTGTTGACGAGGCAGTCAAACGTATTCCGGCCCCAATAAGTGGAAAGCAGCCGTTTCACCTCCGCCACGAAGGCCGGAAAGCTGTCGGCATCACCGACATCGAGGGCAAGCGCAACGGCTTGACCACCGTCTGCCTTGATCGCGGCGATGACTTCATCCGCACCTGGCTTGTGGCTGTTATAGGTGAGGATGACACCCATGCCGCGCCTTGCGCATTCCTGCGCTGCCGATTGACCAATGCCACGGCTGCCGCCGGTAATGATTGCGATTTTCATCTCTGTCTCCTTTGCTTCGATGGCCGGAAGCTATGGGAAACAGCCGGCGTGCACTCCGCCGGAAACTGCCTCGTTCTTGCCTATTCCTGCTTTTGCCTTGCGCCGTGTCACTTGCTGGGTCAGGATTTCGTCATGCAGACAATGCTCGAAGAGATGCGCCACTTGACGGCCCACGCTGAAAACCGCCCGACGGAAACCGGCATACCCGGCATACTGATGGTCAAGGGGGAGATCCCCGAACACAAGCTGGGCGCCGTTTATGAGCCGATGGTCAACCTGATCCTTGATGGCAGCAAGACGCTGACGATCGCCGAGCAGGATTATTATTACGATCCAGCGAGCTACTTCGTGATATCGATCGATGTGCCGGCGACGGGCATGGTGCAGCAGGCAGGTCCCGACCGGCCCTATATCGGCGTCAGCCTATCGCTCGATCCGGCAAAGGTCGCAGCGCTTCTCCTGGATCTTCCGCCGCAATCCTATCAGGAGGGACAAAGCGGTGGCTATTCCGTCTGTCGCATGACGCCGGAACTTCTGGGTGCCTGGCTGAGGATGCTGCAACTCATGGAGCGCCCGCAGGATATCCCTGCCCTCGCCCCGGCCTACGAACGCGAAATCCTCTATCGCGTGCTGCAGGGACCGCAGGGCTGGATGCTGCGCGATATCGCAGCACCCGATAGCGCTCTGTCGCGGATGCGGCTCGCCATTCGCTGGGTTCGCGAGCACTATGCCGAAGCGGTCGAGGTCGAAAAACTCGCCGCCCTCACCGCCATGAGCGTCTCGGCCTTTCATCGCCATTTCAAGGCTGTGACGGCGATGAGCCCGATCCAGTTCCAGAAGCGTATCCGCCTGCTGCAGGCCCGCCAGCTTCTGATTTCCCAATCCGGAAACGCCTCCTCGGTCGCCTATTCGGTGGGCTACGAAAGCGTCTCGCAATTCACCAGGGAATATGCACGTTTCTTCGGCCGGCCGCCGGCGCGCGACGCCTCGCTGATGAGGGAAAATATCAGGCCTGCCGCCTGATGCTTTTTGGTTTAGTGCCCGCTCTTGGCCGGCGGTTCTTCTGCGGGAGCGTCTTCCGCTGGAGTGGCTGCATCCTTGACAGCCTGCTCCTGAGCAGACGGTTCCTTGGTCTCCGGTGCTGCGCCATGTCCACCGGCTGCTGCCTTGCCCTCACCCTTCGTGGAGCCAACCGCGACCGGGTCGACGCAATCCTCGGGGTCCTTGAAGGCGGCGCTGATCATGGCGACCTCGTCGAACGGCATCTCTATCCGCTCGCCGAAGAACAGCCCATTTTCACTGGCCTTGCCGTCATAGTAGCGCGCTGTATAGGCCTTGTCGTCGAGGCCGGGAACGGTCTTGTCGGGATGCGGGATATAGACGACATCGGCGCCGATCGCCCGGCCGCGAATGTCGGCGCGTAACGTCGGTCCGTTTTCGTCGAGCACCACCACCTGGACCAGATCCGGCTTCTGCGCGGCATAGACGGCCTGAGCGACACGAAGCGCAGTCTTGACGCGCGTCATCCCGTCGGTCGGTTCGGTCTTGATGTATTTGCGCACCCAGACGTGGTCCTGCTTGCGGATCGTCACCAGGTTGACGTCGCTGCATTCGAGCCCGTAGCCGCCACCGGCGGCACCGATCAGCCTGTCCTTGCCGACATAGACCGCCGCACCGCCGGACACGCCCATGAGAAGAGCGACTCCGCCGATGATGATTGCCAATTTCCGGGAAGGCCGGAAGATGCGCAGTAAGGCCTTCACGCCAACTGCTCCGCCATCTGAAACTCCAACGCAGGACAAGTGCTAAGAACGCTAAAGAAATGACGTTTCCGAAAGTTTAAGTGGGCGTGTGAAGCCTGCGCCATTTTGAGAAAACACCAAAAAAGGTCCGCTTTCCGGGCCGCTTGCCATGGCCTATTCCGCCATGCTCTAAACGCCCATGGCCTTCACGCTTCGCCAGGTTCAATATTTCGTCGCCGTCGCCGAACAGGGTTCGGTGACGCGCGCCGCACAGAACCTTTCGATCTCGCAATCCTCGGTGACGGAAGCGCTGAAGGAGCTCGAAACCGACCTCGGCGTCGCGCTCTTCGAGCGCCATCCGCGCGGCCTGACGATCACCCATAACGGCCACCAGTTCCTGCGTCACGCGACGAAGATCCTGGCCTCCGTCTCCGATGCACGGACCAGCTTTTCCGGCCAGCAAAGCGCCCTCTCCGGCACGCTGAACATCGGCGTCACCTCGCTTGTCGCCGGCTACGTCCTCTCCGACCTGCTGGCACGATATCGGCGCGCTTGTCCTGATATCGAGGTCAGCGCCATCGAGGACAATGGCGGTTACCTCGAACATCTCCTGGTCGGCGGCGAACTTGATGTCGCCGTGATGGTGATTTCGAACCTGCGCGACCGGATGGCGCTGCAGGCAGAAATCCTCGAAACCTCGCCCTATCGACTATGGTTGCCGATGGGCCACCCGCTGGTCTCGGCCGACATCATCTCGGTCGCCGACATCGCCCGCGAACCGCTGATCATGCTGACGGTCGACGAAATCGAGGAGAACACCGGCAAGCTGCTCTCAGCCCTCGGCGCCCGCCCGCATGTCGCCTTCCGCACCCGCTCGGTGGAGGCGGTGCGCAGCCTGGTTGCAACAGGCGCCGGCGTGGCCCTGCTTCCCGATCTCGTCTACCGTCCATGGTCGCTGGAAGGCGACCGCATCGAGAGCCGCGACGTCTCCGGTTCGCTGCCGGTCGTCCAGGTCGGCATGGTCTGGCGCAAGGGCTCCAGCCTGCCGCAGGCGGCGCGCGACTTCGTCGGCATCGCCGAAAGCTTGCGCTCCGGGCGAATCCGCTGATATCGGAATTTCCGATATCGCCTTTCTGATAAATGAATTTGCGAAAGCGGTTTTTTCGCGTCACCTTTTCATTCGGGAACAAACCGCCACAGAAGTGGCAAACCGGGAGACGGATGATGACGAATCTGTTGAAATCCTGCACGGCAGCGCTCGCCTGCCTGAGCTTCGCGACGCAGGTGATCGCCGCCGAACCGCTGAAGGCGCTCGGCAAGAGCGAAGGTGCGGTCAGCATTGTCGCCTGGGCCGGCTATATCGAACGCGGCGAAACCGACAAGAACTACGACTGGGTCACCGATTTCGAAAAGGAGACCGGCTGCAAGGTTTCCGTCAAGACCGCCGCCACTTCGGATGAAATGGTTTCGCTGATGAACGAAGGCGGCTTCGATCTCGTCACGGCATCGGGCGACGCCTCGCTCCGCCTTATCGCCGGCAAGCGTGTCCAGCCGATCAACACCGATCTGATCCCGAGCTTCAAGACAGTCGACGAGCGCCTGCAGAACGGACCGTGGTATACGGTCGGCGGCGTGCATTACGGCGTGCCCTATCTCTGGGGGCCGAATGTGCTGATGTACAATACCGATGCCTTCAAGGACAAGGCGCCGACCAGCTGGAACGTCGTCTTCGAGGAGCAGACACTGCCGGACGGCAAGTCGAACAAGGGCCGCGTCCAGGCCTATGACGGCGCGATCTACATTGCCGACGCCGCCATGTATCTGATGGCCCATAAGCCGGATCTCGGCATCAAGGACCCCTACGAATTGAACGAGGACCAGTACAAGGCCGCCCTCGACCTGTTGCGCGGCCAGCGCAAGCTCGTCTCCCGCTACTGGCACGATGCGATGATCCAGATCGACGACTTCAAGAACGAAGGCGTCGTCGCTTCCGGCTCCTGGCCTTTCCAGGTGAACCTGCTGCAGGCAGACAAGCAGAAGATCGCCTCCACCTTCCCGGATGAAGGCGTTACCGGCTGGGCCGACACCACCATGCTGCACGCCGACAGCGAGCATCCGAACTGCGCCTATATGTGGATGGAACATTCGCTGAAGTCCAAGGTCCAGGGTGACGCCGCCGCTTGGTTCGGCGCCGTTCCCTCCGTTCCCGCCGCCTGCAAGGGCAACGAACTGATGGGGGATAGCGGCTGCGCCACCAACGGCTTCGATCACTTCGACAAGATCAAGTTCTGGAAGACCCCGGTCGCCAAATGCGCCACGCAAAGCGAATGCGTGCCGTACCATCGCTGGGTGTCGGATTATATTGGCGTGATCGGCGGACGGTGAACCGGGCCGGTCCACTTGGGTAAAGTCCCTCCCCAACGCCTTCCCACAAGGGAGGGCCTTGAATGGCACCGTCGAATCCTGCCGAAACACCAAGGTATTTGCAAATGGGTACGGCAGGTTAAGCCCCTCCCCCTCGTGGGGAGGGGTTTGGGGCGGGCCGCATAAACCCAAGACCGCAGCCTCTCTAAAGCAAAGAAGCCGGAGCCCCCAATGACGTCAGCCGTCCGTTTCCAGCAGGTATCGCGCCATTTCGGCCAGGTTCGGGCCGTCGATGGCGTCGATCTCGAGATCGCACCCGGCGAATTCTTTGCGATGCTCGGGCCGTCCGGCTCCGGCAAGACGACCTGCCTGCGATTGATCGCCGGCTTCGAGCAGCCGACCGCGGGCCATATCCAGATCTTCGGCGAAACGGCCGACGGCGTTCCGCCCTATCGCCGCAACGTCAACACCGTGTTCCAGGACTACGCGCTCTTCCCGCATCTCAATATCCTCGACAATGTTGCCTATGGTTTGATGGTCAAGGGCGTCGGCAAGGCGGAGCGAATGAAGGCGGCAGGCGATGCCCTCGAACTCGTCAAGCTGCCGGGCTACGGCGCCCGCCGCCCCGGCCAGCTGTCCGGTGGCCAGCGCCAGCGCGTGGCGCTCGCCCGCGCGCTCGTCAACAAGCCTAGGGTGCTGCTGCTCGACGAGCCGCTCGGCGCTCTTGATCTGAAACTGCGCGAACAGATGCAGGAGGAGTTGAAGAGCCTGCAGCGCGCGCTCGGCATCACCTTCGTCTTCGTCACCCACGATCAGGGCGAGGCGCTGTCCATGGCCGACCGCGTTGCCGTCTTCAACGACGGCAACATCGTCCAGGAGGGCACGCCGCAGGATATCTACCGCCGCCCGAAGAACCGCTTCGTCGCCGATTTCGTCGGCTCGTCGAACGTCATTGCGCCTGATCTGATGGCCTCGCTCGGCGGCGAAAGACGCTGGGCAAGCCTTCGTCCCGAAGCAATCCGGCTGGCAGGCGAAGGCGTCGAGGCGCAGGTCGACAATGCGAGCTTCCTCGGCGCAGCCACGCGCCTCACCGTTGGCCTCCGGGGGGCGCGGCTGCATGTGATGCTGCCGGCCGGCGCAGATGTGCCTGTCGTCGGCGCCGGCATACGCCTTGGCTGGCAGCCCGGCGATATCCACTACATGGATGACGCGGCATGACGGCGATCTTCATCACCACCGATGAGGCGACATCGATTCTTCCCGGGCGCGGCGGCCTCTTCGGCCGGCTGTCCGATGCCTTCTGGCGGCACCCGAAGCTGCTACTCTTCCTGATGCTGACGCCGCCGCTGCTCTGGCTCGGCATCATCTATATCGGTTCGCTGCTCGCCCTGCTTCTGCAGAGTTTCTTTTCGATCGACGATTTCTCAGGCCTGGTGAATTACGAATTCACCCTTTCGACCTATGCGCAGCTTCTAAACCCGACGAATTTCGACATCATCATCCGCACTTTCGTCATGGCAGCGCTGGTGACCATCGCTTCCGCCTTGATCGCCTTCCCGATCGCCTACTACACAGCGCGTTATGCGCAAGGCAAATGGAAGGCGCTTTTCTATCTCGGCATCATGCTGCCGCTCTGGTCGAGCTATCTCGTCAAGATCTACGCCTGGAAGCTGATCCTCGCCAAGGAAGGCATCCTCACCTGGATCTTCGAGAAGCTGCATCTCTCCTGGCTGCTGGACGGCATCCTGAACCTGCCTGTTATCGGCGGCAATTCGCTCTCGGTGAGCTACCTCGGCACCTTCATCGTCTTCGTCTATATCTGGCTTCCCTATATGATCCTACCGACGCAGGCGGCCCTTGAGCGTGTACCTGGCAATCTGATCGAGGCCTCGGCGGATCTCGGCGCCACGCCGCGCCAGACTTTCCGCACCGTGCTGCTGCCGCTGGCATTGCCCGGCATCGTTGCCGGTTCGATCTTCACCTTCTCGCTGACATTGGGCGATTATATCATCCCGCAGATCATCGGCTCGTCCAGGCTCTTCATCGGTCAGGCGGTCTATACCCAGCAGGGAACGGCCGGCAACGTGCCGCTGGCCGCCGCCTTCTCCGTCGTGCCGATCGTCATCATGGCGCTCTATCTCTGGCTCGCCAAGAAACAGGGGGCCTTCGATGCGCTCTGACCTCAAGACATCGCCGCTTCCCCTGAAGATCGCAGCCGCCGGCGGGCTGCTCTTCCTGCACCTGCCGATCCTGCTGATCTTCGTCTACGCCTTCACGACGGACGAGAAGAGCTATCAGTGGCCGCCACCCGGCCTGACGGTGCAATGGTTCACTGTCGCCTGGAACCGGCCGGATGTCTGGTCGGCGCTCGGGCTTTCCGTGCAGGTCGCCGTCATCGCCACGGCGATCGCGCTGGTCCTCGGCACGCTCTGTGCCGCAGCCGTCAGCCAGACGAAATTCTTCGGCCGCGAGGCGATCTCGCTGCTGGTCATCCTGCCGATCGCCCTTCCCGGCATCATTACCGGCATTGCGCTCCGCTCCGCCTTCAGCCTGTTCGACATCCCGTTTTCGGTCTGGACCATCGTGCTCGGCCACGCCACCTTCTGCGTCGTCGTCGTCTACAACAATGCGGTCGCCCGCTTCCGCCGCACCTCTGCATCGCTGATCGAGGCCTCGATGGATCTCGGCGCCGACGGCTTTCAGACCTTCCGCCATGTCATCCTGCCGAATATCGGCACTGCCCTGCTCGCCGGCGGCATGCTCGCCTTCGCGCTGTCCTTCGACGAGGTCATCGTCACCACCTTCACCGGCGGCCAGCAATCGACCTTGCCGATCTGGATGCTCGAAGAGCTCATCCGCCCGCGCCAGCGCCCAGTGACCAACGTGGTCGCCATGGTCGTGGTGCTCGTCACCTTCCTGCCGATCCTGGCAGCCTATTACCTCACCCGCGACGGCGACCAGATCGCCGGCGCCGGCAAATAACAGGGAGAACATCATGGATATCCAAATGCTGATCGGTTCCCGCTTTGAAAAAGGCACGGAAACGGAAGAGCACGTCCTGAACCCCAAGACGGGCGAGACGGTGCTGGACCTTGCCGAAGCGTCGCTTTCCCAGGTCGACGCCGCCGTCGACGCCGCCGAAAAGGCCTTCACGAGCTGGTCGCAGACGACGCCTGGCGAGCGGTCCGGCTACCTGTTGAAGATCGCCGACGCGATCGAGAAGGATGCCGCCGGCTTTGCCGCACTGGAGGCGCTGAATTGCGGCAAGCCGATCAATGCCGTGTTGAACGACGAAATCCCGGCGATCGTCGATTGTTATCGCTTTTTTGCGGGCGCCGTGCGCAACCTGCACGCACCGGCGGCCGGCGAATATCTCCCCGGCCACACCTCGATGATCCGTCGCGATCCAATCGGCATCGTCGGCTCGATCGCGCCGTGGAACTATCCGCTGATGATGATGGCCTGGAAGCTGGCGCCGGCGATCGCCGGCGGCAATACCGTGGTCTTCAAGCCCTCGGAGCAGACGCCGCTGACGGCGCTGAAGATGGCGAAACTGCTTTCCGAAATCCTTCCCGAGGGCGTCGTCAACGTCATCCTCGGCCGCGGCGAAAGCGTCGGCAATGCGCTGATCAATCATCCGAAGATCGGCATGGTTTCGATTACCGGCGATGTCGCGACCGGCAAGAAGGTGCTGCAGGCCGCTGCCAAGACAGTCAAGCGCACCCATCTGGAACTCGGCGGCAAGGCCCCGGTCATCATCTTCGACGATGCCGATATCGATGCCGTTGTGTCAGGCATCCGCACCTTCGGCTATTACAATGCCGGCCAGGATTGCACGGCCGCCTGCCGCATCTATGCCGATGCCAAGGTCTACGACAATTTCGTCGCCGATCTCTCCTCAGCCGTCTCGAGCATCCGCTTCAACCAGGCCGACGATACCGAAAACGAGATCGGCCCGCTGATCTCCAAGCGCCAGCGCGACCGCGTCGAGAGCTTCGTCGCCCGCGCTTCCGAACACAAGCACATGGAGATCACCGCAGGCGGCAAGGTTTCCGGCGACAAGGGCTTCTTCTTCACCCCGACCGTCATTGCAGGCGCCCTGCAGGACGACGAGATCGTCCGGCGCGAGGTCTTCGGCCCGGTCGTCTCAGTCACCCGTTTTTCCGATGCCGATGACGCCGTTGCCTGGGCAAACGATAGCGATTACGGCCTGGCCTCCTCCGTCTGGACCAAGGATATCGGCCGCGGCATGAAGACCGCCGCCCGCCTGCAATATGGCTGCACCTGGATCAACACGCATTTCATGCTGGTCAACGAGATGCCGCATGGCGGCCTCAAACAGTCGGGCTACGGCAAGGATATGTCGGTCTACGCGCTGGAAGATTACACGGCGGTGCGCCACGTTATGATCAATCACGGCTGATCGTCGGGAAAGGAACGCTACGAAATTCAACGCAATGCCCATCAGGCACCGGGAGGGTGCTCGACACAGATCGCCATTCCATTCAAGCGACCTGGAACATTTTTCCGGTTACCGCGTCTTTCTCAGGCAAACGCAAAGGATGATGTCATGCTGAAATGGGCTCTGATATTTTTCGTGATTTCGATCATCGCCGGCTTCTTCGGTTTCTCGGGTGTCTCCGCAGCGACCGCGACGATCGCCCGCGTTCTTTTCGGCATCGCGCTGGTGATCTTCCTGATCTTCCTTGTCCTTGCGCTGATGGCCGGCCAGGCGATCCTATGAGCGGTCGCGGAGCCGCTTGAAGACATCGAGGCCGCATCACTTCTGCATGCGGCCCTTCCTCTCTGTTGTCGAACGTCTCGGCCAGTTCGGCCGTACATGGAACATGGCCAGGTCTTTTGCTCCTATCGCCTATTTCAACTCGGCAAGCAGAGCATCGGCACCCTTGCGGACGCCCACCATGGAGGCGTCGATCGCCGTGAAGCTTGAGCCGATATTGCTGGCGCCGGTTTTATGGAATTCGAATGTTGCTGTGTTTGCTATGATATGAGGAAATGTTCGCGAGCCGTCCTTTGCTGCCAAGGCAGCGCGATGCGTGACGACGCCACGACGGGCAGGTAAGTCAATGTGATGAAGGGATCGACGGCGAGCCTCCGGGCTGGATCCCCTGAGGGGCGGGAAGATCGATCACGACGACCAGGCCGGTTGGCTTCCTGTCCAACAACGTCAATTGTCCATTGTGCGCTTTGGTGACAATTCCTTTGGCGATTGGAAGGCCGAGCCCAAGCCCGGAACCACCTTTGGCACCGATCTGGCGGGATTTATCCACTTTGAAGAACGGCTCCAGAACTTTCGCCTTGGCCTCATCGGTCAAACCAGGGCCGTTGTCGCCCACCGATATTTTGATCCCGCCATCGTCGCTCTCTTGCAGATCGATTTCGACCTGCTTTGCATAACGAGATGCATTGTCGACCAGATTGGTAATTGCCCGAGTAAGGGCTTGAGGTTTGCAGATAAACGCCAGCCGCCGCGGACCGGTAAAGCTCACATCGATGCCCATGTCGGAGAAGTCTGTCGCAATCGTCTGCAGCAGGCTTGAGATATCGACCTTTCGATCGGCCTCCGCAGTGGATGCATCTTTGAAAAAGGCCAGGCACTCGTCGATCATGAAACTCAAAGTGGCGATATCGGCCAGCATCAGGCTGCGAAGCTCGGGCTCGCCGGAACGCTCGGCACGCATCCGCAATCTCGTCAGGGGTGTCCTGAGATCATGGCCCACGCCACTCAGCATTCTTGTTCGATCCTCCGCCATGCTCCGGATTCGATTGCTCATGACGTTCAGCGATTCCGCCAGACTTCGAATCTCGGATGCGCCGTCCGGCTCGAAAGGCTGTTCCCAGCTGCCCTCCATGCTCGCTCGCTTTGCGGCGGCGGCAAAGTGCCTCAGAGGTTCGGTGATAAGCCAGCTGCTGAAATATGCGAGCAGCACCAATGGGATGACGATTTTTAAAAATCCGCTCGCCGCGGCTGGAACAAACCAGACATAGCTGGGAAAAACCGGCAGTTGAAAGACAAGCGCGCGCTTGTCGTCGATTCCGACAGTCAGCACATCAGGGTGTGATTGACCGATGGCGAAGCGATGAAATGCCGCGAAAATATTGTCGGCGAGCATTGTGTTGATGCGCGCCACCAGCTCGCGTGGAGAAACCATCTGCCGTTTGCCGGCAAGCGGCCGGTCCAGCGACAATTTTTCGACCTCAACGCCGAGCGCTGCTGCTCTCTTGAGAACGGCGACTTCGTCTTGCTCTGAACTTGTCTGGGCAAATTGCTCCGCGACCATCTCCGCTCTGGCAGCAAACAGGCCGTTTTGAAACCCGCGATCATGACGGCCGTAGATAAAGGGCTCCATGGCGGTCGCCACGACGGAAACGAGCACGACAAGGAAGGTCGCCAATATGAGGATCTGGCTTTGGATCGAAGCTCGCCGGAAATTTCTCAAGAGAGACGCTCTACCTTGGATGCGAAGAGATAACCGCCCAGCCGCACCGTCTTTATGAACGTCGGATCTTTCAGATTGGGTTCGATCTTTTGCCTGACCCGGCTGATGTGGGCGTCGATGCTGCGCTCGACCGGCCCCGCTGATCCGGCATGTGTCATCGACAAGAGCTGTTCACGCGTCAAAACCTTGTTGGGATTGCAGCAGAAGGCCAGGAGGATATCGAACTCCGCGGTTGTCATGGAAACCTGCGCTCCGTCGGCGTCGTGGAGTTGACGGCTTTTTGGATCGATGCGCCATCCCGAAAACATCATCGGTCCAAGTGCTTCCTCCTGATGATGAGCATATGACGCTCTGCGGAGAATACTTTTGATCCGGGCCAGCAGCTCGCGGGAGTTGAATGGTTTCGTGACATAGTCATCGGCTCCGAGCTCCAGGCCGAGAATGCGGTCGATATCCTCCTGGAGCGCCGTCAGCATCAGGATTGGCACCGAGCACGACGCACGAAGCCGCCTGCAGATGCTGAAGCCGTCCTCGGCCGGCAACATCGCATCGAGGACGACGAGATCGAATTGCTGTCGCGCCATCATTCGATCCATAGCCGCGCCGCTCTCCACCGACGAGGCCTCGAAGCCGCTGCTTCGAACAAGGTCCACCAGCATATCTGCGATGGCGGGATCGTCTTCGACGATGAGGATATGAACCTGATTGGGAACTGCCATTTCTTATGCCGTCATCATTCGTTCTCTTGCCGGGAGATGTCTCTCGGCGCGAAATTACCACGTTTCACCGTGTCTAGGTCAGGCGGCCTCGGCCACTGTCAACCGCAGTGGTTAATCTCCCCAGCGTTCAGACACCACACGATCTGTCGCCGCCGACACATCTCCGCCCTCAGGATATCAAGTGTCGTGCAATGCTATATTCGATAATGTTGAGATATGTTGCGGGATTTCAGATACGGAGTCCGCCGTCAAAACTGCCTTTCGGGGTCACCGCTGACTTCCACATGCTCACCTTGGATTGCGCTATCGATGATGACGGTGGCGATGAAACACATTCGAATGACCAGCAGGCAAAAGAACACCAGCGAGACGACCGCAGTCGTGTAATGCTTAAATGCCGAGCGCTTCGGCAGCCGTGCGGTCAGTCTATCGAGGATGTGTCTGGCGAAACGACCGAGCGCCACCAGCAGGAATAACGCCGTGATGATATATCCGCTCGCTGACGCTGCCCCGATCAACTGAAACATGAGAAGACACCCGCACCAAGTAAGAAGTTCTGGTTTCGGAATGACGCTTTCAAGCCGATGAAACCCGGCAGAAAGATGCCCATAGGATCCGTCCGGAACGTTGCGCAGCGTGGAGAGCCGGAGAGACGGGGCACGGTCATCGAGATCTGAACCGGGTGAAGACCGGTCCGTCGGGGATGAGAATGCGCCCACGTCTAATCGGCCCGTTCTGCGCCGGGCGCGGCGCGGCGACTTAACAGAAGGGATGTGGCGGCGCGCCACCGGGATGCCTTCGCCGTGCTTGCAATCACTGTCTCGTTTGCGGCCGGACGTCTTCGGACTGCACTAACCCTGCCTGTCCTTGACACCGTGAGGGCCGTTATCCTTCTCAGAAATGCGTCGCTGTCGAACTCCTTCGAGGAGCGGACGGACTTCGTGGCCGACTGGACAGTATGGAAGAACACCTCCAGGTTGACGACCGGTATCGGCTTGATGTTTCGGACCATGTCGATATCCGATCGCATCGTTACCGCCAGAAAATATCGGTCCGAACGCAAGGCGTCGAAGAGCTCCGGCACCGAGGACACGGCCGCCGCGACATATCCGCTCTCATTCAATTTCGAGACGATGTCGCAGGCAGCGTCTTTTCCGAGAAAGACGAGAATTGGCTTTTGCTGATTGTTTTGCGCGGAAGACATCACTGGCACACTCCTGACCTGTCGCCAAAAGTGTAGCCCGCATCGACGCTTCTGTTTGTTCGGTTTTATTCGGTTTTATTGCGCCACTGAGGGCTCGTGAAATTCATCGGGCCTTCGGATTTCGGAGCGCATTCAGGACAACACCGCCCTGAGCCAAGGATGCATTCTGTTTGTTTGCTTTCTCAGCAGCTTGTCGATCGATATCGATCCCGCACCCGAAACCGCCAGGACGAACATGCCGCCGGCAATCGCCAGGTCCTTCTCGAAATGCAGCAGCTCGTTCTGGCTCTCAAAATTCGTGTGAAAGAGCAAGGCGGTCGCCAGACAGAAGAGCGCCAGCGCCAGTGCGCCAAGCCGGCTGAGGAGCCCTGTCGCAACGGAAAGGCCGGCGCCGATCTGAAGGGCAATGGTGGCAAGCGCGACCGGTGCCGACAGCCCCAGTTTCGCGAAAGTGTCGATGGTCGCGGTGACATCTGCCGCGAGTGACCAACCTTCGTGCAGGAAGATCAGCGACAGCAGAAGCCTGCCGAGGAGAAGAATGAGATCGGCCAGTCGAGGCCGGCTTGACGCGTTTTCCATCATACCCTCCAGTTAGAAGAGCAGGCGGCTCTCCCGCCTGCTCTTGCGTTCATATGCTTGTCAATTGCCGCCCTTGGCCGCGATGACCTTTTGCAGGTCTTCGAGTTCGTCGCAGCCGCTCGGACAAAGTTGCTTCAGCGATGACACCTGCTCCTCCGCCTTGGCCATCTCGCCCGTCTCGACATAGAGTTCGCCGAGATATTCACGCGCCGCCCTGTGATCTGGCTGCAGCTCTAGCGCCTTAGTGTAGTAGGTCAGCGACGTTCTGTAGTCGCCCGTCTTGCGCAGCGTATATCCCATCAGATTATAGACATCCGCCTGCTGGTTGTCTTCGGCAAGGCCGCGAAGCTCTGCCAACGCACCAGCATAGTCCTTGGCATCGATCTTGGCGCGCACCGAGGTCAGGTCGGGAGCGTCGGTCGATTGCATGTTGTCGACGGCAAAGGCGGGAAGCGCCGTCACCGCGGAGAAGCCTGCGGATATAGCGCAAAGCCAGATGTATCCGAGAATTGCATATTTCGTCATGGTGATCTCCTTTCGGCCTTTCAGGCCTGGATTGTCGGCGTGAAGCCATAGGCGCTTCCGTCCTTGACAAAGGTGCCGGAGCCAGGGAATGGGAAATGTGAGCCGCAAATCGCGATATTGTCGGCAATGATGCGGTCGATAAGACGGCGGCGCGTGTCGATGGCCGTCGGCCCATCCTGGTCGTAGCTGCCCTGCCATTCAGGATGGGGTGCGAGCAGCGCCGGCACATACATGATATCGGCCGAGACGAGCAGTTGCTTGCTGCCGGAGGCGACAAGATAGGTCGAATGGCCGGGCGTGTGGCCGGGCGCGGCGACAAGCTGCACGCCGGGTGCGACTTCAGCGCCATCGGCGACGAGCTTCCAGTTCTTCCATTTCGGAAAGACCTCGGCGATGCGCTTGCCTGCCGGCTTGCGGCCTTCGGCAAGCTTTTCGACGCGGCCGGGCGCGGTCCACCAATTGTATTCGTCGGCATTGACGATGAGCTCGGCATTCGGGAAGACGGGATTGTTAGTGCCCTTTTCCATCAGTCCCCAGACATGGTCGGGATGGAAATGCGAGATCATGATCGTATCGATCTTCTCGTAGTCGATCCCCGCCGCGGCCATGTTCGCCGGCAGATGGGTGGCATTTTCCTGCCACTGGCCGACGCCCGAGCCGGCATCCATCATGATCAGGCGGTTACCGAGCTTCAGGACCACGACAGTCAGCGGGATCGGCATGAACTCGGTGGTAAGCCCGGCTTTCGATAGCGCCTCCTTGGTATCCTCGATCGAGGCATTCTTGATGAAGGCCGGGTCATGCGGCTTTCTCCAGATGCCATCGTAGATTGCCGTGACCTCGACATCCCCGACTTTGTATTTGTAGAAGCCGACCATCGGCTCCAGCGGTGTTGCGGCAAGCGCCGGCATGACGAATTCGAGTTTCGACGACAGACCGAATGCAGCCGCCGCGGCAGCCGATCCCAGGACGGCGCGACGTGACATGGTAAACATGAATATGCCTCCTCTTGTTGATGGCATTTCTGGTGGCGAAGACCGCAATTGTTCAAATGTCCTCGCTGACGAACTAGATCGCCGGCGGGGAACGCTTATTCCCGGTGTCGGGCGTTATTTCTTCAAGCGATTGAAAAGACGTGCTGATTTCTAACTTTGGTCTTTGGTATCCCGCTGCCTCCAAATAAATTGGCCTCGACGTGGAATAAAACCGCGTGCCGATCGGTCTAGATGGCAAGGGACCGCATTGCATGCCCGCAGGTCTCGCGCTTAAATTCGGCTGCTGTTGAGGCAGGGAGGATGATGACAAACGCTCAGATCACCTATCCCGTCGGATCGACCGACTGGATGGCGCTGGCCCGGCAAGCGTCGGAGACCCGCATTCGACCATCACCGCTGGCGATATTTCTCGACGGCGCGGCGCGGCTCTTCCACCTCATGGTCTCGGAGAAATCGAGCAGCGATCCGATCGCTTCGACAGCAGATGCGACCGTGCAGCACGAGTTCATGCAGCGCTTTCAGCACATGATCCTTCCACATCTTGACGCGGCCTATAATTTTGCCCGCTTCCTCAGCCGCGATGCGGATGCGGCGCAGGACATCGTCCAGGAGGCGTTCTTGCGCGCCTACCGCAATTTCGAAACTTATCGCGGTGGCGATCCGCGCGCCTGGCTCTTTGCCATCGTCAGGAACTGCTGCCATGTCTGGCGCCAGCAGGATCGCCGCAAAGCGCGGTTCGAGCAGCCTATGGGCAATGATGGCTACGCTGACCCTGATGAGGGTGGTGAGTACCAGATCGCCTCGGAGGAGGATTCGCCGGAGACAGAAACGATCCGGCGAAGCGAGCAGCAGCGCGTGCGCGCTGTTATCAGCCGGCTGCCGGAGGCGATGCGGGAAATTCTTGTCTTGCGCGAGCTTGAAGATCTCTCCTACCGGCAGATCGCCGAGATCATCGATGCGCCGATTGGCACTGTCATGTCGCGGCTTGCCAGGGCACGGCGTGACTTTGGCGAAGCCTGGGATGCATGCAACAAGAGCGAGACCGCAGGATGAGTGAAGCCCAACGGAAAGGCTGCCCGGAATGGCGCGTCATGCTGCACGGCTTTGTCGATGGCGAGCTGGATTCCGCCCATGCAGCGCAATTCGAGGATCATCTCGCCACCTGCGCGCATTGCGGGGCGGAGATGGAAAGGGTCCGTGCCGTGAGAAAGATCATCGATCAGGATGGCGTCAAGTGGCGACCGCCGGAGGCACTGCGTTCGCAGGTCCTGTCGATGTTGTCATTCGAACAGGCAGCGGCGGCGTCCAGCCTGCCCCCGCCACTCCAGGCGCCTGTCTGGCGCCGCGCCATGGATTTCATTCGGCAATGGAGCTTCGTGCCTTCGCTCGCGGTCCTGGCGGCAGCCGCCATCCTATTTGTCAACGCGCCGTCGCAGACCGTGCTTTTGCAGAACCAGATCATGGCAAGCCATGTCAGGTCGATGATGGCCGATCATCTGACCGACGTGCTGACCTCGGATCAGCATACAGTAAAACCTTGGTTCAACGGCAAGATCGATTTTTCGCCGCCGGTCAGCGATCTCGCCAAGGATGGCTTTCCGCTGGTCGGCGGACGTGTCGACTATATCGGCGATCGCGCCGTGGCGGCCCTCGTCTACCGGCGCCATGGCCATGTCATCAACCTGTTCATCTGGCCGGCGGCATCGGCCGCGCAGACGACGGCGGTGCATGACGGCTACAACATGACGCAATGGTCGGATGGCGGGCTCGTGTTCTGGGCGATTTCGGATCTCGCCGCCGGCGACCTAGCCGAGTTCGAGTCCTTCTTCAGGGCGGCGGCGAGAGCATGATACCTAAAAGTGTGAGCGGTTTTCGGATGACATCATATTCTGCTTTTTGATGATCTAAAGCAGGCTCGCCCCGACATTGATCGCAAGCGCCAGGATCGTCGTATTGAACAGAAACGACAGCACGGCATGCAACAGCGTCAGCTTGCGCATGCTGGTCGAACTGACCGCAACATCTGCCGTCTGCGCGGCAACACCGATGGTGAAGGAGAAATAGAGGAAATCCCAGTAGCCGGGCTCTTCGATCCCGTCAGGAAACTTGAGCCCGCCCTCCTCGTCCGCCCCGCCGTAGAAATAATGGGCATAGTGGATGGTGAAGAGTGTATGCAGGAAGATCCATGAGATCAGGATCGTCAGAACCGCAACACCTGCCCGTGCCAGCGCAACATCAGGTGCCGCCTCCTTGATCGAATGAAGCTCCAGGCCGATCCCGGCAACGCTGGCAAGTGCCGCACCGATCGAAAGAGCCAAGAGGACGGTGTCGGAGAAATCGAGATCCGCCGAGCGTTTCCGGATGCTTTCAACCGTCGCCCGCAGCATCTTGCGCCAGCTGAGCGCGACAAAAACGCCGGCGCTGACATTCCAGCCGAACAGGATGTTGCCGGCGCTGACGTCGCGCGAGGTCACAGCCAAGAAAATCACCAGTCCGGCAACAACGGCGATGATGAAGCTCGCATGCTTGTAGGCAAATGCCGCAAGCGAATTTGCCCGTTCCTCATCCGCCATATTGGTCTCCGACAACATATGCCCTTGAAAACAGCATGAAAAAGGCGCGCCTGCCAGCCAGCAGCCGCGCCTCCGATTGTATGCCGCGCCTGATCAGGCGGCGGCGAGCTGCAGTTCCTTCTGCACCATGGTGCGCAGCGTTCCGAGATCCTTGGCGAAGGCGCGGATGCCTTCGGCGAGTTTTTCCGTCGCCATCGCGTCTTCGTTCATCATCCAACGGAAGGTCTTCTCGTCGACGGAGACCTTCGGATCCGGCTTGCGGCTCTCCGGCGAGAGCTTGCGCTCCAGCTTGCCTTCATCCTTGGCCAGTTCATCGAGCAGGTTCGGGCTGATGGTCAGGCGGTCGCAGCCGGCAAGGGCTTCGATTTCTCCGGCGCTGCGGAAGGAGGCGCCCATGACGATCGTCTTGATGTCGTTCGCCTTGTAGTAGTTGTAGATTTCACGGACGGAGATGACGCCCGGATCTTCCTCAGGCGTGTAGTCCTTGCCGGTCGACTTCTTGTACCAGTCGAGGATGCGGCCGACGAAGGGCGAGATCAGGAACACTTTGGCGTCGGCGCAGGCGATCGCCTGGGCCTTGCTGAAGAGAAGCGTCAGGTTGCAGTCGATGCCTTCCTTCTGCAGCACTTCCGCAGCACGGATGCCTTCCCAGGTGGAAGCGAGCTTGATCAGGATGCGGTCCTGGCCGATGCCGCGATCCTTGTAGGCCGCGATGATTGCCCGCGCCTTGGCAAGCGAAGCCTCGGTATCGAAGGAAAGATCGGCGTCGACTTCGGTCGAGACGCGGCCCGGGACGAGCTTCACCAGGGCTGCGCCGACGGAGATGGCAAGACGATCGGCGACGGCGGATGAAACGGCTTCGGGATTGCCGCCCTGTTTCTTGCCCCAGGCAACAGCTTCCTTGATGGCGTCGGCGAACATCGGCGTGCCGAGAGCCTTGAGCACGATGCTCGGGTTCGTCGTGCAATCCACAGGCTTCAGGCGTGCGACGGCCTCGATGTCGCCGGTATCGGCGACCACGGTGGTAATCTCGCGGAGTTGGTCAAGCTTGGATGTCATGGTCAATAATCCTTGTTGAACTTGGGCTGCGACCGGCGCGAGTTCCGCCGGGCAAAGGTGATCTACCGACAGGTTGTTTGCATGCTGCAGGCGAAAATGCGCGCATCCGTCACGGATGATTCATAAACGTGAAGGACAGTGGCCGTGTTCCGGCCGCGAACGAACGGTTGCTCGCAGGCAAGCGATGCCGCCTGCGGCTGGAAGGCCGGTCGTGACTTTCGGCATGCCCGCACTATGTCCTCCTCGGACGGACAAGAACGACGTGTGTCACCCAGACTATCGCCATTCGCCTTACGAAAAGTCAAGGACATTTGTGCATTTCAATTGACATAAGTGTCACACCCGTCATTATCCCCGGCAACAAAAGCGTCGCTAAGGCCTTCATCCCATAAGGGATTACAGCGCCGCGCGTCTTTTCGGACGCGCTAAGGACGCTGTAACACTTTGAATTACTGCATAATTTTATCCTTAAATCGATCCCGATTTAAGGAATTATGCAGGAGGCAGGAAATCGTGCGGAGGAGATGTGGTCAAGCTCAAACGCGGCACGCACACGGCATATTCGGAGGCATCCTCGCTTCGGCTCAGGGCGGCATGGCTCTATTATAACGAGGGTCTGACCCAGAAGGACGTCGCCGAACAGCTCGGCATCAGCCGCACGACGGTGATCCGTCTGCTCGACGAGGCGATGAAGCGCAGCGAAGTCCAGATCTGGATCAACGATTCGATCGATGACTGCGTTGAACTTTCGGTGAAGCTGGAGCGTGCCTATGGCCTCGACGAGGCGATCGTCGTCCCTGCGCCGGTCAATGGTGATGTGAATTCGCTGGCTAAAAATGTCGGCCTGGCGCTTGGCCAGTTCCTCTCCGAAGCCATCCCGGACGACTATACCATCGGCGTCGGCTGGGGCCGCACAATGACCGCCTCGCTGTCGAGCTTCCGGCCGCCGCGCCGCACCAATTGCAAAGTCGTCTCGCTGCTGGGCGGCATCGTCGCCGTGCATCAGACGAATCCGATCGATTACACATGGCGGCTGGCAAACCAGCTTGGCGCCGAATGCTACATGTTCCTGGCGCCGCTTCTCGTCGATTCCATCGAGACCAAGCGCAATCTGATCGAGAAATGCGGGTTGGACACGATCTATCGCCTCGCGGAGAACCTCGATCTGGCGATCGTCAGCTGCGGCGATATCGGCCCGCATTCGACCTCGCTGTCGGAGGGCTGGATATCGAAGGCCGAGCTGCAGCAACTGATCGATGCCGGCTGCGTCTGCGACACGATGTTCAACTTCCTCGACAGGGACGGCAATTCGGTCGACCACTCGATCAATCGGCGCGTCATGTCCGTCGATCTCGACACGCTGAAGGAGGCAAAGCACATCGTGCTCTCCTCCGGCGGCGCCCATCGGGCCGTGGCGATCCGCGCCACGATCAAGCGCATCGGCTGCAACACGCTGATCACCGATGAAAGTGCTGCCCGGGCGCTGCTGGAACTGGCCGAGGCATCACCGTCTGCCATTTCTCCCCAGCAGGGGGAAGTGGCGGAGCGATAAGCGGCGAACGAACGCCGCTCCGCCCCGGGAAATGCCATCAGGCGTGCGCCGATTCCCAGCCAAGCATCGCCCGCTTGCGGGTGAGGCCCCAGTGGTAGCCCGTCAGGGTGCCGTCCTTGCCGACCGCCCGGTGGCAGGGGACCACGAAGGAGATCGGGTTTGCCCCGACCGCCGCACCCACCGCGCGTTGCGCCGTCGGCCGGCCGATATCGTTGGCGATATCGGAATAGGTGACGGCCTTGCCGAACGGGATCTTCAGGAGGCTTTCCCAGACGCTCACCTGGAAGTCCGTGCCGATCAGCACGACGCGCAACGGCTGGTCAGAGGACCATTTGCCGGGTTCGAAGATGCGGGCGGCATAAGGCACAGTCGCCTGCAGGTCCTCAACATAACAGGCGTTCGGCCAACGGCAGGTCATGTCTTCGAGGCAGGCCCTCTCGTCGCCGGAATCGCTGAAGGCAAGGCCGGCAAGGCCGCGGTCGGTCACCATGATCAGCGCCATGCCGAAGGGGCAGATATGGAAGCCGTAGCGGATGGTGAGACCCCCGCCCTTGGCCTTCCATTCGCCAGGCGACATCGCCTCATGGGTGACAAAAAGGTCGTGCAGGCGGCTCGGCCCGGAGAGGCCGACCTCGATCGAGGTCTCGAGCAGCGGCATGTCTTCCTTGCGCAGCAGCCGCTTGGCGTGGTCGAGCGTCACCGCCTGCAGGAAGCCCTTGGGCGATAGCCCGGCCCAGCGGGTGAAGGTCTTCTGCAGCTGGGTCGGCGACTGGTTGAGCCGCGCCGCGATCGCCTCCAGCGAAGGCTGGTCGCGATAATCCTCGGTGATGAGTTCGATCACCCGACGGACAATGTCATAATCAGGGCCGTCAGGCGTGATGTCTGTCTGCAGGTTGGCAATCATATTCATCGTCTTTCTCCTTGTAACCAGGAGATAGTCAAGTGGGCGTGCGCAGACCACCCGATTCTTGCGCAACTGTCGGATAGGTTCAGATCCGCTGCTTGACCGTCGCCAGTGCTCCCTTGAAGGCCTTGGCGAAGCTTTCGCGATCGTCGGGATTGAGGAAGGAGCCGATATCCGTGCGCCGACCCTCGCCGAAGATATGCATGGAAAGGATGCCGATCTCCTGGTGCCGGCGAACCAGGAAGCGCGCCCAGAACGGATTGAAGTGGTGCTCCACCATCCGTCCTGATGGCGTAAACTTACGCACCGACACATCAGTGCGCGACACCGTCACCTGTTCGCGCGCTTTCCCGGAGCGATAATTCAGCCAGAAGGCGCCGTAGAGAAGCACGAAATCCAGTCCGAAAAAGAAGCCGATCGGCCATGCCCCCGTCGCGATGAAGAAAGTGCCGTAAAGCAAGCAAACTGCACCGGACAGGGCAAGCAGCACCTTGAACCCCCGGCGGCCGAGCGACCGGTGGGGAAAGAGCTCGGCGGCAAAAACAGGCTGCTCGTTGAAGCTGTCGGCGTTGCTTTCCATCATGGCCGTTGAGTATAGATTGTCCATGGCGAATCCGAAACTCAAATCCGTTATCAAGACGCCGCAGGGCACGAATGTGATTGCCCGCCGCAAACCCGCGGCAGCAGTGCGAACGGCCTATTCATTGCCCGAGCGCGAGGAGATCTTCCGCCGCTTCTCGGTACAGCGGCCGGAACCGAGGGGCGAGCTCGAGCACACCAACCCCTTCACGCTCGTCGTCGCCGTGGCACTTTCGGCGCAAGCGACCGATGTCGGCGTCAACAAGGCGACGCGCGCGCTCTTCAAGGTCGCCGATACGCCGGAAAAGATGCTCGATCTCGGCGAGGATCGGCTGCGCGATTACATCAGGACGATCGGCCTCTACCGCAACAAGGCGAAAAACGTCATCGCGCTCTCGCAGATACTGGTCGACCAATTCGGTAGCAAGGTGCCGGAGACGCGCGATGAACTGGTGAGACTGCCGGGCGTCGGTCGCAAGACCGCCAATGTCGTGCTTTCCATGGCCTTCGGCCAGGCGACGATGGCCGTCGACACGCACATCTTTCGCATCGCCAATCGCATCAGGCTCGCCCCCGGCAAGACACCTGACGAGGTCGAGGAACGCCTGATGAAGGTGATCCCGAAACATTACCTCTATCATGCGCATCACTGGCTGATCCTGCACGGCCGCTACACCTGCAAGGCGCGCCGCCCCGAATGCGAACGTTGCGTCATTGCCGATCTCTGCAAATCGCCGGAAAAGAGTTGGGATGTGCCGGCACCACTGGTCGAGCTACCGCCGCAGGTGATCGGCGAGGCCGTCGAGTAGAACTGCGATCGCCTGTTCGTACTGCCGCCGTTCAGCGCCCGCCTCGATCGCGATCGCCGCGCGATCGAAGGCCGCCGATAGCAGCGACGTCAGCGGTTCGAGCAGGGCGCCGGCCGCCGGAAGCATCGCTGCCAGTCCTGCCCGCAGCGTCGCTTCCGCATTCTCTGCATCGATCGTCGCGCTCGCCGGCAGGCCGAGAACGGCAGGTGCCTCGATCAGCAGCAGCCGCGTGCGCCCTGGCGTCATCATCGCATCGAAATAGGCCGAGGCCCCGGCAATCAGCCCGGCATGCGGCGCGTCGTAGGACCCTGAGCGCGCCTCGATCGCCTCGGCCACCGCTTTCGCCTCGCATTCGACAACCGCGCGAAAAAGCGCCTTCTTGTCTTCAAAATGATGGTAGAGCGCGCCACGCGTCACTCCTGCCGCCGCGACGATCTCCGGCGTCGCGGTTTCGGCATAACCTTTCTCGACGAAGAGACGTCGACCGGCAGCGATCAGCGCCTGTCTCGTCTGTTCCGTTCTCTCGCGATTGCTGCGGCTCATGCAGGTTTCTTTACATACAAACCGAATGTATGTTAATAGCAAAAAAACATACATATTGTACGTAAATGAAAAGGAGGAAAAAAGATGAAATCGACGAGCTATTATCCTGTCATCATGACCGACGACGTTGCCGGCACCGCCAGCTTCTATTGCACGCATTTCGGCTTCAAAGTTCTGTTCGAAAGCGACTGGTATGTTCACCTGCAATCGGCAGAGGAGGATCATATCGCGCTTGCCATCCTTGACGGCAGCCACGAGACCATCCCGGCCGTAGCCCGCGGCAGGGTGTCCGGCCTGCTCCTCAATGTCGAGGTCGCCGATGTCGATGCAATCTATGCAGCCTGCCGGAGCGCCGGCCTGCCAATTCTGAGAGAGATCCGCGACGAGGATTTCGGCCAGCGGCATTTCATCACCGCCGATCCGAACGGCGTGCTGATCGACATCATCAAGCCGATCCCGCCGAGCGCCGAATTCGCGGCGATGTACGACGCCTCCGCCTTGCCCGGTTGAGCCTTGGAGCCTTTCCGGGTTAGATTGCAGCATTCTGCCGGAGCAGGTTTTCGCCAGGGCAGAGGCGATTGGCGAAGGGCATACCTCTTGGTACGTCCAAGCCGATCGCCTCTGCCCTGGCGAAAAGATGCCCGGCCCTTCGGGTTGGCTGAAACGCGCCGGCTGATCGACCATCCGACTCCGTTTGAGCCAACAGAATGCTTCAATCTAACCCGGAAAGGCTCTAGGCCCGCAACCCAGTGTCCCGTGCCGAAATCAGCTTGTGCAGATGCACCATCATACCGGCGGCGAAAAGCGGCGTCAGAAGATTGACGAATGGAATCGCTAGAAAGAGCGCGATCATCAGCCCGCCGAGAAAGACGGTGGAGGCGTGCTTGGCGCGGAAGAGCCGCGCCTCATCAGGCGAACGGGAGCGCATAGCCGCAAACTCGAAGAATTCCCGTCCGAGCAGGTAGCCGTTCACCAGAAAGAACGCGACCAGATTGACGCCGGGGATGAACAGCAGCAACAATGCCACGATATTGCCGAGGATCACCACGCCGAGGAACTTGATCGAGCTTGCCATCGCCGGACCGAGCGGCATGGCGGTCCCAGGCGCGTCCTTGGGATAGTCGCGCTTTTCGATGACATCGGCGACATCGTCGAGAAACAGGCCGGCGATCAACGCCGTGACCGGCGACAGCAGCAGCGCCAGCATCAGCGCAAGGCCGATACCGGCAAGGATCGCGAAGAGGAAAGCGAACCACCCCGCCCAATCCGGCATATCGGGAAAGAAACTCGTGAGCCAGGGAAAAAGGAAGGCCATGAAGGCCCCGCGCAACGCGAACCAGAGGCCGACCAGCACGAGGATCGTCAGGCCGAGCACTTTCCAGAAGACAGAACGTGTTTCCGATGCGAACAGATTGGCGAGCGATAGTCGAGCGGCGTCAAGAATCATGTCTCTGGCGTCTCCGGTTGCCCGAAGATGTAGGAAAGGCAGAGGCTATCGACAAGAGAGAATAAAATTGCATTCTGTAATAGAAAACTTGTCGAAAACCGAATGCTAATATAATATTGTGACGCATCTAAAAATACGCATGGGCCTGAGAAGCAGCTTCCGAGAATAGTTGCAAAGACAAGGGGCGCAGCAGCGCACCCACGGAACGCCTCTGAGGGAAGACGGGGGAGGCTGATGTGGAAGACTTTGTGCACAAACTCAGGCAATACGCAAAAACCGGCACGCCGGCGGAACGTCGTATCGCGAAATATTTCACCGAACACCTGAACGACCTGCCGTTCGAGACGGCTGCGTCCGTCGCCGACAGGCTGGATCTTTCGCCGATGACCGTCGGGCGCTTCCTGCGCGCGCTCGGCTACCAGGGATTGGACAGCGTCAAGGTCGAGATTCGCGAGACCGTGACGACATCGCCGGCGCAATTGCAGAGCGCCATGAGCGAGCTGCATGCGGACGCCGCCGAGGGCAAACCGCTCGCCGTGCTGGTTGCCGAACAGATCCAGGCCCTCCATCATATCTATCATCTGACGGCGCAGCCGCACTGGTCGGAAGCCGTCAGTTTGATCAGCACTGCCCGCGAAGTGTCGATCGCCACGCATGCGCGGCTCTCAAGCCTGGCCAATCATTTCTGCCAGCGGCTGACGCAAGCCCGCGACGGCGTGCGTACGCTCGACGCCGCCGACAACCGTTTTGCAGAACTCTTCGCCCGGCTGGCGGTCGACGACGCGCTGCTCGTCATCATCGACTGTCGCCGCTTCGCCAAGGCACGGCTGCTTGCCAGAACGGCGCGGCGCTATGGCTACAAGGTCGTGCTCATTTCACCACAGCAAGCGGACTGGATGGCGGACCAGTCGAACGTCATGCTGCCCTTGCCGCCCGCTCGCGCCCCCGATCTTGACAACCTTCCGCCGCTGATCGCGCTGCTCGACTGCCTGTCGGAATCCGTCATCCTCCAAGTCGGAGAGGAGGCGGCACTTCGCCGCCGCCGCATGATGGAATTTGCAACCGTCCTCGGCGAGACGGCAAACCACTAATTTAAAAGGCCAGCGCATAACCCCAAAAATCGGAATCGATTGCCGGAAAGGATTATGCGCAGATTCAAAATGATGGAGCGTCCTTAGAGCAATTCCAGCAAAAGTGCGAAGCGGTTTTGCGTCCGGAATTACGTAAAAACAAAGAGATAGAGCATTTCCGTGATTCGGAGAAAAACGGAAACGCTCTAGGCGGCGCCCTATTGCATCGTTTCCAATTCGGCGCGGTGCCGGTGCATGGCAAGAAGACGGCTGTAGTCGCGGTCGTAGAGCGCCTGCTTCGCCTTGTTGGGAAGCCGTTCGTCGGCGCCCGGATACATCGCCTCGCCGGCCGCCGCCAGATCCTTGTACAAGCCGCAGGCGACGGAGGCTGCGATTGCCGTGCCGAGCAGCACCGCTTCGTTCATCTTCGGCACCACGACCTTGCAGCCGGTCGCATCGCTATAAAGCTCCATCAGCACCGGGTTTTTCACGTGTCCGCCGGCGATATGCAGCGTATCGGTCATGTAACCGTATTCCTTCATCATTTCCAGGATATGGCGGATGCCGAGCGCAATCCCCACCGCAGAACGCCAATAAAGCGCGCAAAGCCCGTCGAAGGAGGTATCGAGCGTCAGTCCGCTGACGACGCCGACCGCATGCGGATCGGCGAGCGGCGAACGGTTGCCATGGAAATCCGGTAGCACGAAGATCCGCGCACCGAAGGCAGCGCCCTCCTCGGCCCGCAATTCGGCGATGCGCGCGACGATCCTCTGATGCAGCGCCGCCGTCGGCTCACCGCCGGCCGCATGCATGCGCACGATGTGGTCGAGCAGCGCGCCGGTCGCCGATTGCCCGGCCTCCACCAGCCAGGACTGCGGGAAGACAGCCTCGTAATAGGGACCCCACATGCCATGGCTCGGCTTGCGCTCCCGCGAGAAGGTAACGATGCAGCTCGACGTGCCGGCAATCAGCGCCAGCTGATGCTCGCGTTTGACAGGATCTGGGGCATAGCCGCCGAGCGCGCCGAGTGCACCGGCATAGGCGTCAATCATCCCGGCCGCGACATGGCAGTCCACAGTCAGTCCTAGCGCTTCCGCCGCTTCCTCGGTCAGCCGGCCGAGGCTGTCTCCGACGGGCGTGGTCTCATCCGGCAGGTTGCCGCGCGCCTGAAGGTCATCGAGGCCGATCCGCTCCAGGAAGTCTTGCTGCCAGCCCTTTTCGAGATGGGCAAGATAGTTCCATTTCGCCGTCAGCGTGCAGCGCGAACGGGCGGGCGATCCGGTCGATTTCCACGTCATGAAATCGGCGAGATCGAAGAAGTAGCCGGCCTTTTCCCATGTGGCGGGCAGCTTCGTCTTCAGCCACATCAGCTTCGGCATCTGCATTTCCGGCGACATCACGTGGCCGGAATGTTCGAGCACCCTGTGCTCTGTCGCCGTGCAGAAATCGGCTTCCGTCAGCGCCCGGTGATCGAGCCAGACGATCGTGTCGAAACGCCTCTCGCCACCTGTGGAAACGCTGAGCTGCCGGCCCTCGAGGTCACGGACGACGAGCGAACAGGTGGCGTCGAAGCCGATCGCTCCGACCGCCGCGGCGGCGATGCCGGATTGCTCCATCGCCCTGCGCACTGCCGTGCAGGCGGCCGACCAGATGTCTTCGGAATCATGCTCGGCATGGTTTTCGCGCGGCCGGTTCATCACGATCGGATGCTCGGCCTTGGCGAGCAATCGGCCGCGTGCGTCGAAGACGCCGGCGCGTGCGCTGCCGGTGCCGATATCCACCGCAACCACGTGATCCCGCATCAAGTCTTGGTCCCGTCCAGCTTATGGTTGCGGACAAGGTGTATCAAATCCGGCATGGCGTCAAACACCACTTCCGGCGAAAGGCGGTCGAGTTCGGCGCGATATCCGGCGAAATTGGCGTGTGATCCGCCGGTGAAGGCAAAGACCGTCATGCCTGCCGCCTTGGCGGCGGCAATGCCGGCCGGACTGTCTTCGACGACAAGGCAATGAGCCGGCGACACTTGCATTTCACGCGCCGCATGCAGGAAGAGATCGGGCGCCGGCTTGCCGCGCTTGACCATCGTCGCACTGAAGATGTCGGGCAGCTTGTCGAGAAGTCCGGTCACCGACAGCGACAGCCGGATTCGTTCCATCTGGCTGGACGAGGCTACGCAGCAGCGAACGCCAAGCCCGTCGATCGCCGCGGCGACACCGTCGATCGGCTTCAGTTCCGTGCGAAAACGGGCGTAGAGTTCGATACGGATACGCTCGAGGAATTCCTCGTCGGCATGGACGTTGAATTCGGTTTCCAGCGTATCGATGAGGGTCGACAGGCTGCGGCCAAGAAAACGCTCATAGGCCTGGTCCTCGGTGATCGAAACGCCGAGATCGTTCATCGCCCCGACGAGCACGCTGATCGAGATCGGCTCGCTGTCGACGAGTACGCCATCGCAATCGAAGATCACCAGCCGTGTTTCAGCATCAGCCATGCAAGACCCAACCTGAGTTCAATTCGGACGCGTTACCGTCCCGCTTCACTCGCAAGGCCGGATGAATGGCGGCAGTAGATACCGCCACCGGATTCCTTACACTGCGAGCTTGCCGTCGAGATAGAGCTGCAGCGTCTCCCGCGTGCCCTTTTCCCACAGGCTTTTGAGAGCATAAGCGAAACGCTTGCGGAAAAGTTCGGACTTCGCCACTTCGCCGAAAATATCGTCGAAAACGAGGAAGGCGGCCGGATCGTCCTTGGCTTTCAACGCCGCCGCGTGCAGGCGCTCGGCGCTCGCGTCGTTGAAGACGATATCCTTGCCGCTGTCGGTCTTGCCAGCGAAATAACGGCACCAGAGTGCTGAAACCAGCGCTAGGCCGACGACGTCCCTGCCCTGACGCAGATTGTCGAGCGTCGATGGCAGGATGAATTTCGGTTGGCGGTTGGAGCCGTCCTGCGCCAGACGTGGAATGGTGTCGGCAATCTTCGGATTGAGCAGGCGGTGTTCGATCAGCTCGAAATAATCCGTCAGCGACGTGTTCGGCACCGGCGGCACGATCGGGATGATCTCGTCTTTCTCAAGCTTGGCGAGGAAGGCGCGGATCAACGGGTCTTCCATGGAATCATGAACGAAATGAATGTCCATCAGCGCCGCCGGATAGGCGATCGCGGCATGCCCGCCGTTGAGGATGCGGATCTTCATATGCTCGTAAGGCGTGACATCGGCAACGAAGGTGACGCCGACCTTTTCCAGCGCCGGCCGGCCGGCGGTGAATTTATCCTCGAGCACCCATTGCTTGAATTCCTCGCAATAGACCGGCCAACTGTCTTCGATCTCAAAATTGTCCCGGAGGAAATCGACCTCGCGCTGGCTGGTCGCCGGCGTGATGCGGTCGACCATGCCGTTCGGGAAGGCGACATTCGCCCGGATCCAGTCGGCAAAGGCTGGGTCCGAAAGTGCTGCCGTGCCGACGACGGCATTGGCGGTGACGATGCCATTATGGGGAATATTGTCGCAGGACATCACGGTGAAGGGTCCGATGCCCTTGTCCTTGCGCGCCTTCAGGCCGGCGACGATCAGGCCGAACACCGTCTTCGGCGCGTTGGGATTTTGTCCGTCGGCAGCGATCGCCGGATGGGTCGGATTGAATATGCCTGATGCGTCGATGAAATAGCCGCCCTCGGTGATCGTCATCGAGACGATGCGGATCTCGGGATCGGCAAGCTTGGCGATGATCGCAGTGGCATCGCCGACCGGCAGGATGTCGATCATCGGCGCCGTGACGCGCGCCGCCGTCTTGTTGTTGTCCTGTTCGACCACCGTCGTCAGGAAATCCTGCGCCGCAAGCTTTTCGCGCATGGCGGCATCCGACGGCAGTACACCGGCGCCGACGATCGCCCAGTCGTGATCCGTGCCGGCGTTGAAGAGATCGTCGAGATAGATCGCCTGGTGGGCACGGTGGAAATTGCCGACGCCGAAGTGCACGATGCCGGCTTTCAGCGATGCCCTGTCATATCCAGGGATGGCGGCACTGCGCGCCACATCCGAAAGCGTTGCCAGCGATAATTTGCACGTCATGTTTCAGTCCTCTTGAAGGTCTTGCCGAGACGGCCGGGCGTCCTCGTCCGGCTCGTATGCCTGCCCCCAGCCCGGCGGCCCGCTTCAGATGGCAAGGCCGCCCTCATTGAATTTGTGAATACGCGAACGGTCCGGCGTCAGGAAGACCGTGTCGCCCGCTTTCGCCGCGAAATCGCCGCTACCGCGCGCCGTCAACATGCCGAGGCCCTCGGCATCGATATGCAGGAAGGTGTCGGAACCGAGATGTTCGGCGACCACGACCCTGCCTTTCCAGTCGCCGCTCTCCATCGACAGCACCACATGTTCAGGCCGAACGCCGATGGTATGTGCGTTCAGCGCGGCGGCATGTTGGCCGGTGATGAAGTTCATTTTCGGCGAGCCGATGAAGCCGGCGACGAAGAGGTTGCGGGGGCGGCTGTAGAGTTCAAGCGGCGAGCCGACCTGCTCGATATTGCCCCTGTTCAGGACGACGATCTTGTCGGCCATGGTCATCGCCTCGACTTGGTCGTGGGTGACATAGACCATCGTCGTCTTCAGCTGCTGATGCAGCTCGCTGATTTCGAGGCGCATGTTGACACGCAGTGCCGCATCGAGGTTGGACAGCGGTTCGTCGAACAGGAAGGCCGAAGGCTGGCGTACGATGGCGCGGCCGATCGCCACGCGCTGACGCTGACCGCCGGACAGCTGGCGCGGCTTGCGCTCGAGATAGTCGGTGAGATTGAGCACCCGGGCCGCATCGCTCACCTTGCGGTCGATCTCGGCCTTGTCGATGCCGGCCATCTTCAGCGGGAAAGCGATGTTGTTGCGAACGCTCATATGCGGATAAAGCGCATAGGACTGGAACACCATGGCAAGGCCGCGCTCAGACGGCGCCTTTTCGGTGGCGTCCCTGCCGTCGATGACGATCTTGCCACCGGAGACGTCCTCGAGCCCGGCGATGAGACGCAGCAGCGTGGACTTGCCGCAGCCCGACGGGCCGACGAAGACGACGAACTCGCCGTCCTTGATGTCGAGATCGATCGAAGGGATGACCTTGGCTTCGCCGAAGACCTTCGAAACCTTCTGAAGGGTAATGCTGCCCATGTTTCTCTCCCTTTTATGTTATTTCACAGCGCCGAAGGTCAGGCCGCGGACGAGTTGTTTCTGGCTGAACCAGCCAAGGATCAGGATCGGCGCGATCGCCATCGTCGATGCCGCCGACAGCTTGGCGTAGAACAGGCCCTCGGGGCTGGAATAGGAAGCGATGAAGGCCGTCAGCGGCGCCGCCTTCGAGGCGGTGAGATTGAGCGTCCAGAACGCCTCGTTCCAGGCAAGGATGATGTTCAAAAGCAGCGTCGAGGCAATGCCGGGCACGGCCATCGGTGTCAGCACGTAGACAATCTCCTTCATCAGCGATGCTCCGTCCATGCGCGCCGCCTCGAGGATCTCGCCGGGAATTTCCTTGAAATAGGTGTAGAGCATCCAGACGATGATCGGCAGGTTGATCAGCGTCAGCACGATCACCAGGCCGGTGCGCGTGTCGAGCAGGCCAAAATTGCGGAACATCAGATAGATCGGGATCAGCGCGCCCACCGGCGGCATCATCTTGGTCGACAGCATCCACATCAGCACGTCCTTGGTCCGCTTGGTCGGCGAAAACGCCATCGCCCAGGCGGCCGGAATAGCGATGATCAGGCCGATCAGCGTCGAGCCGAAGGAGATGATCACCGAGTTCATGAAGTGGCTGAGATAGTTCGACCGGCTTTGCACCTCCGCATAGTTTTCCGTCGTCCAGTGAAAGAACAGGAACTGCGGCGGCGAGGCGATGGCGTCGGCTTCCGACTTGAAGCTGGTCAGGAACGTCCACAGGATCGGGAAGAAGATCAGGATGCCGAGCGTCCAGGCGATCGCGGTGACGATGAGCTTGCGCTGCGTTGTGACTTTTCTGGCCATCTCAAGCCTCCAGATTCTTGCCGACGAGGCGCACGAGGAAGATCGCGACGATATTGGCGAGGATAACAGCGACGATGCCGCCGGCCGATGCCCCGCCGATATCGAACTGCAGCAGCGCCTGGGCATAGACGAGATAGGTGAGGTTGGTGCTGTCGGTGCCTGGCCCGCCATTGGTGGTGACGAGGATTTCGGCAAAGACCGAAAGCAGGAAGATCGTCTGGATCAGTATCACCACGGTGATGGCACGCGCCATGTGCGGCAGGATGATGTAGATGAACTTCGAGATCGGACCGGCACCGTCCATTTCGGAGGCTTCCTTCTGCTCCTCGTCGAGCGACTGCAGCGCGGTCAGCATGATGAGGGTGGCAAAGGGCAGCCACTGCCAGGCGACGATCAGAATGACGGAAAACAGCGGCGCATTCGCCAGCCAGTCGACCGGCTGCAGGCCGAGCGCCTTGGCAAGATGGGCAAACAACCCGTTGACCGGGTTCATGAACATATTCTTCCAGACCAGTGCTGCCACCGTCGGCATGACGAAGAACGGTGCAATCACCAGGATGCGCACGATGCCCTGGCCGTACATCGGCTGGTCGAGCAGCAGCGCAAAGGCGATGCCGCCGATGACGGTAATCAGCAACACGCCGGCGACGAGCAGCAGCGTATTGATCAGCGCGGCGAAGAAAGCCGGATCAGACAGGAAATATTCATAATTCAGGAAACCGACGAAGCTTTCCATGCCGGGGCTGAGCAGATTGTAGTTCAGCAGCGAGAAATAGATCGTCATCGCCAGCGGGACGATCATCCACGCAAAAAGCAGCAGCACGGAGGGCGCAATCATCAGGCGCGCGGAGGAGCGGGTGTGTAAGGTTGCCATGGCAATCACCGATCTGGACTGAAGCGGGGAGCGGCCGCAAGGCAGCTTTGTCTGGGAAAAAGCGGCCGCCGATGCAGTTCGGGCAATCGGCGGCCCAGAGAGGCGGATTGTCAAGGATCCGCCTCTTGCTCAGGAGGTTTTATTTTATGTAGCCGGCCTTGGTCATTTCGCGAGTGGTCAGTTGCTGGGCTGCCTGCAGGGCCTGGTCAACCGAGAGCTGGCCGGCAAGAGCTGCGGAGAACTGCTGGCCCACCGCCGTGCCGATGCCCTGGAATTCCGGGATCGCCACGAACTGGACGCCGACATAGGGAACCGGCTTGACGGTCGGCTTGGTCGGATCGGCCGACTCGATCGAGTCGAGCGTCATCTTGGCGAACGAAGCCGCCTTCTGGTAGTCCGCATTCGCATAGAGCGATTTGCGCGTGCCAGGAGGTGCATTCAGCCAACCTTCCTTCTCGGCGACGAGGTTGCTGTATTCCTTGCTCGTTGCCCAGGCGACGAACTTCTGAGCAGCTTCGGCCTTCTGGGTACCTGCCGGGATGGCGAGGCTCCAGGCCCAGAGCCAGTTGCCGCGCTTGCCGAGGCCCTTGTCCGGGGCGAGCGCGAAGCCGACCTTGTCGGCGACCTGCGACTGCTTCGGATCGGCGACGAAGGAAGCGGCAACCGTTGCGTCGATCCACATGCCGCACTTGCCGGTCTGGAAGAGCGCCAGGTTCTCGTTGAAGCCGTTGGAGGAAGCGCCCGGAGGACCGGCATCCTTCATCAGCTTGACGTAGAAGTCGAGCGTGTCCTTCCATTCGGGCTGGTCGAACTGCGGCTTCCACTTCTCGTCGAACCAGCGTGCGCCAAAGGAATTGGACATGGCCGTCAGGAAGGCCATGTTCTCGCCCCAGCCGGCCTTGCCGCGCAGGCAGATGCCGTAGATTTCCTTGTCCTTGTTGGTGATCTTGCGGGCAGCGTCCGCAACGAAGTCCCAGGTCGGCGCGTCGGGCATCTTCAGGCCGGCAGCTTCGAACAGGTCCTTGCGGTACATGACCATCGAGCTTTCACCATAGAACGGCGCAGCATAGAGCTTGCCGTCCACAGTCAGGCCGCTGCGGATTGCCGGCAGCAGGTCGTCGACGTCGTAGTTGGCGCCGAGATTGTCGAGCGGCAGCAACCAGTCCTGTTTTGCCCAGATCGGAACTTCATAGGTGCCGATCGTCAGAACGTCGTACTGGCCGCCCTTGGTCGCGATGTCGGTCGTGACCTTCTGGCGCAGCACGTTTTCTTCGAGGGTTACCCATTCAAGGTCGATGCCGGGATTCTTCGCCTTGAAATCATCCGTCAGCTTCTGCATCCGGATCATGTCGCCGTTGTTCACGGTCGCAATCGTAAGCGTTTCGGCCGAAGCCATACCGGCAAACGCCAGTGCTGAGCAGGCGCCCAGCAGAAAAGTTCTCAATGTCATAATCTTCCTCCCAGAAGATGGGGTGTGAGCATTCGCTTCGCTCATGGGCAATTACTCAACAAACGATAAAGAATGTCAATCGACAATCGTTGCTGCAACGCCGAAGGCGGTAGTGATCCCATTGATTTAACTAGAATATTTTTTGCTCAGTTCTTGAGCAAAAACTCAGCGGTCTCTTCGTCGGTGATCAGAGCGTTGATTTGATGGCCGACAACGGCAGCCCTGATCGCCTTGAATTTGCGCTTGCCCTTGGCCAGCCCAATGACCACCGACGCATCGCGGGACGGGATCGGCGCGGATGCGACGCGCTCGTTGATCGGGTTGTCGATCAACCTGCCATCGACATCGAAGATCCAGCCGCAGATTTCGCCGACGGCCCCCCCGCGCATCAGCTCCATCATCTCGTCCTTCTCGAGGAAACCGTCGACGCAAAGCGGTCCATCGATGCCGAGCTCGCCGATGCCGACGAAGGTGACATCGGCTTGCGCGCTCATATTAAGCGTCGAGCGCACCAGCTGTTGGCCATGCAGCAACTCCCGCTCCTCCGCCGAGGTGACGAGCACCGGCAGCGGCATCGGATAGTGCCGCGCCTTCACCGCATCGGCCATGCTGAAGATGACGTTGTAATAGGCCGCCGATCCGTCCGGGGCGATATTGCCGGTCAGCGAAACGATGCGGTGATTGGGACATTCGATCGCCGGAAGCTGGTCGACGGCCGCCTTCAGCGTGCGGCCGGTACCGATGGCGAGTACGATGGGCTCCGGCCGTTTCAGCCACCGCTCGATCTCGGCCGCCGCCGCCTCGGCGATACCGACCGTCGTCGACGACGACGCGGGATCGCTCGGCACCACCTCCACATGTTTCAGCCCGAATTTCCGGCGCAGCTGACTGCCGAGCTCCAGGCAGGCGGCGATCGGATGATCGAGCCGCACCTTGATCAGGCGCTCGGCGACCGCCAGCGACACCAGCCGCTGCGCCGATTGCCGCGAGATGCCCATCGCAGCGGCGATTTCGTCCTGCGTGCGCCCGGCGACGTAGTAGAGCCAGCCGGCACGCGCCGCATCGTCGAGCCGTGCAGGGGTCTCGGATCTTTTTACCATCTACTGCCTACCGCGCAAAGTGAGCCGGCGTGCCGCCGCCGAACATGATTTGAGTCTGTATCGCGCCAGATCAAAACAAAATTCCGGCAAATGTCGAGCCTGTTGCAAGGAGCCCTGCCAAATAACCGCCGTCACTCAGTCAAACCCGCTCAGGCAAACCATTGCACGACGAGATAGATCGCCGCCTTCACGAGACCGTAAATCACCCCGCCGGCGACGACGAGCGACACGGCCGTCATCACGAAGCCGATCAGTGCGAAGAGACCGTCACGGCCCAATATGCCGAAAGCGAAGACCGAGATCGTGATCGCCGGCAAGATGTTGCCGAGCGGGACCGGCAGCAGCAGCACGATCGACAACAACAGGCATGCCGCCCCGGCAAGATATTCCGCTGGCGGTTCGGCGAAGATCGCCAGCCGCGGTTTCAGCATGCGTTCGGCCCAAGCAAGCCAGCGGTGAATGCGGCCGACAATGGTCTCGAAATCCTCCCGGCGCATCGAACGGTTGGCAATCACCTTCGGCAGCCAGGGTTTCAGCCCGAAGGTCAGCTGCGCTGCCAGGAAAACCAAGGGCGCGCCGAGCACGGCCGAGGTTCCCGGTGGAGTGGGAAAGGCGTTCGGCAGCGCGAAGATCAGCATCAACGCGCTGATCGCCCTGTCGCCCATCGTGTCGAACAGATCGCCGATCGAGATCCGTTCGCGGCTCTGATCGGCGGCCATCTGCCGCAAAATGGATGAGAGGCGGCGGCCATTGGGACGTTGTCTTCGGATGGTACTGTTTTCTCTCGTATCGATCGTCGTGGGTCCGGCAGTTGATGAAAGTGTAGGGCCGGATTTTGGCGATGCAATATGCCAATTGAATGACTTGCGGGGTTAGAAATTGCGGTTGCGATCGAAGCCGACGGCCTCGGACTCACCAGATTTCTCCAACGTCCTGCCATGACGGAATGGAAGACGGAAACCCGTCCCGCCTATCCGATCTCCCCACCTGCGGGAGAGATGTCAGGCAGAGCAGAGGGGGTGGTACACGGCCCGACCATAAAGCCGGCTGCACCACCGCCGAATGAGCGCTTGAAATTCCCCGCCAACAATGCAAGCAGACGCTGGGAGACCAGAGCAACGGCAGAGTGGCAATGATCATTTCATTCGACATCGGTGGCACCGCCATCAAAGGTGGCATCGCTCGTTCCGAGACAGACATCGTTCCCCTCCGCCGCCGCCCGACGCCCAGGGATGATTTTGCCGCTTTCGTTGAGACCCTGCGCGGCATCATCGCCGAAACCGGCGAACAGCCGAACGGCATCGCCCTTTCCATCGCCGGCGTCGTCGATCCCGATACGCAACGCCTGATCTGCGCCAACATTCCCTGCATCCACGACCGTACGCTTGGCGCCGACCTCGAAGCCGAGCTCGGCCTGCCGGTGCTGATCGCCAACGATGCCGACTGTTTCGCGATGGCCGAAGCCGGTCTCGGCGCCGGCCGCGGCCACCGCATCGTCTTCGGCGCCATCCTCGGCACCGGCGTCGGTGGCGGCCTGGTTGCCGACGGGCGCCTCGTCAACGAGGCCGGCGGCTTTGCCGGCGAATGGGGTCACGGGCCGATCATCGCATCCGCAGCCGGCAATCCGCCCGTCGCCATTCCCGCTTATGCCTGCGGCTGCGGCCAGAAAGGTTGCGTCGACACCGTCGGCGGCGCCCGCGGCCTGGAGCGGCTGCACAAGACGCTGCACGATCTCGACCTTGCCAGCGAGGAGATCATCGCTCAGTGGCGCCATGGAGAGGAGAAGGCGACACGGACGCTCGACGTCTATGTTGATCTCGTCGCGTCGCCCTTGGCGCTGACGATCAACATCACCGGCGCAACCATCGTGCCGGTCGGAGGCGGGCTTTCCAATGTCCAGCCGCTGCTTGCCGAGCTCGACCATGCCGTGCGCGCCCGCATCCTGCGCAAGTTCGATCGCCCGCTGGTGGTGCGCAGCGAATGCCGCATCGAACCCGGGCTGATCGGCGCGGCGCTTTTGGGGCTGAAGGCCGGGACGGCGTCTTAAAGCACCGGCCACATCCGCACGATCGCTGCGAAGCGATCCCAGTCCTTGCGCGCAGAAGGCGTCCAGGCAGCCTCGGCGACCGCCGGGAGTCGCGGAAAAACCAGCCGGTTGAAATAGGCGCGCGAGACGAAGTTCTCGGTCCAGATGCAGGCCTGGATGCCACGCATCTTCTCCTGCAGCACCTCCGGCAACTCGCCCTCGGCCTCGTAAGCGTAGGTGTGTTCCGGCGGCGCGTAGCCCGCCCAGCCGGCGCCGGGCTCGGCCCAGGCCTCCGCCTGCGCCATGTCGAGATAATAGGCCTGCCCTGGCGTCATCACCACGTCGTAGCCTTCCTGTGCCAGCTCGATGCCGACGGCGGGCTTTTCCCAGGCCATCAGCAGCGTGCCGTCGCGGTCGACGCCGCCGCCATGCGAGACCTCGTTCCAGCCGGCAAGTTTCCTGCCGCGTTCCGACAGCATGGCTTTGATACGTTTCAGGAAATAGGATTGCAGCTCGGCAGTGCCGGCAAGTTTCTCCCGCTCCATCAGTGCCTTGCAGAGCGGCGAGGAAAGCCAGGAGCCATGCGCCACTTCGTCGCCGCCGATATGGAGATATTCGCCGGGAAACAGCGCCACTATCTCGTCGAACACCTTGCCGAGAAATTCATAGGTGAATTCCACCGCCGGATTGAGGGCGTTGTTCGGATAACCCTGCACCGAGCGGTAACTGTCCGGCGCCTCCTGCCCGTCGACGAGCTCGGGCAGCGAGAACAGCGTTGCCATGCTGTGGCCCGGAATATCGATTTCCGGCACCACCTCGATATGCAGCGAGGCTGCATGCGCAACGATCCGCCTGGCATCCTCCTGGGTGTAATGACCGGAGCGCGTTTGCGCCCCGTCGCCGAGCTGCGGCACGAGCACTTCATCCGGCCCGCGCCGCGCGCCGATCTCCGTCAGCGTGGGATAGGCCTTGATCTCTAGCCGCCACGCTTCGTCATCGGTCAGATGCCAGTGGAAGATGTTGAGCTTGTTCCAGGCGAGAATATCAATCAGCCGGACGACGTCTGCCACCGGATAGAACTGCCTGGACACATCGAGATGGCAGCCGCGCCAGTCATAACGCGGCTGGTCGGCGATCGTGCCGAAACTGGGGAAATTGAAGCGCTCGCGATCGGCGCGGGCGCCGTGCAGCAGTTGCGCCAGGCTGATCAGCCCGTAATGCCGCCCGGCGGCATCCGCACTCGAAAGTACAATCTCATCCGCGGTAAAACGCAATTCGTAAGCGAAGGCGGCGATCGACGATTCGGTGACGAAACGAATGACCCGCCCGCCTTCGACGGCACCGAGGGAAAACGGCACATTGTCGGCCGGATAAAGCCGCTGGTAGAGCGCGAGAACCAGCGACAGCGCCTTGACCGCATCAGGCCGCGTCCGCTCGGCCGGATAAAGGACGACCGGCAGCTCTCCCGCCTTAAGCCCGAGCGCCAGCGGCCAGGGCAGCAGCGAATAAGGCTCCTCGGCCCGACCTGGCGGCAGAAGCGGCGGCGCCACGCCACCATCCCGGCCTTCGAGCATGAGATCGCCGAAACCAACAGGAACGTGGCGTCCGTCGCCAAGTGTCAGATAGGCCGATTTGATGCCAGCCGTTACATGTTTCGGCTCTCTGGTCAGCCCCTCGACGGTGAACCGCCAGCGCCCGCCGGGCGGCACGCTCAGGTCTTCGGGCGGCAGGAATTCATGGAAATGCGCGACCTGCCGCTTGAGGCTGCCGCCGTCGCAGACATGTTTGTCGGCAACCCGCGTCTCTGATGTATAGGCGAGCGAGAAACCGGACAGCGGCTCGGTCGAAAGATTGAAAAGCGCGAAGGCGAGGCGCCCGAAACTGCCCTCGATCGGGCTCCAGCTTGCTTCCAGATGGTAATCGGTCATGGTCGTGCCTTGCCTCGTCAATGGGTGGCCGGGATCGCGGTTGGTCTCCCGGCATGCTTTCACAGCTTAGCTTTTTCGAGGCGGCAATGGAATCGGCGCGCAGCTCCAAGACGGAGCAGGCGGTGAAGACGCGCAGCGCTTTAGGCACCGACGCGCTTTGATGAGTAAGCTGTGACCTGCAAGGAAAACGGCGCGGCTTTCGCCGCGCCGTCCTCACTCTGCTGCCAACGCCGGCGGATGTCTGTCATCCGCCTCTTCCTGGATGGCGTCGGCATGCTGGCCTGGCTCGTCCTTTGCCTTTGGCTCCCGGCCGAAGAAAAGGGCGTAACCGGCGGGCAGAACCAGAATGGTGAGCACGGTCGCAACCAGGATGCCGCCCATCATCGCGTAGGCAAGCGGACCCCAGAAGACACCGCGCGAGATCGGGATCAGCGCCAGCACGGCGGTCAACGCCGTCAGCATGATCGGCCGGAAACGTCGCACGGCCGCGCCGACGATCGCTTCCTGCCGGTGCATGCCGGCCTTGATATCCTGGTCGATCTGGTCGACCAGGATGATCGAGTTGCGCATGATGATGCCAAGCAGCGCGATGACGCCGAGGATCGCCACGAAGCCAAAAGGCGCGCCGCTGATCAGCAATGCGGCCGCAGCACCAATGATACCGAGCGGGCCGGTGGCAAGCACCAGCATCGCCTTGCCGAAATGCTGCAACTGCACCATCAGCAGTACGATGATGACGGCGAGCATGATCGGCGCCTTGGCGGCGATCGACATCTGGCTTTCCGCCGCATCTTCGGCGCCGCCCTGGATTTCGACCTTGTAGCCGGCTGGCAGGCTGTCGCGCAGATCCTTCATGTCGGCATACATCTTCATCACCACGTCGTTCGGCTGCACATCGTCAGGCAGCGTGGCGCGCACGGTGATCGTCGGCAGCCTGTTGCGCCGCCATTCGATGCCCTGCTCCATGACCGGCACGACCTTGGCGACCTGCGAGACCGGTACAAAGCCGCCGAAATCCGTCGGCACATAGACCGAGTTGACCGCCGACAGCAGCGAGCGGCTGGCATCCGGCTCGCGGGCGACGATCGAAACCGTCTCCTCGCCGTCGCGGAAATCGTCGAGCGCAGCCCCTGACATTGCGGTCTGCAGCATCTGGCGGACGCGCTGCGAGGTGACGCCGAGAGCCCGAGCGCGGTCCTGGTCGATCACCAGCTTCATCGCCGGCACCTCTTCCAGCCAATCGTCATGGATGGCGCCGAGCTCCGGATTGGCTTGGAAGCGCGCCTTTACCTGATCGGCGATCTCCCTGACTTCCTGGCGGTCGGGCCCCATGACGCGCATCTGCACCGGCCAGCCGGTCGGCGGACCGAGGAAGAGGCGGTCGACCTTGCCGCGAATATCGGGGAAGTCTTCCGCAAGGATCGTCCGTAGCTTGACGATCAGCCGCTCGCGTGCCGGTTCGTCATTGGCCATGACCAGCAGCTGGGCGAAGTTCGGATTGCGCAGCTGCTGGTCGAGCGGCAGGAAGAAGCGTGGCGCGCCTTCGCCGATATAGGTGGCGATGAACCGCTTGTCGGGATCATCCATCATCTTGGCTTCGAGCGCCTTTGCCTGCACCTCGACTTCCTTGATACTGGTGCCCTCGGGCAGCCAGAGATCGACGAGGATTTCCGGCCGCGAAGATTGCGGGAAGAAATTCTGCGGAATGAATTGAAAGGCCCAGAGGCTGGTGACGAAGGTGCCGAGCGTCAAAAGCAGCACGATGACGCGGTGGCGCACCGCCCAGCCGACCGTGCCGCGCAGCCTGCGGTAGAAGCCGGTGTCGAAGGCGTCGTGATGCTCGCCGGCGTGATGGCGCTGCTTGAGGATCATATAGCCGAGCCACGGCGTGAAGTAGACCGCGACGAACCACGAGGTGACAAGCGCGATGCCGACGACGTAGAACAGCGACCGCACATATTCGCCGGCCGTCGAGGCGGCGAAGCCGACCGGAATGAAGCCGGCCGTGGTGATCAGCGTGCCCGTCAGCATCGGGAAGGCAGTCGAGGAATAAGCGAAGCTTGCCGCGTCGATCTTGACGAGCCCCTCCTCCAGTTTTCGCTCCATCATCTCGACGACGATCATTGCATCGTCGACAAGCAGGCCGAGCGCGATGATCAGCGCGCCGAGCGAGATGCGCTGCAGGTCGATGCCGAGTTCGTACATCAGCGCAAAGGTGGCGGCCAGCACCAGCGGAATGGCGATGGCGATGACGAGCCCCGATCGCCAGCCGATCGATACGAACGAGACGACCAGCACGATGATGAGAGCTTCGCCGAGCGCATGCATGAATTCGCTGACCGCATCCGTCACCACGTCGGGCTGGTTGGCGATCTGATCGACGGCGACGCCGTAGGGCAGCGCCTCTTCGAAACGTTGATAGGTCGCCTCCACGCCCTTGCCGACATCGGTCACGTTGAAGCCCTTGGCCATCACGACGCCGACCTGAACGCTGTCGTGACCGTTGAAACGGTACTTGCGCTGGTAGGGGTCTTCGAGCCCGGAACTGACGGTGGCGATATCGCCGAGGCGCGTTACCTGGCCGCCGGCGCGAAGGCGCAGCTCGCGAATGTCGGCCGCCTTCTTCACGTCGCCTTCGACCGATATGCGCACCGAGCGCAGGCCGGTATCGACCGAGCCTGCCGGATCGACATTGTTCTGGCCCTTGATGGCGTTCTGCAGATCGAGGATCGTCAGGCCGCGCTCGGAGAGCGCCTTGGATGAGACGTCGATATAGATCTTCTCAGGCTGGTCGCCGATGATGACGGCCTTTTCGACGCCCGGCGTCGTCAACAGCATGTCACGCGCCTGGATCGCGAATTTCTTCAGTTCCGGATAGGAATAACCGTCGCCGCTGATCGAATGCAGCGTGATGAAGGTGTCGCCAAACTCGTCGTTGAAATAGGGGCCGAGCAGGCCCTGCGGCAGCTCGTTGGAGATGTCGCCGACCTTCTTGCGCACCTGATAGAAGGCATCCGCCACTTCTTGCGAATTCGTGTCGCCCTTGACCTGCAGGGTGATGATCGCACTGCCCGCCCGCGTATAGGACTTGACCCAGTCGATATGCGGCGTTTCCTGCAGCTTGCGCTCAATCTTGTTGACGACCTGGTCTTCCATTTCCTGGATGGAAGCACCTGGCCAGAGCGCCTGAACGACCATGACGCGGAAGGTGAATTCAGGATCCTCGCGCTGGCCCATGCGCATCAGGCCGAGCACGCCGGTGATGATGATCAGCCCGAAAAGGAAGCGGGCGATGCTTGGATGTCCGATCGCCCAGCGCGATAGATTGAAGGGCCGCTTTTCGGTGGTGGTGGCGTCCATGGTCTTGTTCCCTATATCCTATGGCGCGATCAGCGGACGGTCTGTTCCGTAGCGGCCAGGGCCGACTGCTGGTCCGGCACCTTCACCTTCAGGTTCTCGCTCATGAACTGCGTGCCGGCCGAAACGACGAGATCACCGGTATCGAGGCCCTCGGTCACATGCACACCGTCGCCGGTGAAATCGGCAACCTTGATGTCGCGGCCATGCACGGTCGCCGTGTCGCGGTCGACGGTCCAGACCATCTGCTTGCCGTCCTTTTCAGCCAGGGCGCTGAGCGGGATCGAGACATAGCTGTTGCCATTGCTGACATCGGCCTCGATCGTCGCCGTCATGCCGAGCAACACCTGCGGATCGTTCGGCAGGCTCACCCGAACCGCAAAGGTACGCGACTGCTGGTCGGCGCTGCCGGAAACCTCGCGCACCTTGCCGTCGAGCACCAGCCTGTCGTCAGCCCAGAAGCTGGCCTTGACTGTCTTGCCCGGCTTGAATTCGGCAATGTCGTTTTCCGGAACCGCAATCTGCACTTCCTTTTCGCCGTCGACGGCAACGGCGACGACGGGAGTGCCCGACGCAACGACCTGGCCGACATCGGCATTGATCGTCGTGACAATCCCGTTGTGGTCGGCCTTCAGCTCCGCATAACTCACCTGGTTCTTCGCCTGATCGAGCGCCGAGACGGCGGCATCGCGGCTTGAAACGGCCTGATCGTAACTGAGCGACGCTTGCTCGAGCTGGGATTTCGGCGAAACATTCTTGTCGAACAGCTGCTGATTGCGCTTGTTCACGAGATCGGCAGTTTCGACGCCTTTTTCAGCGGCTGCGAGATTGGCTTCCGCCGTCTTGACCGCCAGCTGGTAATCGGTGGAGTCCATCCGAGCGAGCACATCGCCCGGCTTCACTTTGTCGCCGATATCGACGAGGCGTTCGGTGATCTTGCCGGCGACGCGGAACCCCAGGTTCATCTCCGTGCGCGCCTTGACCGAGCCCGAATAGTCGAGCTTGCGGGTGTCGCCTGCCTTGGCGATCTCGACGACCTTCACCGGCCGGATGACTTGCTTGACCTCAGCCTTCTCTTCCGAGCAGGCGGAAACGCCGACGCCGATGGCGCCGAAGAGCACGAGACTGGCGACGGACGGCATGCGATGGCTGAGGGTCTTGAGCGAAAACATCTTCCGCACTCCTGGATCGTTTCGGGGGTTCCGACGGCGGCTGCCGTCCATTATTTCTTCAGCGCCCTGATCACGTAGTCGATCAGTTCGTCGACGCTCGCGCGGTTCGTTTTGGCAAGACATTGCGCCACCATCTGCGGATGGCAGAGCGTGTTCGTCGCCGCACCGAAGCAGCGCGAGGCAACGACCGGGTCCTGCTCGGCGAACTCGCCGGCTGCAATGCCTTCAGCAATGATTTCGGCGATGAGATCATGAATGCGATCGATGTGTTTTTCGATGACGTGCCAGTCGCGATCGATCGCGACAATGATCATCTCGTGCACCTTCATCTCGTCGAGCATCACATCCAGCGTCAACTGATGCTGGGTCTCGACATAGCGGCGCAGCCGTTCGCTGGCGCTGATCGGCTGATGGCGGATGTCGTAAGCCATCTGGTAAGCGGTGGCGAGCATGCGGCCGCAGAGCGCTTGATGGATTTCCACCTTGGAGGCGAAGAAACGATAAATATTGGCCGGCGACATGCCGAGATCACGGGCAATGTCGGCCACCGTAGTCTTGCTGTAGCCATAGTGCCGGAACAGTCGCTCGGCCGCATCGAGAATGCGCGTGACATTCTCCTGCCGCGTGATGTCGAGTGTATTTTCCGCGATGTCGTTCATAAGTTTCGGGACCTGAATTACGACTGACGATTTTCGAATTTCGTCAGTCGTAAAATATCAGACGTTACTTGTCAATATGCCGCGGCGCAGCACAAAGTGTCGCGGGACGAGGACGATCCGGCGGAAGCGACAATCAAGAAGATCGATGAACGGTGAGAAGGCCCGTACCGCACGCGTCATGCCGACAGCCGATGACTTCGGGATAGGCGGACCCGAGAATGCAGGCCACAAATGGAAAGTGCCGCGACGACAAGCGCGGCACTTCGTCAATGGAGTGACGGGTCAGACGACCTTGACGTCGAGTGTGATCGGAACGGAGGCGAGCGCCTTGGAAACCGGGCAGCCGGCCTTTGCCTTGTTGGCGAGTTCGGTGAAGGTCGCCTCATCGGCACCGGGAATACGGCCGGAGAGCGAGAGATGGATGGCAGTGATGGCAAAGCCGCCCTCGACGCTTTCGAGCGTCACCTTCGCAGAGGTTTCCATATGCTCGGCGGTAAAGCCGGCTTCACCGAGGATCAACGACAACGCCATGGTGAAGCAGCCGGCATGAGCGGCACCGATCAGTTCTTCCGGGTTGGTACCGGCAACGCCTTCGAAGCGGCTCGCAAAACCGTAGGGATAATCCTTCAGGGCGCCGCTCTGCGTCGAGATCAGGCCTTTTCCGTCCTTGAGGCCACCGGTCCAATGAGCCGAAGCCGTGCGATTGATCTGCATGCCGTCCTCCTGTTTTCGATTGTGCTTTCAGAGCATGATGCCGAAAAGTGTGCGCGGTTTTCGGACAACACCATGCTCCAACTGTTTCCAGTCCATGCCTGCGGGAGATCAGATATCCTTCCCGATGGGCAATATAATGCTCTATCCCGAGAAGACGACAGGCTTGTAAAAATAGCGGGGTCGAATCCCTTCAGGCGGGATGCTGCAGCACGCTGAGGCCGCCATCGATCGTCAGGCAGGTGGCATTGATGAACGGGCACTCGTCGGAAATCATGAACATGGCCGCCATGGCGATCTCCTCCGGCGTCGCGATGCGTCCGCCGGGATGCAGCTTCATCGTCTCGGCCTTAGCCGCGTCCGGATCGGGAAAGCTGTTCCAGTAGTCGATCACCTTCTGCGTCGAGACATAACCCGGCGCCAGCGCGTTGACGCGGATATTGCGGGCCGCATATTCGAGCCCTAGGGATTTCGTCATTCCGAGCAGGGCGTGTTTTGCCAGCGGATAGGGAAAGGTGTGCGGGATGATGGTGAAGGCGTGCGTCGAGGCAATGTTGAGGATGACGCCGCCGCCCTGTTCGATCAGCCCCGGCAGCACCGCTTTGCAGCAGTTCCATGCGCCCTTCAGATTGATGTCGAAGCAGCGGTCCCAATCCTCATCCGTCGTCTCCAGCGGTTCGGAGAAGACATTCACCCCGGCATTGTTGACGAGCGCGTTCAGCTGTCCGATCTCTTCATTCGCCTGAGCGACCAATGTGGTGATCGTGCCGGCATCGGTAATATCGGCCGGCAGATAACCAAGCCGGCCGCCATTGCTCTGGAGCTCTTTCGCTGTCTTCGCCAGCAGCGCGGCATCGCGATCGACGAGAAAGACGGCGGCATCCTCCTGCATGAAAGCCTTTGCGATCGCAAGCCCGATACCCTGCGCGGCACCTGTTATCAGGATGTTCTTGCCCCGCAGGCGGCCGCCCATCTATCCCTCCTCCGATTGAACCGGCAGCGCCGACATCAGGATCGTCACGGTGCCGGCAAGAGCCTCCCCCGGCGCAAGCGGCGCAAGCCCACCGAAATCAGGAAGGTGATGCCCGTTCGGCAGATGGCTCATTGGCTCGAGACAGAAGAAGTCGTTCCGGTTGACCGGCATATACAGCATGAAGCGATCGAGCGCACCGTCGGCTTCCAGCGCCGCCTGAATTCCAAGTTCCGGCCAGGCGATTGCCGCTCGCCCATTCCAGCCCTCGAAGGCATTGTTCATCCATCTCTGCGGCAAGAGCGTTTCGGATCTGAAATCGAAATAACCCGGCACAGGGCCAGGCATCTCGGGCAGATGGTCCGGCCGCTCGCTCCAATAGCGATCGGCAGCAATCGTCAGTCGCGTCTTTGGCGTGCGCGCGAAGAAGGGATGTTGACCGAGCCCGAAAGGAAGAGCCGCTTCGCCGCGGTTTTCCACGGACAGTCTAAGCACCAGTGCATTGCCGGCGAGACGGATCTCCTGCCGAGTAAGATAGGCATAAGGTGAAACACTATCGGCGCTGCGGGAAAAGGAGAACTGCGCATGCTCCGGGCTGGAGTCTTCAAGCTGCCAGAGGCTGAGCCAGCCGTCGCCGTGCCGATAGAGCGGATCGGAAGTATTCGGCTGGAAGGCATAGTCGCGTCCGGCAAAGGACATGATATTGCCTTCCACGCGGTTGCCGAACGGCACCATCGCGAAATTCGCCATCGTTTCTTCAGGGCCGCCAGCCGCAACGAGAAAGGGTACGCCCCGATATGTTCCGGCGGTGACGGCGGCACCCCGATGGCTGACCCGGACGGCAAGATCGCCGTGCCTCAGTTCGATGTCGTCCCCGTCTCGTCCCTGGTTCATCCGCGTCGCCCCGAAGCCGAAGACCTCAAATTGTCGAGCAGCACTGCGATCAGCAGGATCAGCCCGCGGACCACATACTGATAGAACGCCTGGATATTCAAGAGGTTCATGACGTTTTCGGCAATGCCCATGATCAGCACGCCGACGATGACGCCACTCATCGCCGCCCGGCCGCCGGCCAGCGAAACACCGCCGAGAACGCAGGCCGAAATCACCGAAAGTTCAAGCCCTGTCGCCGCATTCGGCTGGCCGGAGGTGATGCGGGAGGCAAGCAGGATGCCGGCAATGCCGCAGACAAGTCCCTGCAGCGCAAAGATCCAGATGCGCATGTTGACGACATTGACGCCGGCAAGCCGAGAGGCCTCGGGATTGCCGCCGATAGCCAGCGTGTTCTTGCCGAAGACGGTGCGATTGAGCACGAAACCGAAGAGGATGAAAAGGATCAGCATGATCCAGATCGGCGTCGGCACGGTCAGAAATCGCGACAAGGCAAGCTGGTAGAAGGCGGGATCATTGATGCCGACGGCGCGGCCATCGGAGGCGATCAGCGCCAATCCGCGCACGATCTGCATGGTCGCAAGCGTGGTGATCAGCGCATTGATGCGAAAGCGCGCAATGACGATACCATTGACGAAACCAACGACGGCGCCGCAAAACAGGGCGGCGAGCAGCCCGACGGGAATGGAGCCCGTCGCATTCGAGACCATCACCGCGATCATGCCGGAGAAGGCGACGATCGATCCGACCGACAGGTCGAAATCGCGAGATGCCAGGCAGAACATCATCGTGCAGGCGACGATGCCGATCGTGACGACCGATTGCAGCAGCCCCAGCATGTTTCGCTCGGTCAGAAAGTTCGGAACGAAGAGCGAGACGATCACGAAGGCGGCAGCGAAGATCACCACCAGCCCTTGTTCGCCGAGAAGGATTTTTTTCAACGAATTCATCGTCCGTATTCCTGGTTTTAGATGGTGCCTGCGGCGTTCTTGTCGGGCAGCGCTGCCGTCAGGATACTGCGCTCGTCGAAATGCGGACGGGCGACATTGGCCGCCACCCTGCCCTGGCACATCACCATGATGCGATCGGAAATGCCCATGACTTCGGGCAACTCGCTGGATATGACCACGATCGCCATGCCGCCGGCCGCAAGCTCGTAGAGGATTTCGTAGATTTCCGATTTCGCCCCGACATCGATGCCGCGCGTCGGCTCGTCGATGACGAGGACCTTGATCCCCTGCTCGGACAACCAGCGGCCGAGAATGACCTTCTGCTGGTTGCCGCCCGAGAGGTTGATGATGTCCTGCTTGCGCGACGGCGTCCGCACCCGAAGCTTGGCGATGAACCGATCTGCCAGCGCCGCTTCTTGTCTGGGGCTCAGAATGCCGAAGGGCGAAAAATGCCGGCGCGACGAGATCGCGATATTCTCTTCGATCGATCGCCCTTGGATGATGCCGTCGAACTTGCGGTCCTCGGGGCAAAGCACCATGCCGGCATTGATCGCCGCTTTCGGATTGTTCGGCGAAACGGCAACGCCGTCGATCGTGACCTGGCCCTGATGCCTGGTGTCGGCGCCGTAAAGCAGCCGCGCCATCTCGCTGCGGCCGGCGCCGATCAGGCCGAAGAAGCCGAGGATTTCGCCCTGGCGGACGGAAAAGCTGATTGGATGGCGCAGCCTCGGCCCCGATAGGCCCTTGACCTCCAGTCGCACGTCGCCGAGCGCGCGTTCGCGCCAGCCCCAGACATTGCTGATCTCGCGTCCGACCATTTCCGAGATAATCTGCTCGCGCGTGGTTTCGGCGATCTGAGGATGGTGGGCGGCAAGTTTGCCGTCGCGCAGCACCGTCAGGCTGTCGCAAAGACGGAAGATCTCGTCGAGGCGATGCGAGACGTAGAGAATGACCGTTCCCTTCGCCTTCAGCCTGTCGATGAGGGAAAACAGGATTTCGCTTTCGCGGGAGGAAAGCGAGGAGGTCGGCTCGTCGAGCGCAATCACCCGCGCATCGAGCATGACGGCCTTGGCGATCTCGACCATCTGCCGCGCACCGATCGAAAGCGAGGCGACCTTGGCCGACGGATCAACATCGATGCCGATCTCCTCGAGCTTCGACCGCACCGTCTCGATCAGCGCCTTCGAATGGATGACGCCGCCCTTGGCCGGAAAGCGTCCGAGCCAGAGATTTTCGGCGACTGTCAACTCCGGAACGAGCTGTAGTTCCTGATGGATGACGATGACGCCGGCATGGAAGGCGTCGCGGACGGACCCGTATCTCTGCTCCTCGCCGTCGATGAGGATGTTGCCGGCATCGGCCGCCTGATCGCCGGACAGTACACGGATCAGCGTCGATTTACCCGCTCCGTTTTCGCCCATCAGGCCGTGGACGGCGCCCTTCTCGACAGTGAAGGACACATCCGCCAGCGCCTGCACGCCGGGATAACCTTTGGAGATATTGCTGAATTCGAGGAAAGCCATCATCGCTCCGCCGAGAAAGACCCGACGGCACGCTGAGCGGCCGCCGGACGATATCATCTTGGAAGGACGATCACTCGATGCCAAGATCCTTGCGGACCTTTTCATAATCGTCGCGCAGCGCTAGAGAACCCGAGGTCAGCGTCAGCTTTGCCGGCTCCTTGTCGTTGGCGATCCAGTCATACATGTTGAGCGCCGTCTCATAGCCGTGACGCTTCGGCGAGATGATGACAGTGCCGAAGAAGCCTGTCGCCGCCGGCTTCTTGAATTCATTGATCGCCGATTCGGCACCGCCGATGCCGACACCGATGACGTTGGCCGCCGGAATGCCGACCGATTCGGAAGCACGGACGGCGCCGAGGACGGCTTCGTCGTTGAGGCCGAAGGCGACCCAGTATTTCACGTCGGCATGCTTGTTGAGAACGGTGGTGGCCGCGTTGAGCGCCGCTTCCGTATCCGTCTTCGCCTGTGGCGCATCATAGATGTTTTCGGCCGGGAAGCCGGCGGACTTCAGCACCGACATCGCGCCTTCGACGCGGTCGACGGCGGTCGGCAGCTGGTCATAGGAGACCCGCACGGCGCCGACATTCTTCATGTCCCAGCCGCGCTTCTTGATTTCGTCGACGATCGCCTGGCCGACGGTCTCGCCGATCTTGGTCGCCGAAATGCCCATATGCGGCACGTCTTCCAGCGGCTTGCCGTCAGCGCTGACGAGGCGGTCGTCGACCGTCATCAGCTTCAGCTGGTTGGCTTCGGCCTTGGCGACGATGCCGGGGCCGAGCTTGACGTCGGGCGTGCAGATGATGAAGCCCTGCGCGCCCTGCGCGCCGAGATTATCGATCGCCGACTGGACCTTCTCGCCGTCTTCGGCGCCGATCTTGACGACGGTGAAGCCCTTTTCCTTGGCGGCCTGGTCGGCGAATTTCCATTCGTCCTGAAACCAAGGCTCCTCAGGCTGCTTGACGATGAAGCCTATCTTGACGTCCGCGGAAAATGCCGAGCCGGCTGCCAGAATGGCGAAAGTGCCAGCCAGAACGGCTGCTTTGAACAAGCGCATGTCTCTCTCCCTAAACTCTCAAAAACCGAGCAGCTGCCTCCCAGGCAACGTCCAATGAAATATGATAAATCATCATACCAGTCAATTGCCAATGTATGATGATTGGAATAATAGGATTATTGACGAGATGCCGGGAGGAAGCGTCGCAAAGCGGATCGAATTCGGATAATCAGGTTCGGTTGCCTAGCACGCGAGACAGAGCGGAGAGGTGAGTTGGAAACAATCGAGCGACAGAGCGGGGCCGAAAGCCGCCGCATCGAGCGCCGCCCGCGCGTACGCCGCAACGTCACGGCGGCGATCGCTCAGGATATCTGTGCGGATCGCTATCCCGCGGGCTCGCCGCTGCCCCGCGAGAACGATCTCTGCGAACTCTATGGCGTCAGCCGCACCGTCATTCGCGAATCGCTGAAAGTGCTGGAATCCAAAGGCCTTGTCCGTGGCAAGCCGCGCATCGGAACCACCGTCTGCGATAAGGACGACTGGAATATCCTGGACGCTGACGTGCTTGAATGGATGGGTCCCTATATCAAGGATTTCGACCTGCTCGGCTGCATTCTCGAAGCCCGCCGCACCATCGAGCCGGCAGCCGCCGAATATGCCGCCGAGCGCGCCAGCGCCCAGGAGATCGCCGATCTCGACAATGCCTGGCGGCAGATGCGCGACAGCGCCCGCGACCCGGAAAGCTTCACCGATGCCGACGTCATGTTCCACACGGTGCTGCTCACCGCCAGCCACAATCAGGTCTTTCGCCGGCTGTCGAGCGCCATTCACGCGGCGCTGAAATATGCGCTGCATGCCTCCAATATCGGTGTCGAGAACCGCGAGGATGCGGTGCTCGTTCACGGTCAGCTGGTCGAGGCCCTGCGCATGCGCGACAAGGCGGGCGCCCGTGAATGCGCCAACCGCATGCTCGATCTTGCGGTGCGCGATCTAGCCGCCGCCGAAAAAGCGATCGGCAGAACGAGATGACCGATCACGACAAATCTGCGGACGCGCCGCCGATCGCAAACCCGGGAAGAGACTGAAAGAACAGCGATGAAGATCACCAAACTCACCACCTATATCGTTCCACCGCGCTGGCTGTTTTTGAAGGTCGAGACCGACGAGGGCATCGTCGGCTGGGGTGAACCTGTTGTCGAAGGCCGCGCTCTCACCGTTCAGGCCGCCGTCCATGAGCTGGAAGACTACCTGATCGGCAAGGACCCCTTCTTGATCGAGGACCACTGGACCGTGATGTATCGCGGCGGCTTCTATCGCGGCGGCGCCGTCCACATGAGCGCGATCTCGGGCATCGACCAGGCGCTGTGGGACATCAAAGGCAAGGCGCTCGGCCAGCCGATCCATTCCCTGCTCGGCGGCCAGCTCCGTGATCGCATCAAGGTCTATTCCTGGATCGGCGGCGATCGTCCCTCGGATGTCGCCAACAATGCCAAGGAAGTGGTTGCCCGTGGTTTCAAGGCGATCAAGCTCAATGGCTGCGAGGAAATGCAGATCGTCGACACCAACGAGAAGGTGGAGAAAGCAGTCGAGACCATCGCCGCCATCCGTGAGGCAATCGGCCCGCATATCGGTATCGGCGTCGATTTCCACGGCCGCGTCCACAAGCCGATGGCGAAGGTTCTCGCCAAGGAGCTCGATCCCTACAAGCTGATGTTCATCGAAGAGCCGGTGCTTTCCGAAAACAAGGAAGCGCTGCGCGATATCGTCAATCATACGTCGACGCCGATCGCGCTCGGCGAGCGGCTCTTTTCGCGCTGGGACTTCAAGCAGGTTCTGTCCGACGGCTATGTCGACATCATCCAGCCGGATCTGTCCCATGCCGGCGGCATCACCGAATGCCGCAAGATCGCGGCGATGGCCGAAGCCTATGACGTGGCGCTGGCGCCGCATTGCCCGCTGGGTCCGATCGCGCTCGCCGCCTGCCTGCAGGTCGATGCCGTCAGCTACAATGCCTTTATCCAGGAACAGAGCCTCGGCATCCACTACAACAAGGGCAACGACATCCTCGACTACATCTCCAACAAGGAGGTGTTCCAGTATGCCGATGGTTTCGTCTCGATCCCGCAGGGTCCGGGTCTCGGCATCGAGGTCGACGAAACCTATGTCATCGAGCGCGCGAAGGAAGGTCACCGCTGGCGCAACCCGATCTGGCGGCACGCCGACGGCAGCTTCGCCGAGTGGTGAGAGCGCATAACCCCGAAAATCGGAACCGATTTTCGGAAAGGATTGTGCGCAATTCAAAGTGATAGGGTCGCGCAAGCGGCCCTTTTTCATTCCCCGTGTAGGATATCGCGTGTCTCGTCCGTCATAGTCGAAGCTCAAAGAGGAGACTTCAAAATGGCCAGAGCAATCGCAATCATCGTCGCCCGCATCATCTTCAGCTTCGTCTTCTTCATGGCCGCCGGCTTCAAGTTCGCCGATATCGGTGCGACGGCCGGCTATATCACCGCTGCCGGCTTTCCGATGGCGACATTCCTTGCCTGGGTCGCCGCCTTCTTCGAGATCGCGCTGGCGCTCGCTTTTATATCAGGGGCCTTCTTCACCGAGGCCAGCTTTCTCGCAGCCATCTATGTGATCTTCCTCGCTTTCGCCTTCCACGGTCCGTCCCATTGGCAACAGAACCAGGCCGAATTCGGATTCTTCATCGATCACTTTACCTTCCTCGCCGGTCTGCTCTTTGCCGCCGTCCACGGGCCTGAGAAATGGGCGTTGAAGCAAACCCTTCTAAGATAACCGAGACGACCCGCCTCCTTCCGGAACCAACTGCCGCGCCGAACAGTTGGCATGTCGGCAAAGGAGAGCCCGCCCATGGAGCTGAAGGAAAAGATCGCATTGGTAACAGGCGCCGGTTCGGGCATCGGCAAAGCGGCCGCGTTGCGGCTCGCCGCCGAGGGGGCAAGGGTGGCCTCACTGAGCCGCACCGCCGACGAGGTCGAAAAGACCTGCGCCGAAATCAAGGCCGCCGGCGGCCAGTCGATCGCGTTGACGGCAGATACCAGCGACGAAGCTCAAATGCGGGGCGCCGTCGCGCAACTGGCCGACACCTTCGGCGGTCTCGACATCGTTGTCGCCAATGCTGGGATCAACGGTGTCTGGGCGCCGATCGACGATCTCAAGCCGGATGAATGGGACAAGACGATCGCCGTCAATCTGCGCGGCACCTATCTGACGCTGCATCTGACGGTTCCGCATCTGAAGCGCCATGGCGGTTCGATCATCGTCGTCTCTTCGATCAACGGCACCCGTACCTTCACCACACCGGGCGCCACCGCCTACAGCGCAACCAAGGCCGGCCAGGTCGCCATGGTCCAGCAGCTCGCCCTCGAACTCGGCCGGCACGGCATCCGCGTCAATGCCGTCTGCCCCGGCGAGATCGAGACCAATATCAGAGCCAATACCGACAGCCGCCACCGCGAGGAAACGGAGGTTCCAGTTATCTGGCCTGAGGGCGATATTCCGATTGCTGGCGGCAAGGCAGGCAAGAGCGAGGATGTCGCCGAAACAATCCTTTTCCTCGCATCCGAGCGCGCCCGACACATCACCGGTACGCCGATCTGGATCGACGGCGGCCAGGGTCTGCTGCGATAGCCCTTGCAGTCAGGAACTCAGCCGTTCAGCCGGGCGCTGTCGAGGGTATACAGTTCCTGCGCGCGCTGCACGCCCCGCAACGCATAGCGTCCGACGCAGGCGAGTGCGGTACGCTGCTGCTCCGGTATCACCGCGGCGAAATCGGAGGAGATCAACAGGTTGAGATCGACGGAACGACACATCGAGGCGATCCGGCTGACCTCGTTGACGGCAGGTCCGATGACGGTGAAGTCCAAGCGGTCCTGGCTGCCGATATTGCCGTAGAAGACATCGCCGATATGCAGGCCGATATAGACGTCGGTCGTCGCCCGGCCGTCGGCCGCACGCGCAGCATTCAGCGTGGTCAGCTTTTCCCGCAGCAACGATTCAGCGCTCAGCGCCGCACGACATGTCTCCGCCGGCACCTCGCCCTTAAAGATGGCGAGCACACCGTCGCCGATCAGTTTCAGCACGTTGCCGCCGGACTCGTGGACCGCCGTGATCACCGCCTCGCTATAGTCGTTGAGCAGCGGGATGATCTCCTCCGGCGGCACGCTATCGGAGATCTTGGTGTAGTTCAGCAGATCGGAAAACCAGAGCGCTGCGGAAATCCGTTCCGATTTGCCGCGGCTGATCTTGCCTTCCATCACCTGGCGCGCGGCGTCCTCGCCGAGATAGACCTCCGCGATGGTGCGGGCGATACGCCCGAGCGCGATGCATTTGATCGCCAGCCCCAACACCGGCACCAGCTTGCGCAGGATGGCGAGGTCGTGATCGGAAAAGCCCTCAGGATGTTTCGTCGCGAAATGCGAGAAGAAGCAATCCATCTCGCCGATCGTGCCGGCCTCGGAAAAACGATGCACCATCGCCACGAAATCCGTGTGGCCGGCTTCAGCGATCGTATCGAGCATGGAGAAATCGATCGGATCGCCGAAGCCGAGACGCCGGCGTATCTCCCGTTCGTTGCGAGACCAAAGATGAAAGAAGGCCGAACGCTGCCAGTTCGACGCCGCCTCCCCCGAGATCGTCGGACCATATTCGAATTCGGTCTGGACTTCCTCGACGCTATCCCAGCGGAAAGCGCGGCCCTCATGCACCGGATGCAGCGTATCCATCAGCGCCAGACCACGGTCGAGCGGCAGGCCGGCATCCCTGCAAGCCGAGCAGAAACCGGTCATCAACTCGGCTTCCGAAGCGCCCTTCAGTCCCTGCTCCGTGATCCAGGCTGCAATCGTGCTGACGTCGCTGTAATCCATGTCGCTCACCTTCACTCGTGTCAAAGCTGTAGCCCGAATTCGGCATCGAAGGAAAGTCAATTGGCTCAATCGGCCGCGGGCATATTGTAGGGCGTGACGATTTCGACTGTTGAAAGCGAGGGCGTAACCGCGCGCGGCAAGGCGGTCGCCCGGCTCATGATAGCCCGGAAGGCCGAACGCGCATCGGTTCTGAGATCATGATGCAGCACGAAGCCGATCCGACGCGCCGCAAGCAGGGCGCGATTATCGGCATCGAGGTCATGAGCGACGAAAACGCGCACGGGACGTTTGGCCATGTCGAAGGCCGCAAGCACCGCCCGGTTACCGCCGCCGATCGAATAGACGGCGTTGATGGCAGGGTCGACAGCAAGCGCTGCCGCGGCAAGCGTTCCCGTCGCAGCATCGGTGCCGTGGCCCTCGCTGATCTCGGTAATGCCGATATCGGGATAGCGGGCGCGGATGACGCGGCGAAAGCCGATTTCGCGCTCCTCCTCGCCGCGGAACCGTCCGCTCGACAGCGTTACCAGCACTTTGCCGCCATCACTGCCGAGGAATTCGCCGATCAGATAGGCGGCAGTCTCTCCCGCTGCCCGGTTGTCGGCGCCGGCATAGGCGATGCGGGCCGAATTCGGCAGATCGGTCACCAGCGTCACGACGGGAATGCCGGCCGCGTCCGCCCTGGCAACGGCGGCCGCCACCTCGGCGACGTCAGGCGCCTTGAGCACGATACCGTGCGTGCCGCGCAATCGGATGCGATCGAGAAGCTGCACCAGTTCGGCCGGCTTCATCACCTCGGCAAAATGGAAGCGGCAGCGGAAAACGCCCGGCAGGAAGGTCGCCATCTCCGCCTCGAAGGCGGCCCGCACCGCATCGCTGAAACGCTGCGGCGTCTCCATGACAATATCGATCGCCAGCATGCGGCCGCTGCCCATCGTCCCGGCCTGCTGCTTCTCCAGCTCCGCGATCGCCGCCTTCACCCGCATCTCGGTCTGCCGGCGCACGCCGGGTCTGCCATTCAGCACCCGGTCGACGGTGGCGGTGCTGAGCCCGGCCTGGAAGGCGATGTCCTTGACGAGAAAGAGGTGTGCCATGCGATCGGCCTGATGGTTTTTTGATGGATTCCTGATCTATATCACCCGGCGTCGCGGCGTATAGTGCCCCCATTGGAAAGAGGGAGGAGCCCGCCATGAAAACCGACAACCAGCAGAAACTGCGCGCCGACCGCGTCTGGCTGAGCGAAGACGCCTGCGATCTCGATGAGTTTCGCGCCCTTGCGGAAAAGACCACCGTGCTTGCCGATTACCCCTCGGCGTCCGCGGTCGAAAAAAACGTGCTGATCTATGACAGCCGCAAGGTGATGACGGCGGCCGCAACGCCGGAAGGCCGACGTGCCGTGTTGGCGGAAATCTGCGAGGCCTTCGGCGAAGGCCCTGGTGTCGTCGTGTTCAAGCGCGCTTACGAAGACACCAGCATCATCGACCGCGCCAGCACGATCTTCGATGCGATCATCGAGGAACAACACCGCACCTCGACCGGCGGTGGCGACCACTTCGCCAAACCTGGCGCCAACGACCGCATCTGGAACTCGCTGGAAAAACATTGCCTCGCCGATCCGGCAAATTTCGCCGAATATTACGGCAACACCATCATCGCTCTGGCAAGTGAAGCCTGGCTCGGCCCGAGCTACCAGATGACGGCGCAGGTCAACCGCGTCAATCCGGGCGGCTCGGCGCAGTCGGCACATCGCGACTACCATCTCGGCTTTCAGTCCTCAAAGGTGATCGAGCAGTTCCCGGCGCATGTGCATCGGCTCTCGCCGGTGCTGACATTGCAGGGTGCGGTCGCCCATTGCGATATGCCGCTCGAAAGCGGCCCGACACTCTTCCTGCCGCACAGCCAGACCTATGTGCCGGGCTATCTCGCGCTGAAACGGCAGGAGTTCCGGGATTATTTCGAGACCAACCATGTCCAGTTGCCGCTCGAAAAAGGCGACGTCGTCTTCTTCAATCCCGCCCTCTTCCACGCCGCCGGCACCAACCGCTCGGTCGACATCAAGCGCGTCGCCAACCTCCTGCAGGTCTCCTCCGCCTTCGGCCGGGCAATGGAAACCGTCAACCGCGAGAGGATGAGCGCCAGGCTGTTTCCCGCTTTGAAGACCTTGCAGGGCAGGCTCTCGCCTGACGAAATCGCCAACTCCGTCGCCGCCTGCGCCGAGGGCTACTCCTTCCCGACCAATCTCGACCGCGACCCGCCACTTGGCGGACTGGCGCCGAAAACACAGGCGCAGCTGATGCACGAGGCGCTGAAGGAAGGCTGGAGCGATGAAGCCTTTACGGCAGCACTTGCCGAGCAGGCGCAGAAGAAGTTGAGCTGATTTGGAAGCTCGAACCTCTGGCGTCCACTGACATAAAGGCCTCCCGCACCCGCGGGAGGTCATTCGTACATCATCACAATGGAGGAACCACATGAGCACAGAGCACGGCCGCCTCGACGGCAAGATCGCCATCGTCACCGGCGGCACGCAAGGATTGGGCGCGACCATCGCCCGCCTCTTCGCCGAACGCGGCGCCGAAGGCATCGTTATCTGCGGCCGCAACGAAGCCAAGGGCAAGGCAAAGGCGGCGGAGATTTCGGTCGCGACCGGCGCCAGGATCGTCTACGTCAAAGCCGACCTCGGCAAGGTCGAGGAAGCACAGCATGTCGTGCGCGCCTGCGACGAGACCTTCGGCCGTGTCGACGCCTTGGTCAATGCCGCCGCCATCACCGATCGCGGCACCATCCTCGACACCAGCCCTGAGCTCTTCGACGCCATGTTCGCCGTCAATGTGCGTGCGCCGTTTTTCCTGATGCAGGAGGCAGTGAAGGTCATGCGCCGCGAAAACATCGAGGGTACGATCGTCAATATCGGCTCGATGTCGGCCAAAGCTGGCCAGCCCTTCATCGCCGCCTATTGTGCCTCCAAGGGCGCGCTGGAAACGCTGACGAAGAACACAGCCTACGCGCTCCTGCGCAACCGCATCCGCGTCAACGGTCTGAACATCGGCTGGATGGCCTCCGAGGGCGAGGACCGGATCCAGCGCGAATATCACGATGCCCCCGCCGACTGGCTGGAGAAGGCGGCGGCAAGCCAGCCCTTCGGCCGCCTCGTCGATCCGCACGAGGTGGCGCGCGCCTGCGCTTACCTGTCATCGTCCGAATCCGGCCTGATGACCGGCTCGGTCATCTGCTTCGACCAGTCGATCTGGGGCGCTTATGACGGCTCGCCGCATCCGGTCGCGGCCCTCTAGAGCCTTTCCTGGTCAGCTTGAAGCATTCTGCCGAAGCAGGTTTTCGTTAGGGCAGAGGCGATTGGCGACGGGCATACCTCTTGGTACGTCCGAGCCGATCGCCTCTGATCCTGGCGCAAAGATGCCCGGCCCTTCGGGTTGGCTGAAACGGGCCGCCTGATCGACCGGCCGGCTTGGCCGTAGAGCTTGGCCACGACGCGCGCCGGCCGGTCGACCATCCGACTCCGTTTGAGCCAACAGAATGCTTCAAGTTGACCAGGAAAGGCTCTACGAAACCGGAGTCCGGCATTTCCATCGCCGGGCTCTGGCACCTCCAGCTTTTTGCCGCTAGGAAAAGAACGGCAGCATTCAGGGAGGAAACTGGCATGGGCGACAATCCGATTTATGAGATCCGCGACGAACGCTTCGGTGCAATGGTCATCGGCAGCGCCGGCCTTGAGGAGCTTTATTCCGGCTGCCGCTGGACGGAAGGCCCGGTCTGGTTTTCCGACCTGAACTGTCTCCTCTGGAGCGATATCCCGAATGAACGCATGATGCGCTGGACACCGGACGGTACCGTCTCCGTCTTCCGCTCGCCCTCCAACTACGTCAACGGCAACACCCGCGACCGGCAGGGCCGGTTGGTCTCTTGCGAACATGGCGGCCGCCGCGTCACCCGCACCGAGACGGACGGCACCATCACCGTTCTCGCCGACAGCTACCAGGGCAAGCGGCTGAACTCGCCGAACGACGTCGTCGTGCACTCAGACGGCGGGGTCTGGTTCACTGATCCGACCTACGGCATCCTGTCGGATTACGAGGGCCACAAGGCCGAGCCCGAGCAGCCGACGCGCAATGTCTATCGGGTCGATCCGGCAAGCGGCGCGATCGACGCCGTCGTCGAAGATTTCATCCAGCCGAACGGCCTTGCCTTCTCGCCCGATGAGACGAAGCTCTACATTGCCGATTCCGGCTCCGCAAAACATGAAGTGCCGCGCCATATCCGCGTTTTCGACGTCACCGACGGCAAGGCGCTTGCCAACAGCCGCTACTTCTGCAGCCTCGATGTCGGCCATCCCGACGGCTTCCGTTTCGATGTCGCCGGCAATCTCTGGACGAGTGCCTCCGACGGCGTGCACTGCTTTTCGCCCGACGGAACGCTGCTCGGCAAGATCAGGGTGCCGCAGACGGTGTCCAACCTCACCTTCGGCGGCCTCAAGAAAAACCGGCTCTTCATCACCGCGACGCGTTCGGTCTATTCGATCTATATCAAGACGACCGGCGCACAATATCCATAGATCAGGCCTTCGCCTTGTCGGGGCGGCCGTGCAGCGGCTCGGCCCGATGCCAGTTTTCCAGGATGCGGCCATCGGTGTGTTTCTGCCGCGCCCAGCGGATGCCGTTCGAGATCACCTTTTGCACGATCTTGTCGTGATAGATCGGGTAGGTCTCGTGGCCGGGGCTGAAGAAGAAGATGCGGCCGCGCCCACGCTGGAAGGTGCAGCCGCTGCGGAACACTTCGCCGCCGGAATACCAGGAAATGAACACCAGCTCATCCGGCTGCGGAATGTCGAAGGGCTCGCCATACATTTCCGAGGCATTGACCTCGAAATAGGGCGGCAGCCCCTCGGCGATCGGATGCGAGGGATTGACCACCCAGACGCGCTCCAAGTCGCCTTCCGGCGTCTCGCGCCAGGAAAGGTTGGCATTGGTCCCCATCAGCCGGCGGAAGAGTTTGGAATGATGGCCAGAATGCAGGACCAGCAGGCCCATGCCCTTCAGCACGCGCTGCTGCACGCGGTCGATCAGCCCGTCGCTGACCTCTTCATGCGCCATATGCCCCCACCAGAGCAGCACGTCGGTGTCATCGAGCACGGAATCCGGCAGTCCTTCATCCGGATCGTCTAGCGTACCGCGGCGGACCTCGAAATCGGGGTGGGCGATACCGGCAGCGATCGCTCCGTCGATACGATCAGGATAGATATCCTGAACTTCCTTGTGGACCTGCTCGTGGCGTCCTTCGTTCCAGATCGTGACCTTGATTGTCATGTCATTCCTCGATGTGTTTCAAGCTGTGCCGAACGGATTACCCGGCCGGCGGAATCAAACAGATGGCAACCGGCGCGCTCGGCAGTCAGCGACACGCGATCGCCGGGGCGAATGGTCATGTCGCCTTCCGTGCGTACGACGATCGGCTGCTGCTGCGAACCGACTGTCAGATAGGTCTCCACGCCCAAACGCTCGACGATGACGACCTCGGCCGAAAAATCACCCTGCCCTTGGGGTGCGAGCTTCAGATGTTCCGGCCGAATGCCGAGTTTCGCCTCGCCCTGCTGCACGGCGCCATTGGCGTCTGAAAGGTCGATGGAAAGGCCGAGCGGACTTTCCAGATGCACCTTGCCGGCATCCCGGCGCGTCGCCGTCATCGGCAGCACGTTCATCTTTGGCGAGCCGATGAAGGTTGCGACAAATTCATTGTCCGGCTGATGGTAGAGATCCATCGGCGCGCCCTGTTGAGCGACGAGGCCCTTGTTCAGCACGACGATGCGGTCTGCCATCGTCATCGCTTCGACCTGGTCGTGCGTGACATACACTACTGTCGCCTTCAACTCGCGGTGCAGGCGCTGCAACTCGGCGCGCATCTGCACGCGCAGCGCCGAATCGAGGTTCGACAGCGGCTCGTCGAACAGGATCAGCGCCGGTTTCTTGATGATGGCGCGGCCGATCGCCACGCGCTGGCGCTGGCCGCCGGAGAGGGCGGCCGGGCGGCGGTCGAGGTAGTCGGTGAGCTGCAGGATCTCGGCGACACCTTCCACCTGTCGGCGGATCTCCGCCTCGGGCACCTTCTTCAGGCTGAGCGAGAAGCCGATATTTTCGGCAACGCTCATATGCGGATAGAGCGCATAGGACTGGAACACCATGGCGATGCCACGTTTGTCGGGCGGCACGTCGTTGATGCGCTTGCCGTTGAGGATGAGGTCGCCGTCATCGATGCCTTCGAGGCCGGCGATCATGCGCAGCAGCGTGGACTTGCCGCAGCCGGACGGGCCGACGAAGACCGCGAATTCGCCGTCTTCCACCGTGATGTCGACGCCCTTGATGACCTCGAGCGCGCCGTAGAACTTGCGAACGTTTCTGAGATTGATCATCTGTTTCTCTTTCTTGATCTCAGCCCTTCACGCCGCCCGAGAATGTCTGGACGAGGAAGCGCCGCGCAAAACCGAAGGCGACGACGGCAGGCAGCAGGTAGATGAATGCCAGCGCCGTCAGCAGGCCGTAATCGATCTCGTTGATGCGCAGAAATGCGCGGAAGAGACCGAGCGGCAGCGTCTGCAGCTCCGGCGACGACAGGAGGATCAGCGGCAGCAGGAAATCGCCCCAGGCCGACATGAAGGCGAAGAGACCGGCGGCGGCAAGGCCCGGCAGCGCCAGCGGAATCAGCACCCGTCGAATGCGTTGGATGAGTGTTGCCCCATCCATCAGCGCCGCCTCCTCGTAGTCCCTCGGCAGCCCGTCGAAGAAGGTCTTCATGATCCAGAGCGCCAGCGGCAATTGCATTGTCGCCAGCACCAGGATCAGCCCGAGATAACCGTCGATGAAACCTGTCCAGCGCATGATGTCGCGGGCATAGCTGCCAAAGATCGGCCTGAGCACTGCCGCTTCCGCATTGTTCAACGTCAGCAGGAATTTGTAGAGCGGCACGACCAGCGCCGTCGGCGGCAACACCCGGATGAGCAGGATCGCGTAGAGGAAGGGCAGCTTCCACCAGGCCCGGGTGCGCGACAGCGCATAACCGCCGAGCCCCGAAAGCACCATGACGAGCAGCGTCGCGCCACCGACCACGAAGAGCGAGTTGAACAGCCACTTCGCGCCGTCTTCCTTGGTGAAGACCCTGATATAGTTGGCGAAGGTCCACTGCTCCGGCCAATGCAGGAAGAGCTGCGCATTGCCGTCGAGAGAGGCAAGCAGCACCCAGAAGAAAGGTATCGCGCAGAAGATCGAGATCAGCGACAGCGTCGCATAGGCGATGAGGTCGGACCGACCCTTGTTTGCAGTTTCGCTCGGGGAAACGACGGCCATGTCAGACCTCCACCTTCATGGCCCGGACATAGGCGATGCCTAATATCAGCGAGATGACGAGCGCGACGACGGCGACCGCAGCGCCATAGCCCAGCTGGAACGCCGTGAAGGACTGGTTGTAGATATAGATGCTGACCACCTCGGTCGCCCCGCCCGGCCCGCCGCGCGTCAACGCATAGACGAGGCCGAAGACGGCGATGGTAGAGACGGCCGAGATCAGCATATAGAGCAGGATCGTCGGCATCATCAGCGGCAGGGTGATGCGGCGGAACATTTGCGACGGGGTGGCGCCGTCCATGCGCGCCGCCTCGTAGATCTCCGCTGGAATGGTGCTGAGGCCGGCCGTCAACAGGATCATCGCCGTGGCGATGCCGCGCCAGGTGTTGACGACGATGATCATCGACAACGGGAAGACCTGCAGCCAGTCGGCCGGCGTGATGCCGAAGAAGCTGACGATGCGGCTGAGTGTGGCATTGTCGCCGCCCGCCAGCATCGAGATCCACATGAAACCGGCGACGACTTCAGGGGCTGCGTTCGGCAACAGGATGATCGACGAGAACACCCGCCGAAAGCGGATCGGGCGGCGCAGCGCAATTGCCGAGATCAAGCCGAGCACGAACTGGCCGATCACCGCCGAACCTATGACGAAGACGAAGGTGACGAACAGCGAATTCCAGAACTTCGCGTCGTTGAAGAGCCGCGTGTAATTCCTGAAGCCGACGAAGCGGGGCCGAAGGGCCGCGGCCCCGGTCAGCGCCTCGTTGGTGAAGCTCAGATAGATGGAATAGAGGGCCGGATAGATGACGAAGGCCAGAAGCAGCACCAGCGAAGGCAGCAGGATCAGCAGCCATTGCCGCTCGGCGCGCTTTTCATGAGAGTTTCGGGCCATGGAAGCTCACAACCTTGTCGATGGAACCGGCTTATCGAATGAAAGCGGGAAGACGCGGGCGTTGGCGCCGCGTCCCCGTTCTGGCGGAAGAGAGGATGCCGGAGCTTACTTGACCATGTCGTCGCCAAGCGTTTCCTTGACGTAGTCGACAAGGATCTTCTGGGCGCCGGCGGCATCGGTTTCTTTGCGAAGCAGCGCTTCGGTGGCGCGCGCGACACCTTCCGAAACTGTGCCGAAACCGGAGGCCTGTTTCAGGAACACGCCGTTCCCGGCCGCCGCATGGATCGGAACCAGTTCCGTCAGCTTCTGGAACTCGGCATTGTCAGCCGCATCCTTGCTGGCCGGGATGTTGCCGATGCGGGCGGCGTAGGAAACCTGCGTCTCGATCGAGCCGATCTCCATCAGCGCCTTGATCGCCAGTTCCGTATTGGCCGACTTGGAATTGACGGCCCACGGCGCAGCGAGATTGGCAAGCACATACTGGCCGCTGCTCTGACCGGGAACGGTCCAGGTGCCGACCACCTTGGTCACATCAGGGATCGGGTTCTTGCTTTCGCGACCCCAGTCGAAAATATAGCACCAGGAGCCGCAGGTGGTCGCAACGAGCTTGCCGGCCGGGAACATCTGGTATTTCGGCACGACCCAGGGCTCGGGTCCGAGCAGCGGCTGCGTCGGCATCAGATCCTTGTCGATCAGTTCCTTGTAGACGTTGAAGACATCCTTGATGCCTTCGCCATTCAGATCGAGCTTGCCGTCGGCATCGACCAGCTGCGGCGTCTTGGAACCGACGAGCAGATGCTGGAAGCCTTCGTCGAAGGCGCCGCTTCCCCAGGAGACGCCGGCCGGGAAGAGCAGGCCGTAGGCGCCGGTCTTCTGCTTGATTTCGGCCGCGCGGTCGAGAAGCTCCTGCCAGGTCTTCGGCTGCTCGGTCGAGATGCCGGCTTTTTCGAGAACGTCCTTGCGGTAATAGATTTCCTGGATGCCGAGCATGAACGGCATCACATAGGTTTCACCATCCGGGCTGACGGCAAGCTCCTTGGCGACGTCATAGAGGTTGGCGTAACCATCCCAAGCCTTGAACTCCTTGGAAACAGGCGCGAGGTAGCCGGCTTCCACCATGTCGGCGACGGCAGCCGTCGTCGGGATGGAGAACAGGTCGGGCGCGTTGCCGGCGCCGAGCTCCGTCAGGAGTTTGGTCAGGTAGTCCTTGTCGGGCGCCGGATATTCGATGACCTCGACGGTGACGCCATATTTCTTTTCGATCCGCTCGACCGTCGACTTCATCGCGTCGATGCCGGCCTGACCGTGATTTGCAATGCGGATTGTTTCAGCCTGCGCCAGCGTCGAAACCGCGCTCAGCAGAACGGCGCACAGGCCGCCAAGAACCATCTTCTTCAACGGAAGTCCTCCCTTTTTTAGAGACACGGCGCCCTCCAGCACCGGTTGCGAAAATGTACACGCATTCCACATACTGACAAGGCGGTTTTTGAAAAGATTCGAATTCGAGTTTTAATATACTGATATTACTTATCTATTTAGATATTGCTATCAACATACCGTTTGTGTAATCGTGTGCACAATGCATTCAGGGAGGAATTTTCATGACTAGGAAATTACGCCTCGGCGTCATCGGCGCCGGCTTGAAGGCGGCGGAATATGCCGAGAGCTGGGTCAAGATGCCGGAGATCGAATTCGCTGCGCTCGCCGACACCACGGCGGCTTCGCGCCAGCGCCTGATCGAGGTCTGCCTCGCCGCCGGCGCACCAGAACCGAAGAGCTTCGAGGATTATCGCCAGATGCTCGCCGAATGCCGGGGCGAACTCGACATCGTCTACGTCTCCACCCCGCATGCCTTCCACGCCGAGCAGGCAACCGCCGTCGCCGAGGCCGGCCTCGATCTCTTCCTGGAGAAGCCGATGGTGACGACGGTCACCGAGGCCGAGAGGCTGATCGCCGCGCAGAAAAAGAGTGGCGTCACCATCGTCACCGCCTTCCAGGGCGGCCTGTCGCCGCTGGTGCTCGACACGCGCCGGCGGGCCCTCGCCGGCGAATTCGGCGCGTTGATCGCTATATCGGGCATGATCTGGGAAAGCTGGTCGTCCAATTACGACGGCCACTGGAAGCAGCAGCCTGACATCTCCGGCGGCGGCTTCATGTTCGATACCGGCGCCCACATGATGAACACCGTCTGCCTGCTCGCCAATTCCGATTTCGCCAGTGTGTCGGCCTACATGGACAACCACGGCAAGCAAGTCGATATCGCCACCGCCGTCTCCGCCCGGCTGAAAAACGGCGCGCTGGTGACATTGACTGCCGCCGGCGAAGGACCTCCAGGCTGCGCCTCCTACATCACCTTCTTCTATTCGAAGGCGATCGTACGCATCGACGCCTGGGGCGGCTGGCGTGAGATCAGTGTCGGCCGCACCGCCGAGCCGCGCGAGGAAGCTGAGATTCTCGGTAATCCGATGAAGAATTTCCTCGCCATTCGCGAGGGAAAGATGGAAAACTCCGGCTCCGTTGAAATGGGCCTCAGATTCGCTAGGCTATGGGATGCAATCAAGGAATCGGCAGCGGCCGACGGCGCTTCCGTCAGGATCGTCGCCCAATAGGCGCTGAAGATGAGCGGTATGAGTAGACGGCGGATCACCTCGAAGGAACTGGCGAAACTCGCCGGCGTCTCCTCCGCCACCATTTCCCGCGCCTTCTCGCCAGATTCACGCATCGGCAGCGCGACCCGCGACCGCATCCTCGCCGTCGCCCGTGAACATGGCTACCAGCCGAACGCGATCGCCCGCTCGTTGAACAACCAGCGCTCCCGCCTCGTCGCTCTGGTCGTCAATGCGATCGGCAACCCTTGCGAGGCCGAGGAACAACAGCTTCTCGTCCACCGCCTGCAGGCAAGACAATTGCTGCCGATCATCCTCTGCTGCGCCGATCATTCCGACCGGCTGCAGCTGATGCGCCTTGCCTCCACCTATCAGGTCGATCACGTCGTCGTCTTCTCCGACATGGTGTCGATGCAGGATGCCGTCGATATCTTCCACACGACGAAGCCGATCATCGTCTCCTTCGAGCCGCTCGACAACGAAAACGTCTCCAGCATCCGCATCGACGGCTCTGAGGCCGCCGACGAGATCATCGACAAGATCGTCCGCGACGGCAAAAAGCGCTTCGCCTACCTCTCCGGCACAAATTCCAGCTGGATCGACAAGCTCAGGCGCAAATGGTTCGCCGATGCGCTGACCAAGCGCGGCCTCGCCTTCGAGGCGCAGGCCTTCGGTGACTACTCCTATGATTCCGGCTTCAAGGAGGCCGTGTTCCTGCTGCACCGTGACAAGGTCGACGCCATCATCTGTGGCAACGATGTCATGGCGATCGGTGCGCGCGATGCAGCCCGCCGGGTGCTCGGCAAGAGCACCCCTGATGATATCGCCATCGTCGGCCAGGACGGCATTGCCATGGCTGCCTGGGATTGCAACGACCTCACCACGCTAAGCCTGGACCACGTCGCCTTCATCGATGCCGTCGTCGAATTGATCGAACGCCATGACGCCGAGATCGAAGGTCCGCACAGCATCACGCTCACCTGCACCGCCCGCTGGGGCTCGACCGCCTGATGCATGTCGCCTGGAAGTGTCCGGCGGTTCCGGGATGACGACATGCATGAAAAAAGCTAAAGCGCGTCGCATGAATCAAGTTCGCTGTGACGTGCTTTAGCGGCTCGCTCATCCATTGCATCGAGGAGGAATACCGATGACCAGATTTTCACGCGCCGAGAGGCGCAATGTCCCTGATGCCATAATCTGGAGAGCCTGAAATGCGTTCCGTCGTTTCCTTCAATGAAGGCTGGAGTTTCCACGAGGGCTTCGGCCAGCGCTTGCTCGAAACTTTCGATGCCGCCAAATCGGTCAGCCTGCCGCATACCGCCGTCGAACTGCCCTTCAGCTATTTCGACGAGACCAGCTATCAGCGCGCCTTCACCTATCAGAAGGTGCTGCGCTGGCTGCCAGAATTCGAGGGCCGCGAGGTCTCGCTCGTCTTCGACGCCGCCATGGCCGACAGCGTCGTCTATCTGAACGGCGACGAAATCATTGCCCATAAGGACGGCTACACGCCCTTCGAGGCCCGCCTCACCGCCAAGCTCGTCAAGGGCGAGAACCTCGTCACCGTCAAGATCGACGGCAGCGAGAACCCTGACATTCCGCCTTTCGGCGGTCGCATCGATTATCTGACCTATGCCGGCATCTACCGGGATGTCTGGCTGAAGGTCACCGACCCGGTCTCGATCCGCAATCTCAAGATCGAAACCACTGACGTTCTTCGCCCGGAGAAATCGGCGACCATCCGCGTCGACATTGCCAATCCCGAGGGCCGCAGCTTCTCGGCGACCGTCACCGCAACGCTGAAGCAGGCCGACGGCACGGTGGTCGCCACCGCCGCAACCGAAACGATCGGCAGCCGCACCACACTCTCCTTTGGCGGCCTCACCGGCATCGCCCTCTGGGACATCACCGATCCCACGCTCTATGACGTCACCGTCGAGCTCAGGACCGAACACGGCTCCGACCGTGTCTCGACCAGGTTCGGCTTCCGCACCGCCGAATTCACGCCGGAAGGTTTTCTCCTCAACGGCAAGCCATTGAAGCTGCGCGGCCTCAACCGCCACCAGGCCTTCCCCTATGTCGGTTATGCCGCCGGTCGCTCCGCCCAGGAGCGCGACGCCGACATCATGAAGACGGTGCTGAAGTGCAATATCGTCCGCACTTCGCATTATCCGCAGTCGAAATGGTTCCTCGACCGATGCGACGCTATCGGTCTGCTGGTTTTCGAGGAGATCCCTGGCTGGCAGCATATCGGCGATGCCGACTGGCAACAGGAATCGATCGAAAACGTCCGCCGCATGATCGAGCGCGACTGGAACCATCCCTCGATCATCATCTGGGGCGTGCGCATCAACGAATCGCAGGATAATCACGATTTCTACGCCGAGACCAATCGGTTGGCCCGCGAACTCGACAGCACCCGCCAGACCGGCGGCGTGCGTTATCTCACCGAGAGCGAACTGCTCGAAGACGTCTATACGATGAACGACTTCATCCTCGGCAATGAAGAGCTGCCGGGCGCCAACCGCCCGCGCACGGCGCTACGCGCGCAGCAGGAAAATACCGGACTGTCGCACAAGGTGCCGTACCTCATCACCGAGTTCAACGGCCACATGCACCCGACGAAGATTTATGACCAGGAGCAGCGTCAGGCCGAGCATGTGCGCCGTCACCTGGAAGTGCTGAATGCCGCCTATGGCGATCCTGATATCTCCGGCGCCATCGGCTGGTGCATGTTCGATTACAACACCCACAAGGACTTCGGCTCCGGCGACCGCATCTGTTATCACGGCGTCATGGACATGTTCCGCGAGCCGAAATTCGCGGCTTATGCCTATATTAGCCAGTGCGACCCTTCCGAGGAGATCGTCATGAAGCCGGCGACCTTCTGGGCGCGCGGCGAACGCAATATCGGCGGCGTGCTGCCGCTGATCATTCTGACCAACTGCGACGAGGTGGAGCTGCAATATGGCGCGCTCAGCAAGCGCATCGGTCCGGACCGCGAGAACTATCCGCATCTGCCGCACCCGCCGGTCGTGCTCGACCATCGGCACTTCACCGCCGATGAGCTCGGCACCTGGGGTCTCGAATGGATCGACGGCACCTTCACCGGCTATATCGGCGGCGAGCCGGTGGCCAGCCTGACGCTGGCGGCCGATCCGTTGCCAACAACGCTGGAAGTGGTTGCCGATAGCTCGACGTTGAAAGCCCGTGAACGCGACAGCACGCGCGTCGTCATCCGCGCCCTCGACCAGCGCGGTCAGCGCCTGCCTTTCATGAACGACAGCATTTCGCTGAAGGTGCACGGCCCGGCAAGGATCGTCGGTCCGACCAACGTACCGCTGCAGGGCGGCACCGCCGGCTTCTGGCTGGAGGCGACAGGGTTCACTGGCGAGATCACCGTCGAAGCGGTTTCCACGCGTTTCGCGCCGGTGACGCTCGGCGTGACGGCTGCCTAGCGCATAACCCCGAAAATCGAAAACGATTTTTGGAAAGGATTATGTGCAAACTCAAAATGTTAGAGCGTCATCAGCGCGTCTTATAGACGCGCGGCGCTCTAATGACTTCACACGATCCGCGCCTGTGTTTCGGGATCGAAGAACACGGCCTTATCGAGATTGAATGCGAGGCGGGTGTTTTGTCCTGGCGCGATGCCGGTATCGGCGCGCAGGCGGGCGACGACGGATTTGCCGCCGAGCTTGGTGACGGCGAAGGTGTCGGAGCCGGCGGGTTCGACCACCTCGATCAGGCAATCGCCTTCGGTCAGCGAGCGCGCCTTGCGGTCGGCGCCATCGGGATCGGTCAAGGCCTCAGGCCGGATGCCGAAGATCACCTGTCTGCCGGTATAGGCGGTCAGGCCGTCGTTGCCTGAGATGACCGGGAGCCTCAGCGGTGTGGCATGGGGCCGCTCCAGCGAGACTTCGAGCCCGCCGGCGCCGTTTTCGACGGTGGCGTTGAGCAGGTTCATCGCCGGCGATCCCATGAAGTCGGCGACGAAGATATTGGAAGGGCTGTTATAGATCTCGGCCGGCGTGCCGAACTGCTGCAACACGCCATCCTTCAGCACGGCGATCTTGGTCGCCAGCGTCATCGCCTCGATCTGGTCATGGGTGACATAGACAAAGGTGGTGCCCATGCGCTGATGCAGCCGCTTGATCTCGGTGCGCATGTCGACGCGCAGCTTGGCGTCGAGATTGGAGAGCGGCTCGTCGAACAGGAAGACCTGCGGATTGCGCACCAGCGCCCTCCCCATGGCGACACGCTGGCGCTGGCCGCCGGAGAGCTGGCTCGGCTTGCGGTCAAGCAGATGGCCGATCTGCAGCATGTCGGAGACTTGGGCAATCGCCTTGACACGCTCCTCCTTGGGAACGCCGCGGATCTCCATGCCGAAGGCGATGTTGCCCGCCACCGTCATGTTCGGATAGAGCGCATAGGACTGGAACACCATGGCGATGTCGCGCTTGGAGGGATGCAGACCGCTGATGTCGCGCCCGTCGATCTTGATATCGCCGGAGGTGATCGTCTCCAGCCCGGCAATGGTGTTGAGCAGCGTCGACTTGCCGCAGCCGGACGGGCCGACCAGCACGAGAAAGCCGCCCTTTTCGAGTTCGAGGTCGATCCCCTTGAGAATGTCGACGGCGCCGAAGCGCTTTTTGAGACCGGAGATTTCGAGGAAGGCCATGGATTACCCTTTGACAGCGCCCGCCATCAGACCGCGCACGAAGTAGCGGCCGGCGAGGATATAGACGATGAGCGTCGGCACGGCTGCGATCATCGCAGCCGCCATGTTGACATTGTATTCGACGACGCCGGTCGAGGTGTTGACGACATTGTTCAGCGCCACCGTCATCGGCATGGTGTCACCGGTGCCGGCATAGGCCGAGGCAAACAGGAAGTCGTTCCAGATATTGGTGAACTGGTAGATGACGGTGACGACGATGATCGGCAGCGAGTTCGGCAGCATGATGCGGCGGAAGATCTGGAAGAAGCTGGCGCCATCGACCTGGGCGGCTCTGACCAGTTCGGTCGGAAAGGCCTCGTAGAAATTGCGGAAGAACAGCGTCGTGAAGCCGAGGCCATAGACGACATGGACGAAGACCAGATTGACGGTCGGATTGCCGAAGCCGAAGTTCCAGCCCGTGGCATTCTGCAACGTCATGCCGAAGCGGCCGAGGCTGCCGAGGATCGTTGCCATCGGCAACAGCACCGACTGGAACGGGATGAAGCAGGCAAACAGCATCAGCCCGAACACCAGCGTGTGGCCCGGGAAACGCCATTTGGTCAGGACATAGCCGTTGAGCGCGCCCATGATGGTGGAGATCGCCACAGCCGGCACGACCATCTTGATCGAGTTCCAGAAATAACCCTTGATGCCGGCGCAGGTCAGCCCGACGCAGGTCTCGCCCCAGGCCTTGATCCAGGGGTCTAAGGTCGGCGATTGCGGCAGCGCCAGCATGTTGCCGTTCTGGATCTCGTCCATGGTCTTGAACGAGGTCGTCAGCATGACGAAGAGCGGCATCAGATAGAGGACGGCAAAGACCAGCAGCAGGCCGTAGATGACGGTGCGGCCGATCCAGCGGGTATTGTTGCTGTTTTGCGAGGTTGCTGTCGGAGAGGTCACGCTGCTCATCGCGCCTTCTCCTTCAGTTCGGAATAGAGATAGGGAACGATGATCGCCGAGATCGTCATCAGCATGATGATGGCGCTGGCCGAACCGACGGCCATCTCGTTGCGCTTGAAGGTGTATTCATACATGAAGTTGGACGGCAGCCAGGCCGATCCGCCGGGGCCGCCCGAGGTCAGCGCCACCACCAGGTCATAGGACTTGATCGCCATATGGGCGAGCACGATGAAGGCGGACAGAAAGATCGGCCGCAGCAGCGGGATGACGATGCGCCGATAGAGCTGGAAGGACGAGGCGCCGTCGATCTGGGCGGCCTTCATGATCTCGCCGTCGATGCCGCGCAGGCCCGCCAGGAACATCGCCATGACGAAGCCGGACGCCTGCCAGACACCGGCGATGACGACGGTGTAGATGACAAAGTCCTTGTTCTTGATCCAGTCGAAGTGGAAGCTTGTCCAGCCAAAGTGGTGCAGCGTCTGTTCCAGCCCGAGGCCGGGATCGAGGAACCATTTCCAGGCAACGCCTGTGACGATGAAGGACAGCGCCATCGGATAGAGGAAGATCGGCCGCAACACGCTCTCGCCGCGGATCTTCTGGTCGAGCAGGATGGCGAGGAACAGGCCGAGCGCCAGGCAGATGCCGATATAGAGGAAGCCGAAGATCGCCATGTTGGTGATCGAGGTGTACCAGGAAGACGGCGGATCGCTCTCGAAGGTCCAGCGCCACAGCCGCTGATAGGCGCGTGGCCCCGTCAGCGCATAGGAGGGAAAGGTCTTGGAATTGGTGAACGACAGATAGGCCGTCCAGACGATGAAGCCGTAGACGAAGATGATGGTGATGACGAAGCTCGGCGCCAGCACGATCTTCGGCAGCGCATCCTGCAGCCGGCCCCTCAACGAGATCCCCGTCGATTGCCTCGGCGTCAGAACCGGATCGGTGGTCGCAACGGTGCTCATGGAATGTCATCTCCTGCCTGCATAATCGTCCGGGCAATCGGCCCCGCATGATCATCCCCGCATAATTGTCGGGGCATGATCGGCGCGGAGCCTGAAGCTTCCCCGCCAGCAGGCGGGGAAGCATTTGTCATCACACGTGATCTCAGCGGGCGTCGTCGATCGCCTGGACGAGCTGCTTGACGGCTTCGTCGGAGGTCTTGATCTGGCCGTGGACGAACTTCGAGACGACATCCTTGTAGGCATTGGCGATGGCCGGCGGGGCGCCGTAGCCTTGCGCCAGCGAGCCGAACAGCGTGCCGCCTTCGTTGGCAGCCTTCAGGTCGGCGATGCCCTTCTTGCCGCAGGCGTCGAAGTCGGTATCGGGAACGTCGGTGCGAGCCGGCACCGATCCCTTGACGACGTTGAAGGCCGACTGGAAGCTCTTCGACAGCGTTGCGGTTGCCAGCGCCACCTGGGCCGCCTTGCGGTCATCGGGAACGTTGAACATGCCGAACATGTCGGAGTTGTAGACCACGCTGCCGTCGGTTCCGGGGAAGCGGTAGCACAGGAAGTCGGTGTCCGGCGTCTTCTTGGCGGCGACGAATTCGCCCTTGGCCCAGTCGCCCATCACCTGCACCAGCGCATCACCCTTGATGACCATGGCGGTTGCCAGGTTCCAGTCGCGGCCCGAGAAGTTCGGGTCGACATATTTGATGATCGTGGCCAGGTTATCGAACGACTTCTTCATCGTGTCGGACTTCAGCGATTCCTCGTCGAGGTCGTTGAAGGCCTTCTTGTAGAACTCCGGACCGCCGGTCGACAGCACGATGGAATCGAACATCGTCGCTTCCTGCCAGTTCTGGCCGCCGAGAGCCAGCGGGATGACGCCGGCGGCCTTGGCCTTGTCGAGCAGCGCGATCAGCTCGTCGAAGGTCTTCGGCTGGGTGCCGCCGATCTTGTCCATCACCGCCTTGTTGATCCACAGCCAGTTGACCGAGTGAACATTGACCGGGGCTGCGACCCACTTGCCGTCATAGACCGAGAACTTCTGCAGGGCTGCCGGAACCGACTTGTCCCAGCCTTCCTTCTTCGCCGTCTCGGTCAGATCGCCCATGACACCGGCCTGGGCATAGTCGAGCACGGTATAGCCCAGCATCTGCGAGGCTGTCGGATAGGTGCCGGCCGCAACCATCGCCTTCAGCGCCGTCATCGCCGCATCGCCGCCACCGCCGGCAACCGGAACGTCCTTCCAGGCAAAACCTTCCTTGGAAAGATCCTGCTTCAAGACGTTCAGCGCCGCTGCCTCACCGCCCGACGTCCACCAGTGCAGCATCTGCACTTCCTTGACGTCGGCGGCGTGGGCAGCACTGAGGCCAGCCATCATCACGACAGCAACAGCTGCCGAGCTCAAAAACTTGCTCATGAATTTCCTCCCGTTTGCAAATCGGCGGCGGGACCTCCCTGCCGCCCGATGCTTCCCGCCATTGCAGCGATCAGCATGCTGCCGCGCTCCTCCGCGCGGTTGCTAATTTAAAACGTTATAAATCTTTGGTCGTCAAGCCCTTTCTCGACTCCCGAGAAAAATATGGTTATTTCACTAACCTACTGAATATAATTCATATTTAATCTATGGCTAACAAAACGCTAAAATTTAAAACGTTTTCATTCGTCGATTGCGCGCCCAATTCATCGTGTTATGGTATCGGCAATTCCAGCATGGAAAGCCAAGGGTGACCGAACCGTCCCGGCCGCAACGCGGCGAAAATCTCGATATCACGCATAAGCGCGGCAAGCCGACCTTGCGAACGATCGCCACGATCGCCGGCCTTGCGGTGACGACGGTGTCACGGGCGCTTTCCGATGCGCCGCAGATTTCACTCGAGACCCGCCAACGGGTGCATCGCATCGCCCGCGAAATCGGCTATCTCCCGGACCGGGCCGCGCAGCGCCTGAAGACCGGCCGCACCAACGTCATCGCCATCCTGCTCGATTCGCACGAGGAGGTGGTCGGTTTCAGCACCTCGATCATGTACGGCATCGCCAAGGCGCTGAAGGAAACCTCATACCATCTGGTCGTCGCCCCGAACTTCCTGTCGACGACCGATATCGAGGCCGCCGAATACATCATCCGCAACCACCTCGCCGACGGGTTGATCTTCACGCGCACCGAACCGCTCGATGCCCGCGTCCGCCTGCTGCTCGAAACCGGCTTTCCCTTCATCTGTCATGGCCGCACCGAATTTTCGACGCCGCACCCCTATGTCGACTACGACAATTTCACCTTTGCCTATGAGGCGACGCGCCGGCTGATCGCCAAAGGCCGCAAAAAGGTAATGGTGATCCTGCCGCCGAAACGGCTGACCTTCTGCCAGCATATCCTGCACGGCTTCATGACGGCGGTGCGCGAGGCAGGCATCGCCTATGAGATCCCCGAGGCGGTCGATCTCGATACGCCGGCAGGCGTGCTGCGCGACTTCATCCGCAGCCGCGCTGATACCCCGGATGCTCCGGATGGTTTCATCTGCCCCGGCGAAGTTTCGGCACTTGCCGTCATCAGCGGCATGAGCGATGCCGGCCGCATACTGGCCGTCGATTACGATATCGTCGCTAAGGAGACGTCCCGCCTTCTCAGCCAGTTGCAGCCGAAGGTCGACACGATCCACGAGGACCTGACGGCGGCCGGCGAGGACCTGGGGCGCATGCTGCTGCAGCGCATCAGCGATCCGGATGCCGAGGATCTGCAGCTCCTGCTGCCACCGCAGATCAACTTTCCGATCGGTTAGACGACCCCGCATTGGCATCAAACCTCGAAGCCACGAAAACCGCCGTCAAATCAACGCCATCTCATCCCTTAATGACGCTGACGCTTCAAAACTGTTTCCATGACGCGTGATTTGTCCTAGAAGCACCGCGCAATCCGGTCGCAGCCCACCCGGTCAAAACAAGGGATCCAATATGAAAACCATCGTCGTCTGCTCCGGTGGACTGGACTCCGTTACGCTTGCCCACAAGGTAGCAGCGGAACAACAGCTTATCGGTCTCGTATCCTTCGACTACGGCCAACGGCATCGCAAGGAACTCGACTTCGCCGCCCGATGTGCCTCACGCCTCGCCGTTCCCCATCATATTATCGACATCGCCAGCATCGGCGGTCATCTCAGCGGATCGGCCCTGACTGACAATGTCGAGGTTCCCGATGGCCACTACGCCGAAGAGACCATGAAAGCCACCGTCGTACCGAACCGCAACGCCATCATGCTGGCAATCGCGTTCGGTTTGGCGGCCGCGCAAAACGCAGATGCCGTTGCCGTCGCCGTGCATGGCGGCGACCACTTCATTTATCCGGACTGCCGACCGGGCTTCATCGATGCTTTCCAGCATATGCAAAACGAAGCACTGGACGGTTATGCCAGGGTGAAACTGCTTGCACCCTATGTCGATGTTTCCAAAGCGGCGATCGTTGTTGACGGCGAAAAACACGGCACGCCGTTTTCGGAGACCTGGTCCTGCTACAAAGGCGGCGAGCTCCACTGTGGGCGCTGCGGAACCTGCGTGGAACGCCGTGAAGCTTTCCATCTTGCCGGTGTCCGCGATCCCACGGAGTACGAAGACCAGGATTTCTGGAAAGCGGCCGTGTCGCGATACTCGGCCGCGGAGGTGCGTTGATGTACCGTATCACCAAGGAGTTTCATCTCTCCGCCTCCCATCAATTGGATCACCTGCCTGCCGACCATCAATGTGCTCGGCTCCACGGTCACAACTACGTCGTCGTCGTCGAGCTGGCTGCGGAAAGCCTGAATGATGATGGCTTCGTTCGTGACTATCACGACCTCTCGCCGCTCAAGCGTTATATCGACGAGGCTCTCGATCACCGTCACCTGAACGACGTCTTCGGCCATTCGAAAGTCACGTCCGAGTTCCTGGCAAGGCACTTTTACGACTGGTGCAAGCCGCGCTTCCCGGAGACATCGTCCGTTCGCGTCAGCGAGACGCCGAAAACCTGGGCGGAGTACAGGCCGTGAGCGTGGGGAGCATTCGCGTCAGCGAGATCTTTGGCCCGACCATACAGGGTGAAGGTGCCTTGATCGGGCTGCCAACGGTGTTCGTGAGGACAGGCGGCTGTGACTACAGGTGTTCCTGGTGCGACAGTCTTCACGCCGTCGACAGCGCGTTCCGGGATCAATGGATTCCCATGTCCACTGAGGCGGTCTGGCATAAGGTCACGGAACTCTCCGGGGGCAAGCCACTGACGGTTTCGCTTTCCGGAGGCAATCCGGCGATACAGCCCTTAAGGCCGCTGATCGAGCTTGGCCACTCGCAAGGATACCGCTTTGCCCTGGAAACACAGGGAAGCATAGCCCAGGGCTGGTTTCGCGATCTTGACGCCCTGGTCATCAGCCCCAAACCGCCATCAAGCGGTATGCTGACCGATTGGGATCAGGTGGATCACTGCCTTCAATTGGCCGTCGGCGGACCGGAGGTCGCATTGAAGATCGTCGTCTTCGACGATACCGACTACGAATTCGCCCAGCGCGCGGGTCAGCGCTATCCCCAAATTCCACTGTTCCTTCAGCCCGGCAATCACACGCCGCCGCCACCTGATGATGATGACGACGACGCACGCATTGATATCGACGGCGTGATGGATCGGATGCACTGGCTTGTCGATAGGGTGACGGCCGACCAATGGTTTACCGTACGCGTACTGCCGCAATTGCACGTGCTGCTCTGGGGTAACAAACGAGGAGTATAAGCTTCTAGCGCTCCGGAAAGGCGAAGACATCGACCGGCTCGCCGAGCCCGCGCAGCGGGAAGGTGCCGAGACTGTCCATGTCTTCCGCGCAGCCCGCCATTTCGACGAAGGCCCGCGACAGCAGCACCGGACGCTTGACCTCCTTCGTCAGGGTTTCCAGCCGCGAGGCGACATTGACCGCCGGGCCGATGACGGTGAAGTCCAGCCGCCGGCGCGAGCCGATATTGCCATACATGACGTCGCCGACATGCACGCCGACGCCGTAGCGCAGCGGTTCGCGTCCGTTGCCCGCATACTGCCGGTTCAATTGCGCCATCAACGCCTGCCCTTCGCGGATCGCCTCCAACAGATCGTGACAGGCCGTATCCTTGCTCAGCGGGAAGATCGCCAGCAATCCGTCGCCCATGAACTTCAGGATTTCTCCGCCATACCGTTCGATCGGGTCCGACATGGCGTCGAAGTAATCGTTGAGCAGATGGATGACATCGTCACGTGGCCAGAGATCGGAGATCGCCGTAAAGTCGCGCAGGTCGCAGATCATGATTGCCGCACCGACGGTCGCACCACTGCCGCGCGTCGTGACGCCCGACAGGATCTGTTCGCTTGCATGCGGTCCGACATAGGTCTGCAGCAGCGTGCGCGCCATGATGTTCTTCAGCCGGATTTCGCTGACGAGGGTCAGGGCCGGCAGCAGGTCGCGCAGGAAATCGACATGCTCGCTCGTAAAGCCGCCCGGCCGGCTGGTGGAAAATGTCGCGACGTGCCGTTTGCCGAAAGTATGCTCGACTGGCCAGGCGATATACTCCGTGAGGCCGTCGTCGCGCAGTTCCTGATAGAATGAATCCTCGTCGCCGTCGGCTGAGTCTTCCAGCTGTTTGCGTACCTCCTCCGCACCCTGATGGATCGCATTGACGGGACTCTTCAGGAACTCTGGCGTATTTTCGATACCATAGGCGAAAGTGTTGATCGTCGCCTCCGCCAGGCCTTCCTTCCAGAGGATGCGGGCACCGATCCATTGCGGGTGGTTCGTCCTGAAATGCAATGTCGCCCGCGCCACTGGCACTCCTGATGCCAAAAGCTTCTCGCACATGTCCACCAGGATATTGTCGATGAACCGCTCACCGCGCGTCTCGTTCACCAGCCAGTCGAGAATCCTTCTTCTGCGGATCGGCCACACGCCTTCGTCCGCAATATCGGCCTTATTCGAAAAGGATTGCATCAAAAACTCCCGCTGCGCCGCATCATCGGCGAGGACCAAATTTAGTTTCCGCTGAATGTGGGCGATGAGAGAGCAAATGATAAGAGGCAGACGGCGATCAAGCCTCAGAAATCCCAGTCCTCGTCCTCGGTCGCGACAGCCTTGCCGATGACATAGGAAGAACCGGAGCCGGAGAAGAAGTCGTGGTTCTCGTCGGCATTCGGCGAAAGTGCCGACAGGATCGCCGGATTGACCTTGCAGGCTTCAGCCGGGAACAGCGCCTCATAGCCAAGGTTCATCAGCGCCTTATTGGCATTGTAATGCAGGAATTTCTTGACGTCCTCGGTCAGCCCGACGCCGTCATAGAGCGCCTCAGTATATTTCGCCTCGTTGTCATAGAGTTCGAGCAGCAGCTCGAAGGCGAAATCCTTGATCTCCTGCTTCCGCTCGTCGCCGAGGCGTTCCAGCCCGCGCTGGAACTTGTAGCCGATATAATAGCCGTGCACCGCCTCGTCGCGGATGATCAGCCGGATCATGTCGGCCGTGTTGGTCAGCTTGGCGCGGCTCGACCAGTACATCGGCAGGTAGAAGCCGGAATAAAACAGGAAGCTTTCGAGGAAGACGCTCGCAACCTTCTTCTTCAACGGATCGCCGGAGCGATATTGCTCCATGATCAGCGCTGATTTCCGCTGCAGGAATTCGTTCTCCTCCGACCAGCGATAGGCATCATCGACATCGGGCGTCGAGCACAGCGTCGAGAAGATCGAGGAATAGGAGCGCGCATGCACCGCCTCCATGAAGGAGATGTTGGAAAGCACCGCCTCCTCATGCTGCGTCACCGCATCCTCCATCAGCCGGATGGAACCGACGCCATTCTGGATCGTGTCGAGCAGCGTCAATCCGGTAAAGACGCGGATGGTCAGCTGCTGCTCGACCGGCGTCAACGTCGCCCAGGAAGGAATGTCGTTCGAAAGCGGCACTTTCTCCGGCAGCCAGAAATTGCCGGTGAGCCGGTTCCAGACTTCGAGATCCTTGTCGTCCTCGATGCGGTTCCAGTTGATGGCGCGCACGCGGGAAGCGGGTTTGACTTGCATGTTCATCGGATGGTCCTTTTCGGGCGTCGGCATCTGCATGGCGAAGGGAACTGCGGAACCCTCCCGCTTCTTGCAGCGCCAGCGGCAATCAAATCACAGCGTACAGGATACGCAGCCCTGCACCTCGGTGCCGGACAGCGCCATCTGGCGAAGGCGAATGTAGTAGATCGTCTTGATGCCCTTCTTCCAGGCATGGATCTGGGCCTTGTTGATGTCGCGTGTCGTTGCCGTGTCGCGGAAGAACAAGGTCAGCGACAGGCCCTGGTCGACATGCTGGGTCGCCGCCGCATAGGTGTCGATGATCTTCTCCGGCCCGATCTCGTAGGCATCCTGATAATAGTCGAGATTGTCGTTGGTCATGAACGGCGCCGGATAATAGACACGGCCGATCTTGCCTTCCTTGCGGATCTCGATCTTCGAGACGATCGGATGGATCGAGGAGGTCGAGTGGTTGATATAAGAGATCGAGCCTGTCGGCGGCACCGCCTGCAGGTTCTGGTTATAGAGGCCGGAGGCCATCACCGCCTTCTTCAACGCCACCCAATCTTCCTGCGTCGGAATGTGAATGCCTGACGTCTCGAACAGCGCCCTCACCGTCTCCGTCGCCGGCTCCCAGAGCCGGTCGGTATATTTGTCGAAATATTCGCCGGAGGCATATTTCGAGTTCTCGAAGCCCTTGAAGCTCGTGCCGCGTTCGACCGCCAAAAGGTTCGAGGCGCGGATCGCGTGATAGGTCACCGTATAGAAATAGATGTTGGTGAAGTCGACGCCTTCCTCGGAGCCGTAGAAGATGCGTTCACGGGCGAGGTAACCGTGCAGGTTCATCTGGCCGAGGCCGATCGCATGGCTCTCGTCATTGCCCTTCTCGATCGAGGGAACCGAGGAGATGTGGCTCATGTCGGAGACGGCCGTCAGCGCCCGGATCGAGGTCTCGATCGTCTTGCCGAAATCGGCCGAATCCATTGCCGCGGCGATATTCAGCGAGCCGAGATTGCAGGAAATATCCTTGCCGAGATGTTTGTAGGAAAGGTCGTCACGATATTCGCTCGCCTCGCTCACCTGCAGGATTTCCGAGCATAGATTGCTCATCGAAATACGTCCGGCGATCGGGTTCGCCCGGTTCACCGTGTCCTCGAACATGATGTAGGGGTAGCCGCTCTCGAACTGGATTTCGGCAAGCACCTGAAAGAATTCGCGCGCCTTGATCTTCCTCTTGGAGATGCGGGCATCATCAGCCATCTCGCGGTATTTTTCCGTCACCGAAATCTCGGTGAAGGGCACGCCATAGACGCGCTCCACGTCATAGGGCGAGAACAGGTACATATCCTCGTTGTTCTTGGCGAGTTCGAAGGTGATGTCGGGCACGACGACGCCGAGCGACAGCGTCTTGATGCGGATCTTCTCGTCGGCATTTTCGCGCTTGGTATCGAGGAAGCGCATGATGTCGGGGTGGTGGGCATTGAGATAGACGGCACCCGCGCCTTGGCGCGCACCGAGCTGGTTGGCATAGGAAAAACTGTCTTCGAGCAGCTTCATCACGGGGATGATGCCCGAGGACTGGTTCTCGATATGCTTGATCGGCGCGCCCGCCTCGCGGATATTCGTCAGTGACAGCGCCACACCGCCGCCGCGCTTCGACAATTGCAGCGCCGAATTGATCGACCGACCGATCGATTCCATATTGTCCTCGACACGCAGCAGGAAGCAGGAAACCAGTTCACCGCGCTGCTTCTTGCCGGCGTTGAGGAAGGTCGGCGTTGCCGGCTGGAAGCGGCCGGAAATGATCTCGTCGACCATGTCGCGGGCAAGGGTCTCGTCGCCGCGCGCCAAGGCCAGCGCCACCATACAGATGCGGTCCTCATAGCGCTCGAGATAGCGCTTTCCGTCGAAAGTCTTCAGCGTATAGCTGGTGTAATATTTAAAGGCGCCGAGGAAGGTCGGGAAGCGGAATTTCTTGGCATAGGCCTGGTCGAACAGGTCGCGTACGAAGTTGAAGGAATACTGGTCGAGGACCTCCTGCTCGTAATAGCCCTCGGTCACGAGGTAATCGAGCTTTTCCCGGAGATTGTGAAAGAACACCGTGTTCTGGTTCACATGCTGCAGGAAATATTGCTTGGCAGCCATTCGATCCTTGTCGAGCTGGATCCACCCCTCGTCGTCATAGAGGTTCAGCATCGCATTCAGAGCGTGGTAGTCGAGCGTTTCCGCCGCTTTCAAAGGACGTTCGCTGGCGGGATGAGCAAAAGTGTTATGCGGTTTTGCGCCCGCATCCCGCGTCAGAGGTGTTCCTGTGTCCAAAACCGTTCCATTCCGTGTTTGACGTTGGCGACGTCGTCTTCCGTGCCCAGCAGCTCGAACCTGTAGAGGTACGGCACCTGGCATTTCTGCGAGACCACGTCACCGGCGAGCCCGTAAGTCTCGCCGAAATTGCTGTTGCCCGCGGCAATCACGCCGCGGATGTGTCCTCGGTTTTCCGCTTCGTTGAGGAAACGGATCACCTGCTTGGGAACGGCGCCCTTGCCGCCGTCGCCGCTATAGGTCGGCACGATCAGCACGAAGGGTTCGCGGATATGGAACGCGTCTGCGCCAACTGGCGGAATGCGCGCCGCGCGCAGTCCGAGCTTGGCGACGAACCGATGGGTATTCTCGGATCGGCTGGAATAATAGACGATCAGGCCCATCGCTTGTCCTCAGGTCAGGAGAGCGCGCTGATCATGTCGGGACGGAAGCCCGCCCAATGCTGCTCGCCGGCGATGACCACAGGCGCCTGCATATAGCCGAGGCTGCGGACGCGATCGAGCGCTTCGGCATCCTCAGAGATATCGACGATGTCATAATCGACACCCAACCGGTCGAGGGCGCGGTAGGTGGCAGTGCACTGGACGCAGGCAGGCTTGCTGTAGACGGTGATGGTCATCATGTTCCTCGTGATTCAATGGATTCCGGACGAAAAACGGGGATCGGGCGCCTTGCAGCGTCCGAGGCAAAACTTGGCAATCAATCTGATTAGGGCGGCGCTTCAGGCGCCGGGCATTATCCCTTGCAGGATCTGTGCGGGCGGCGGTTTTGATTCTCTCGACATGACTTCAACCCCGAAGTGCTCATGCGGACGTTCGGGGGCAGCGCAACAGATGCGGATTTAATCCGCCTGACATGCACAACCTTCCGGACACCCCGCACGTGGACGTTTCGCTCAAGGCAGGTCTCCTGGCTTGCGGGTCGAAGCACCCTGCCCCCAGCCTTCCCAAAGCATCATGCCTCAGTGACCTGAAATCGGACAGTTGCTCGCCGCTTACAGTTGCGGGGGCAGCTCCGGTCTTGTTTTGCCTTCATGGCAAAACGCACCGTATTCCCGTCTTAGCCCGCGATCCTGACGAATCGAAGGAACCTTGAACACAAGATATAGTACTCGAATCAAAGTTGACGTCAACGGATGGTTTGTGCGTCGCGTTACGGCATGTTTGAAATTGCTACATTCCTGTGAAAAACATGGATAACAGCTGGTTAACAGCGGCAGGCTGTGGAGAAGCCTGCCGAGCCAGGAGCCGGCATATACCGGCTCTCCAGGAATCGATTAGGCGCTCAGGCGCGAGTCGTTGCGGCACTCCGCAACACCCGGGCGGCCGCCACCATGTTGACGAGCGCCGGACGTGTGAAAGAAAGAAATGCTATATCTTTATTCGAAGCAGCCGCAGTGCGTTGATCGTCACCAGCACGGTGGCGCCGGTATCGGCGAGGATCGCCGGCCAGAGCCCGGTAATGCCGGCGATCGTCGTCACCAGAAACACCGCCTTCAGCCCAAGTGCGATGGTGATATTCTGCAGGATGTTGCGCATCGTGCGTTTGGAAAGTTCGATCATCCGCGCCACATCGCCAACGCGTCCGTGCAGCACGGCTGCATCCGCCGTCTCCAGCGCCACATCGGTGCCGCCACCCATGGCGATGCCGATATCGGCAGCGGCCAGCGCCGGAGCGTCGTTGATGCCGTCGCCGACCTTGGCGACGACGAAGCCCTGGCGCTTCAATTCGCCGACGACCCGCTGCTTGTCCTCGGGCATCATCTCACCGCGCCAGTCGATGCCGAGCATGCCGGCAACGGCTGCTGCCGTCCGCTCGTTGTCGCCTGTCAACATCATCGCCTTGACGCCTGCTGATTTGAGGGCAGCGAGCCCAGCCTCGGCATCCTCACGCGGCTCGTCGCGCATGGCGATCAGGCCGGCCGCAACACCGTTGACGAGCAGCACCGACACGCTCTTGCCCTCGTCGTTCAGCGCCGTGATGCGTGCATCCTGTTCGGCGCTGAGCGTCCCGCGCTCGCGGGCGGCAGGCGGCGACAGCAGGTCCAGCGTCTCACCGCCGACTTTGCCGCTGACACCCTTGCCCGGCAGCGCCTCCAGCTCGAAGGCCGGCGGCACGGGAACACCATCGGCCTTGGCACGGTTGAGGATCGCCAGCGCCAGCGGATGGCTGGAGCCTTGCTCCAGCACCGCCGCACGCGACAAGACCTGCGCCTCGCTCAGCCCGAACGAAATGATGTCAGTTACCTGAGGCTTGCCTTCCGTCAGCGTGCCTGTCTTGTCGAAGGCGACCATCGTCACCTTGCCGAGCGTTTCCAGCACCGCGCCGCCCTTCATCAGCAGCCCGCGCCGCGCACCGGATGAGAGCGAGGCGGCGATTGCCGCCGGCGTCGAGATGACGAGCGCGCAGGGGCAGCCGATCAAAAGGATGGCAAGGCCCTTATAGACCCATTCGCCCCACGGCCCAGCAAACAGCAGCGGCGGAACGACCGCGACCAGCGCTGCAACGACGACGACGCCGGGCGTGTAATAGCGCGAGAACCGATCGATGAAGCGCTCGGTCGGCGCCTTCGATTCCTGCGCCTCCTCCACCAGCTTGACGACGCGGGCGATGGTATTGTCGGCTGCAGCCGCCGTGACGCGAACCCTGAGCACCGCGTCGCCATTGACCGTGCCGGCAAAAACGACGGCATCGACGCCCTTGCGCACCGGCGTGCTCTCGCCCGTCACCGGCGCCTCGTCGATCGCGCTCTCGCCGGAAACAATGATGCCGTCGGCCGAGATTCGGTCGCCTGGACGAACCATGATGATGGCGCCGACCGAAAGGCTTTCCGCCGGCACCTCCCGCGGCTGCCCATTGTCTTCGAGCAGCGCGGTCTTCGGCACCAGCGCTGTCAGCGACTGGATGCTTTCGCGCGCCTTGCCCGCTGCCACCCCTTCCAGCAGCTCGCCGACGAGGAACAGGAACACAACGGTTGCCGCCTCTTCGCCGGCATTGATGATGACGGCGCCGACGGCGGCGATCGTCATCAGCATCTCGATCGAAAACGGTGTGCCTGAGAGAGCTGCCATGACGGCGCGCCGCGCGATCGGCACCAGCCCGATCAGCATGGCGACGATGAAAGCGTAGGACGCGATCGCAGGCACCAGATGGCCGACGGCATAGGCGGCAACGAGTGCAGCACCCGAAAGGATGGTCAGCCGGCCCTTCCTACTCTGCCACCAGGGACCGGCCATCGGCGCATGGTCGTGCCCGTGCAACCCCTCGATTTCCTTCTCGCCATGGTCGTGAGAATGGTCGTGGTCATGACTTGCATGATCATGGTCATGGCCCGCGTGATCGCGGTGATCGTGTCCATGGTCGTGACGATGCTGCGAGCTGTGGGCATGCGCAGGCGCAGCGTTTCCGGCAAGCGGTGCGACGGAATAGCCGAGCCCGGTCACCTTCTTCTCGATCGCCTTGAGATCACTGCTGCCATCGTGCCGGACGGTCATCGTGCCCGCCATCACCGAAACGGAAACATCGGCGACGCCCGCCACGCGCCTGACCGCCGTATCGATCTTGGTTGCGCAGGAGGCGCAATCCATGCCGCCAACCCGGTATCGTGTTTCGCCCTCAGCCATGATCCGCTTCCTTGTCAAATAGAAGCATCTCTCCTACATCCTCTAGCGACTAGAGGTGCAAGAGGAAAATCATGAAAAAGATCACGATCGGTGAAGCCGCGCGCCAGAGCGGCGTCAAGGTGCCGACGGTGCGCTATTATGAAAGCATCGGCCTGCTCGTTGCCCCGAGCCGCAGCGAGGGCAACCAGCGCGCCTTTGAGCCCGCCGATATCAGCCGCCTCGCCTTTATCCGCCATGCCCGCGAACTTGGCTTCGAGATCGAGGCGATCCGCACGCTGCTCACCCTGCAGGACGATCCGCACCAGTCCTGCGCCTCGGCCGACGCCATCGCCAAGGCCCGCCTCGTCGAGGTCGAGCAGCGCATCCGCAGCCTGATGGCGCTGAAGGCCGAGCTGGAAACCATGGTGGAAGGCTGCGGCCACGGCCGCGTCGACCAATGCCGCGTCATTGAGGTGCTCGCCGACCACGGCCAGTGCACGCATCCGCACCACTGATCTCCGCCCTTGCGGGCGATCCGCGCCCGCGCCAAAACTGCACGCAGAGAGAATCGGGCGAAGAGATCAATGAACCACAAGCGGATTGCAATCATCGGCGGCGGCCCGGCGGCTCTCGCGGCTGCCGAACTGCTGTCCCGTTCCGGTCACGCGGTAATGGTCTACGACGCCATGCCGACCTTTGCCCGCAAGTTCCTGCTGGCCGGCAAGTCCGGTCTCAACATCACCCATGCCGAGGATTATGCCCGTTTCACCACGCGCTTCGCCGCAGCCTCCGCCCGTCTGCGCCCCGCTCTTGATGCGTTTACCCCTGACGATATCAGGAATTGGGCAAGCGAGCTCGGGACGGAAACCTTCATCGGTTCGTCCGGCCGGGTTTTCCCGAAGGTAATGAAGGCCTCGCCTTTGCTGCGCGCCTGGCTCAGGCGGCTGGAGACGCAGGGCGCTACGCTGCGCACCCGCCACCGCTGGACCGGCTTTGCAGAAGACGGCTATGTTTTTGAAACGCCCGAAGGGCGCAGCATCGTCCATTGCGACGCAGCCCTGCTGGCGCTCGGCGGCGCAAGCTGGCCGCGCCTCGGCTCCGACGCTGCCTGGGTGCCTTGGCTGGCCGGCAGGGGTGTGGAAATTGACACTTTTCAACCCGCCAATTGCGGCTTCGTCGTCGGATGGAGCCGCAACTTCAGCGAACGTTTCGCGGGGGAGCCGGTGAAGTCGGTCACCGCCACGTCCGAGGCCGGCACGTTTCCCGGCGAATTCGTCATCACCGGCAGCGGCATCGAGGGCAGCCTCGTCTATACCCATACGGCCGCGTTGCGTGACCGGCTGCTGAACCATGGCAGCGCCGTCCTGACGCTCGACCTCGCACCCGGCCGTACCATCGAGAGGCTGAGCCGCGACCTTGCGCGGCAGGACGCCAAATCGAGCTTTTCAAACCGCCTGCGCAAGGGCGCCGGCCTCGACGGCGTCAAGGCGGCGCTGCTGCGCGAACTCGCTCCCGAGCGCGACCGAACCGATCCGGAGCGTCTCGCCGGCATGATCAAGGCCCTGCCGGTGCCGGTGATCAAAACCCGGCCGATCGCCGAGGCCATCTCCTCGGCCGGCGGCATCCGCTGGACCGGCATCGACGAAAACTACATGCTGAAGGCGCTGCCGGGCACTTTCGTCGCCGGTGAGATGCTCGACTGGGAGGCGCCGACTGGTGGCTATCTCCTCACCGCCTGCCTGGCGACCGGCCGGGCGGCAGCCCGCGGCATCGAAGCCTGGCTGTTACGGCCGATGCCGATGATCTCGAACCGGATCTAGATCAATGAAATGGCGGATGATGTCGTGCAAGGATCGCTGACACTTTTCAGCATTGTGCCCTGATCGCTTGAGGCGAAGGGGAGGATGGCCGTCGACACGTGCAATTGCAAACCGGCCGCTTTTCCATCAGACTATGCTGAATTCGGTGGGAGGAGCCGATGCACGAACACTCAGCGCATGCCGAGCACGTCTACACGTCTGCCCAGCGCGATTCTGCGGCAGCCAGTTCTCCTGTTGTCGCCTCATGGCGGCGGTGCATGACCATGCACAAGCTCGCTCCCGAGGATGAACGCGCGCCGCTGCGCCTCACCGACCAGGAATTCCACAGCGCACGCGAGCAGTCCGAACAACTGATCGCCAGCGCGACGGATGAGCTCGATCGCCTCTTTACCACCGTTGGCAGGGCCGGCTGCTGCCTGCTTCTGACCGACAAGAACGGCATCGCGCTGGAGCGTCGGGGCGCTGCCGGAGACGACAAGGAATTCCGCGAACTCGGCCTCTGGACCGGCTCGGTCTGGACTGAGGCAAGCATCGGCACCAACGGCATCGGCACCGCACTTGCCGACGAGCGTGCCGTCACCATCTTCCGCGATCAGCATTTTTTCTGCTCGAATACCAGCCTGAGCTGCACGACGGCGCCGATCCGCGATCATCGTGGGCGGGTGGCAGCAGCCCTCGACATTTCCACATGCCGCGAAGACGTCAACGAGATGACGCTGGCGATCGTGACGCAGACCGTGCGCGATGCGGCGATGCGCATCGAGCTCAACCTCTTCCGTTCGGCCTTTACAGGCGCCCGTTTCCTGATGATCCCGGCCGGCGCCAATTCCGCCGCAGCTCTGCTTGCTGTCGACAGGCACGATTTGGTGCTCGGCGCGACGCGCGCCGCCCGCATCGCGTTGCGGCTGGACGACAAACGCATCGCTGCCGGCATTCCGGCCGCCGATGCCCTGCACGAGGCTGGCGTCTCCCAGCAGGATGAGATCGTCGAGGCGGAGAAGGCGGCACTCTTGCGGGCGCTGTCGCGCGCCAGCGGTAATGTCTCGCAGGCGGCGATCGCGCTCGGTATCAGCCGCGCCACGCTGCACAGGAAGATGAAGAAGCTCGATCTCCACTGATTGGAGTAAAGATCCCGCTCCTGGAGCAATCGTGGCCCGATGCTGTCGCAGGTCTGCGACACTGTGCACTGCGGTATGGAAGACCCGGCCTGTTCACTCCGCCAAAACATGCACATTTTCCTCCCACTGGTTCGCTTGGGAACCTGGATCATCAAGGGAGGATGACATGCTTCATCAGAAAATCGTCGAGTCGCCGTTCAAGCTGAAATACGGCAACTATATCGGCGGCGAATGGCGCGAGCCGGTCGAGGGAAAATACTTCGAAAACCTCACGCCCGTCACCGGCGGCAAGCTCTGCGACATTCCCCGCTCCAATGAAAAGGATGTCAACCTCGCACTCGACGCCGCTCATGCGGCAAAGGAAAAATGGGGGCGCACCTCGGTTGCAGAACGCTCCAATATCCTCATGAAGATCGCCCAGCGCATGGAAGACAAGCTGGAATTACTCGCCCAGGCTGAGACCTGGGACAATGGCAAGCCGATCCGCGAAACCATGGCGGCCGACATTCCGCTGGCAATCGACCACTTCCGCTATTTCGCCTCCTGCATCCGCGCCCAGGAAGGTTCGATCGGCGAAATCGACCACGATACCGTCGCCTATCACTTCCATGAGCCGCTCGGCGTCGTCGGTCAGATCATTCCGTGGAACTTCCCGATCCTGATGGCCACCTGGAAGCTGGCGCCTGCGCTTGCCGCCGGCAACTGCGTCGTGCTGAAGCCCGCCGAGCAGACACCGGCCTCGATCCTGCTCTGGGCCGAGATCGTTGGCGATCTCCTGCCGCCCGGCGTGCTTAACATCGTCAATGGCTTCGGCCTCGAAGCCGGCAAGCCGCTGGCGACCAGCCCGCGCGTCGCCAAGATCGCCTTCACCGGCGAGACGACGACGGGCCGGTTGATCATGCAATATGCCAGCCAGAACCTCATTCCGGTGACCCTGGAGCTCGGCGGCAAGTCGCCAAACATCTTCTTCGCCGATGTGATGGCTGAGGATGACGACTTCCTCGACAAGGCGCTCGAAGGCTTTGCGATGTTTGCCTTGAACCAGGGCGAAGTCTGCACCTGCCCGAGCCGCGCCCTCATCCAGGAATCGATCTATGACCGTTTCATGGAAAAGGCCGTCAAACGCGTTGAGGCGATCAAGCAGGGCAACCCGCTCGATAGCGCAACGATGATCGGCGCCCAGGCCTCGACCGAGCAGCTGGAAAAGATCCTCGCCTATCTCGACATCGGCAAGCAGGAAGGTGCGGAAGTGTTGACCGGCGGCTCGCGCAACGATCTCGGCGGCGAGTTGGCGAATGGCTATTATGTCAAGCCGACGATCTTCAAGGGTCACAACAAGATGCGTGTGTTCCAGGAGGAGATCTTCGGACCGGTGGTTTCGGTCACGACCTTCAAGAACGAGAAGGAGGCGCTCGAAATCGCCAACGACACGCTCTACGGCCTCGGCGCCGGTGTCTGGAGCCGCGACGCCAATCGCTGCTACCGTTTCGGCCGCGAGATCCAGGCCGGCCGCGTCTGGACCAACTGCTACCACGCCTACCCGGCTCATGCCGCCTTCGGCGGCTACAAGCAGTCGGGCATCGGTCGTGAAACCCACAAGATGATGCTCGACCACTACCAGCAGACCAAGAACATGCTGGTGAGCTACAGCCCGAAGGCACTCGGCTTCTTCTGAGATGCTTCGGCACGGCGGGAGGGTCTCAAACCCCTCCCCAACCCCTCCCCACAAGGGGGAGGGGCTTAACCCATTGAACTGCCTCGTTCTAAAAACGTATCTTCTTGCCGAAACTTCAGCGAGGTGAGTTGTCGGAGCGGCATTATAAGTCCCTCCCCCTTGTGGGGAGGGGTTGGGGAGGGGAGGTGAGCTCTCCTCCCGAAACTTTGGAGGAAGAGTGATGGAAACCACCGTCAACGGCGAACCACGTGTTCTCGCGACCGATGCAGCACTCGCTCTCATCGGCGAGATCAAGCGGGATCATCCCGAGATCCTCTTCCACCAGTCCGGCGGCTGCTGCGACGGCTCCTCGCCTATGTGTTATCCGGCTAACGAATTCATGATCGGCGACAACGACGTCAAGCTCGGCGAGATCGGCGGCGTACCTGTTTATATCAGCGCCAGCCAGTTCGAGGCGTGGAAGCATACGCAGCTGATCATCGACGTCGTGCCCGGTCGCGGCGGCATGTTCTCGCTCGACAACGGCCGCGAGAAGCGCTTCCTCACCCGTTCCCGCCTCTTCGGCGGCGGCGAGGCTTGCACAGTACCTGATGTGAAGGTCAGGGCGGTTTAATGCCGTCGCCTTATCGGGTGCGAATTTCGCCTGTAGTATTCCCATAGTACCTGCTCTCCACAGCTCTTTGCTACTCTCCGCCTGTTGGTTTCAAAGGGAGGAAACGATGCCAGCTTCAAAGATCCTGATGATAACAGGTGATTTCACCGAAGATTACGAAACGATGGTGCCGTTCCAGACACTGCTCGCCTGCGGCTATACGGTCGATGCCGTCTGCCCCGGCAAGAACGCTGGCGAGACCGTCGCCACCGCCATCCACGATTTCGAAGGCGACCAGACCTATTCCGAAAAGCGCGGCCATAATTTCGCGCTGAACGCCACTTTCGGCAGTGTGCGCGCTGAAGATTACGATGCCCTCGTCATCCCCGGCGGCCGCGCGCCCGAATATCTTCGCCTCAATGCCGACGTCCTCAAATTCGTCCGGCACTTCTTCGACGCCGGAAAACCCGTCGCCGCCATCTGCCATGGCGCGCAATTGCTCGCCGCTGCCGGCGTGCTGAAGGGCCGCACCTGCTCGGCCTATCCCGCCTGCCGCCCGGAGGTCGAGCTTGCCGGCGGCATTTATGCCGATATCGCCATCAGCGATGCAGTCTCGGACGGCAATCTGGTCACGGCGCCCGCCTGGCCGGCGCATCCGTCGTGGCTGCGCCAGTTCATGGCCGTGCTCGATGCCGCAGCACTGCTCGAAACCAACGCCGCCTGAGGAGGGCGGCACCGGGAGGACGATATGTGTGAACTGTTCATCAAGGCGGATGCTCGGCTCTGGGAAAGCGCCACCCGATCGCTACGCATCGACGGCATGGTCACCAGCGTCAGGCTGGAGAACTTCTTCTGGGCGAAGCTGGAGGAAATCGCCCGCCGCGACGGCATGAATGTCGTCCAGCTGATCACCCGGCTGCATCATGAATCGATCGATGCAGGCCACGATCTCGGCAACTTCACGTCCTTCCTGCGGGTTTGCTGCGCTCGCTATCTCGACCTGCAGCTCACCGGCGACATCCCGGCCGATGTCACTCGTCCCATCTCAGGCCTCGACGCACCTGTCATCCTCGGCCGCGAACGGGCGAAATATCACTGAAAGCCGGCCCGATACAGTTAGGGCCGTTCGGCAAACGTCTGACCTGTCCTGGGCGCTGGGCTTGCGCTACCGCGCAGCCTGGATCAACAATGCGTTGCATCGCCCAGCACCGGCACCATCAGGAGATCGATTGCCATGAATAGCCAGAAAGCGGTGATCGTCACCGGAGCCGGCGGCAACCTCGGCAGCGCTGTTGTCCGCGAGCTTGCCAACGCCGGCGCGAAACTCGTCTGCATGGACCGTTCGAGCAATGAGCTGGAAGCCTTGGCCAGCGATCTTCCAGCTTCCACCGAGTTTCTGTCGATCGCGGGAACGGATCTCACCGATTATGCTTCTTGCGCCGCCGCTGTCTCCCGGGCCGTCAAGCGCTTCGGCGGCGTGAGCGCGTTGGTCAACACCGTCGGTGGTTTCCAGATGGGGCCGGTCGGGCCGGAGGCCCCCGCGCAGTGGGAGACGATGATGACCGCAAACGCCCGCACCGCCCTGACGATCAGCGCCGCGGTTCTCCCGACGATGAAGGCCGCCGGCTACGGCCGCATCGTTCATATCGCCGCGGCACCCGGGCTGAAGGCCGGCGCCAAGCAGGCCGCTTACGCCGCCTCGAAAGCCGCTGTCATCCGGCTGACCGAGGCGATCGCTGCCGAATGCCGCGACGACCGCATCACTGCCAACTGCATCCTGCCCGGGACAATCGACACGCCTGAGAATCGCGCGGCCATGCCCGATGCGAAGACGGAGGGCTGGGTATCGCCGCAATCGATCGCCCGCCTCATCGCCTTCCTGATTTCGCCGGCCGCAGCCGTCGTCACTGGCGCAGCAATCCCGGCAACCGGCCGCGAATAATGGAAGACGCGGCGTGAGCGGGAACCGCAACGCGCTGCAACCACCGCGCCGAGCTTTGACCGACCTCTCCTTGCCTTCCGTTTGGCGGTAGTCCCTTTTTTGTCGGGAGCAGTGGTTGATGAGACTACAGAGACCTGCAAGTTTTAGGCAGTGACACACGATCTGGCTTGAGCTTCGCTTCGCCTTGAGGCAGCCTCGTCTCCGCCTGCTCATGTGACGGGCACAAGACAGCGGGCGGACACAATGGTCTTGAGGATCGCATTGCGGCGGCATTCGCCAGAAGACGGGTGGCTTCAATGACGGACGGTCCGGCATTGCGCGCGGTCGGCGCAAGCAGCCTGATACGCCAGGAATGGTTCCTAGGCGTCAGCGTCGCATCGAGCTTGGCGTTTCTTGTTTTCCAGGAGCAGCTCTTCGGGCAGCTTTCCGATCCGCTTTGGTTCACTGTCGTTTTCGCATGGCTGTTCGGTGCCGTCCTCGGCTCCGCTCTGTCGGTTGTCCGGCACGCGGATCATTTGGCTGAGCGGCTGAAGGAGCCCTACGGCACGCTCATTCTGACGCTTGCCATAACCTCGATCGAGGTGATGGCAATATCAGCCGTCATGCTTCACGGCGAGAACAACCCCACGCTTGCGCGCGACACCCTGTTCGCAGTCGTCATGATCATCTTGAACGGCATGGTCGGCTTGTCCTTGCTGCTGGGCGCATGGCGGCGACCGGAACAGCAGCATAATCTGCAGGGCGCCAACGCCTATCTCGGGGTCATCGTCCCGCTGGCGACCCTGAGCCTGGTGATGCCGACATTTCTTGCAGGCCCGGACGGACAGCATCCATCCGCACCGAGACAACTGATACTGGGCATAATATCGGTCGGCCTTTACGCTACGTTTCTGCTTCTTCAGGCCGGCCGCCATCGGGACTATTTCGCTGATGACAGCAACCGTCACGAGCCCATCAGCGAACGTGTCCCTCGCCATGGACCGGTCTGGTCTCATGCCATTCTGCTTTTCGCCTATATGGCTCCCGTCGTCTTTCTCGTCGAACAGCTTGCCCGACCGATCGATTACATTATCGAAACCCTGCACGCTCCGACCGCCTTTGGCGGTGTTGTCATGGCCATCTTGGTCGCGACGCCTGAGGCAATCAGCGCCGTGCGTGCTTCCATCGCCAATAATCTTCAGCGCTCCGTCAACATTTTCCTTGGTTCGGTATTGTCGACGATCGGGCTGACTGTACCGGCGATGCTTGTTGTCAGTCAGCTCTACGGACACCCCGTGACACTCGGACTGGAGCATGGGGATCTGGTGATGCTCCTGCTCACTCTTGCCGTCAGCATCATTACCTTTGCCAGCGGCCGCACGCATCTCATGCAAGGCGCTGTCCATCTGGTGCTTTTCCTGGCTTACGTATTGCTGATTTTCCAGCAATGAGACCCGCGCGATTGCGGCCGCAAAAGATCAGGAAAGGAAAGAGTCCCGCGCTTGGTCTGTCTTCCGCTATGATGACGGGAGCTATTGCACAGCTTGCAAGGTGGCTGCAGGACTTACGTGGCGATACGGAGACCGGACTTGGGCTCACTCTTGGTTGGCGGGCTGGTATTTCTATTTCTGTCGATGGCGACGTCGATAGGATTGATCGTGCGTGCCCGCTTACCCGATCATCATCTCAATGCGGAATCCAAGGACGCCATCAGGCTGGCGACCGCAGTGGTGGGAACGCTGTCGGCCCTGGCGCTCGGCCTCCTGATCGCATCCGCCAAGTCGACCTACGACAACGCCGAAGTGGAGATGAGAACGGCCGCCGCACGCGTACTGCTACTTGACCGCGTCATGGCGCAATACGGGCCGGAAACAGACAACGCGCGGCAATTGTTGCGTGAACTCATCGCGAAACGACTGAGCCGCGGCTGGTCTGCCGAGACCACCGACGAGCCATCCGCCAAGGCGTTGGGAGAATATCAGGATATAGAGGCGGTTCAGGCCGACCTTCGATCCCTGACGCCGAAGGATGCGGGGCAGCGCTCTCTCCAGACGCGTGCTCTGGAGGTGAGCGGCATGGTAGCCGAAACCCACTGGCTGCTGGTCGAATCCGGTAAAGAGGGTTTGCCCTGGGCTTTTCTGACCGTTCTCGTCTGTTGGCTCGCGCTGCTTTTTGCGACCTTCGGGCTGCAGGCGCCGACCAATCCGACGGTGCTGTCAATTCTACTTGTTTGCGCCATGTCCGTCGCGGGCGCGATCTTCCTGATTTCGGATATGGCCAATCCCTATGTCGGGCTGGTCCATGTTTCGGATGCACCACTACAGTCTGCCATCGAACGCCTCGGCAAACCCTAGCCATGTCATGGCGTCCGTCGAGAGTGAGCTTCGACACAGATTGTGCACCAGCAGCTATTGCAATTTTTAGCAATGCCGCGACATAATATCACATGCCCGGAACTTTTCGGAGAGGGGTCGTCTCCGCCGAGGCACGCATAAAGACTACAGCGCCGCGCGTCTTTCCGGACGCGCAAAGGACGCTGTAGATCTTTGAATTATGCAGTAGGCTCGTAAACATCGGGGCGGCGGCAATGCGTGTGAGATTGTATCAGGGTCTGCACCTGTCTGTGGTGCTCGCCGGCATGGCAATTCTCGCTGGCTGTGAGGAAAGCGGCAATACTTACGTTGCCCCTCCTCCACCTCCGGTTCGGGTCGCCCAGCCGATCCAGCAACCGGTGACGCTCTATTTCGAACTCACCGGCAACACGGCGCCGCTCAACTCCGTCGATATCGAGGCGCGCGTCCAAGGCTACGTCCAATCGATCGACTACCAGGACGGCATGACGGTGATGAAGGGCACCAGGCTCTTCGGAATTGAGCCCAACACCTATCAGGCACAACTGGATCAGGCCAAGGCATCGCTCGCCTCGCAACAGGCGTCTCAGGTCGGCGCGCAGCAGGAATACGACCGGCAGCTCAATCTGTCGAAGCAACAGGTCACCACGCAGACCGCGGTCGACAGCGCCAAGGCGACGCTCGACGAGGCGAATGCGTCCATCCTCAATGCCCAGGCCAATCTCGATCTCGCGACGATCAACCTCGGATATACGGAGGTGCTAGCCCCGTTCGACGGCACCGTCACCGATCACCTCGTCGATATCGGAGCACTTGTCGGCGTATCCGGTCCCACCAAACTCGCCAGCATCGTTCAGACCGATCCGCTCTATGCCTATTTCAACGTCAGCGAAACCCAGGTGCTGATGATCAAGGAAACCCTGGCAAAGCAGGGGCGCACCTTCAAGCAGACGGACCTTCCAAGCATTCCGGCAGAACTCGGCCTGCAGACCGAGGAAGGCTACCCGCATAAGGGACATCTCGATTACGTCTCGCCGCAACTCGATGCCTCTACAGGCACGCTTCAGGTGCGCGCCCTCTTCGACAACAAGGAGCACGCCATGCTGCCCGGCCTCTTCGTGCGCGTCCGGGTGCCGGTCGGCCATAACGACAAGGCTCTGCTGGTGCGTGACGACGCCATCGGGACAAACCAGCTGGGCAGCTACCTGCTCGTTCTCGGCAAGGATGACGTCATCGAGCAGAAGCAGGTCAAGACCGGCCAGCGCGAAGGTGCGCTCCGTGTCATCGAGTCCGGCCTCGATCCGGCCGACTGGGTCGTGACGCAAGGTATCCAGCAGGCCATTCCCGGCGGCAAGGTCGCGCCCGAGAAAATAGAAATGAACCCGGCGGCAGCTGCCGCCGGCAATGCCAAGGCCAAGACCACTACGCAATGAATTCGCCGCCATGCTTCATCTGAGCGTCTAAGGATAACAGCATGATCTCGCGTTTCTTCATCGAGCGACCGATACTCGCCAATGTTCTGGCGTTGGTTTTCGTGCTCATCGGCGCGGTGGCTCTGTTCCAGCTGCCTGTGGCGCAATATCCGAATGTCGTTCCGCCGACGGTACAGGTGACGACGCGCTTCCCGGGCGCCAGCGCACAGACCCTCATCGACACCGTCGCGCTGCCGATCGAGCAGCAGGTCAACGGCGTACAGGACATGCTCTACATGCAGTCGACGAGCGCCAGCGACGGCACCTATTCGCTAACCGTGACCTTTGCCATCGGAACGGATCCGGACCAGGTCCAGGTTCTGGTGCAAAACCGCGTTGCCATAGCGATGTCATCGCTTCCCGAAGCGGTGCAACTTCAGGGCGTGACGACGCAAAAGAAATCGACGGCGATCCTCGGCTTCGTCAGCCTGACCTCGCCCGACAGCCGCTATGACAGCCTGTTCCTGTCGAACTACGCCGTCATCAATCTACAGAATGAACTTGCCCGCCTGCCGGGTGTCGGCAACGTTACCGTGTTCGGTGCCGGCCAGTATGCCATGCGCATCTGGATGGATCCGAACCTGCTGCAGGCGCGCGGCCTGACGCCGCAGGATGTGGTCAGCGTCGTGCAGCAGCAGAGCCAGGAGGTGGCCGCCGGCCAGATCGGCATTCCGCCGGTGCCGAAGGGGCAGGTCTTCCAATACACGCTGAACGTCAATGGCCGGCTGAACGAGGCGTCCGACTACGAAAACATCGTCGTCAAGGTCGAAAGCGGACAGGGCGGCCGCGTCACGCGCATCCGCGATATCGGCCGCGTCGAACTCGGCGCCCAGACTTACAGCCAGTCTTTCATGCAGAACGGCCGACCGGCGGCCGGTATCGGCATTTTTCAGCTGCCGGAGGCAAACGCCATTGCGGTGGCGCAGGCAGTGAACACGAAAATGCAGGAGCTCTCGAAGAGCTTCCCGCCGAGCCTCGAATATCACGTGCCGTTCGACACGACGAAATTCGTCGGGGCTTCCATCGACGAAGTCTACGTCACCTTGATCGAGGCCGGCGTTCTCGTTCTCATCGTCATTCTCGTTTTCCTGCAGGATTGGCGGGCGATGCTGGTCCCGGCGACCACAGTCCCTGTCACCATCATCGGCGCCTTCGCGGCCATGGCGGCATTGGGCTTCACCGTCAACCTGTCGACGCTGTTTGCCATCGTTCTTGCCATCGGTATCGTCGTCGATGACGCCATCGTCATCGTCGAAGGCGTTGCTCGACACATCGAGGCGGGCATGTCCGGCCGAAAGGCGGCCGAAAAGGCGATGGAGGAACTGCTCGGTCCGGTCATAGGCATCACGCTGGTGCTGATGGCCGTTTTCATTCCGGCAGCCTTCCTGCCCGGCCTGACCGGACAGCTCTACCGGCAGTTTGCCCTCGTCATCGCCGCCACGGCGCTGATCAGCGCCATCAATGCCGTCACGCTGAAACCGACGCAATGCGCCCTTTGGCTGCGCCCGCCGATCCCGCCCGAGAAACGCAACATCTTCTATCGCGGCTTCAACAGGGTCTATGACAGGGGTGAACGCAGCTATGCCGGGCTGATCGGATCGATGACCCGCCACAGCGGCATCATGGTCATAGCAGCACTTGTGCTGATCGGTGTCGCCGTCTGGGGGCTCACCCGTCTGCCGACTGCATTTCTGCCCATCGAGGATCAAGGCTATGTGCTGATCAGTGCGCAGTTGCCCGACGGCGCATCCAAGGAGCGCACAGACGCGGTGATGGAAGAGGTCGGCAGGATCGCCAAAGCCACACCCGGCGTCGATCAGGTGCTGACCATCAGCGGTATCTCCGTTCTCGACAACAATGCCAGCCTGCAGAATGCCGGCGTCGCCTATGTCGTGCTGAAGGATTGGGACGAGCGCGGTAAGGAAAAGGGGCAGGATCTGCTGTCGATCTACCAGCATTTGAACGGCGCGCTGCAAAGTGTGCTGGCCGCCAAGACGCTGGTGGTGGTACCGCCTCCGATCCAGGGCGTCGGCAATGCCAGCGGCTTCACCATGCAGGTCGAGATCAGGAACGGCATTTCCGATTACCCGCTGCTGCAATCGCTTGCCGACACGATCGTCAAGAACGGCAGTGCTCAATCGTCGCTGCAAAGGCTGAGCACGCCTTTTCGCTCGAACGTGCCGCAACTTGCCGTTTCCGTCGATCGCATCAAGGCGGAGACACTGGGGATTACGGTGGGCCAGGTCTTCTCCGCTCTCTCCGGCTATGTCGGGTCGAGCTATGTCACCCAGTTCAACAAATTTGGCCGTACCTTCCAGGTCTATGCGCAAGCCGCTTCCGACTTCCGGGTCAGCGCCGAAGACATCCGCAATCTGAAGGTCAAAGCCGGCGATGGCGCGATGGTGCCGCTCGGCACGGTCGTCGATGTCACGACGACACAAGGCCCCTCGCTGATCAGCCTCTACAATCTCTACCCGTCTGCAACCATCGTTGGCGGGCCTGCCGCCGGCTTCAGTTCCGGCCAGTCGCTCGACGTCATGGAGCAGATTGCCGATCAGACACTGCCGCCGGGCACAAGCTTCGAGTGGACGGCGCTGTCCTATCAGGAGAAGGCCGTGGGCGGGCAGATCTATTTCATCTTCGCGCTCGCCATGCTCCTCGTCTATTTCGTGCTCGCGGGCCAGTATGAAAGCTGGATTTTGCCGCTGGCAGTCCTTCTCGCCGTGCCGCTCGCCCTCCTTGGCACGGTGGCAGCGCTTATGGCAGCCGGCGTTGCCAACAACCTCTATACGCAGATCGGCCTTATTCTGTTGATCGCGCTTGCATCGAAGAATGCCATCCTCATCGTCGAATATGCTAGGGAAAGGCGAGCGGAAGGCATGGAAATCCTGGACGCGGCCGTCGAGGCCGCCCGCCTGCGCTTCCGGCCAATTCTGATGACGTCCTTCGCCTTTATCCTCGGCGTCCTGCCGCTGGTACTGGCGACCGGCGCCGGCGCATCCGCCCGCAAATCGATCGGCATATCGGTCTTCAGCGGCATGATCGCCTCGACCTGCCTCGCCGTCCTCTTTGTCCCGTCCTTCTACGTCCTGTTGCAGCGCCTCGAGGAATATTGGAAAGGGCGCACAAAGACCGCGGGCCTCGCGGAAACGGAGATATCGAAGGTTTAGTAGGACTGTCGCAACGGCCTGTCGCGCGATCACCTACGGTTTGGTGCGCAGGCAGGTTACTGTTCGGGGTGGCTCTTCACGGCGGGAGATTCGAACAGACGCTATAGTCCCGAGGTCAGCACCCTATGACAGGCAGGCGACACGCGTTGCAGATTGTCCCGCAGGCAAGCGATACCCCGCCCTCCGCCCAGAGGCACCATCCGGCACAGGGCCCGAAAATCCGATCCGCAGGTTTCACGCAGGACCATCAGTTCCTCGCGCGGCGAGAAGGCCGGCATCATGGCCCGCGGAGCAGGCGTGGTCGCAACCGTCGCCGCTGCACCGCCGGCGGCTGGGGTTGATCCGCCCAAGGCCGCAACGGCTTGCTGACACGGCGCCGAAAGAGCGGCATTGTGCTGCTGCAAGCAGCTGAGTGCCTCGGTGCCGCCCGGTGTGACGCCGGAGCATTGCGCCATGAAATCGCGTTGGCAGGCCGATTTGACGGCGTTGCGCTGCGCCTGCGTTGGCTGATGCGCTGGCGTACCGGTGGCGGGCGCCGGGCTGGTCGCCCCAGTGGTTGCGGGCGCCGCCGGGGCCGGCTCCGCGGATGTCGACTTGGGTTTGCTGACCGCCGACACCGCCTTCCGGCAGCCCGCTGACAGTGTGGCATTATGCTGTTGCAGACAAGTGAGCGCCTCGATGCCGCCCGGCGTCACCCCTGAACATTGTGCTATGAAATCGGATCGACATTCCGCCTTGATAGCATTGCGCTGCTCTTCAGTCGGCGCCTGCGCGGACGCGACACCAGCAAAGAGCACCACTGCGCAGAGCGCTGGCAATCCCGAGATACCAAACAGAAGGCGACGCCGTCCATGCGGAGCCGTCAGTAGAGAAGATGCCCATTTTCGCATTATTCCTCTCCCTACAAATCTCTAATTTACTTCATGAAATCAAACGTCCTGCCGAACAGGATAATAAACGCCCGCCAATTGGAGGGACGTTGCTTGCCGCTGCGAAAATATTAAAACGCCGGCTCCACGTATATTAGAATATTGCTATTTTAGCAACTATCGTGCGCCTGAAAACTGATGAAGGGAAACGTATCACTCATCAGCCTTCTGATCGGAAACCATGCATCTGAAAGCAAGTTAACAGGTTCTGCGAATACATGCTGCCGTCATGCCGCAGCCTCGTACCCTCTTGAAGCCGGGCTCTCGTGGCCTTCAAGCCGAAAGCGTGCAATCATGTCGGTAAGCGCAAGCGCCTCGGACGATAGCTGTCGGGTGGCAGCATTCGTCTCTTCCACCATCGCTGCATTTTGCTGCGTCATACGATCAATATCGTTCACCGACGCGTTGATCGAATGGAGTGTTGTTGCTTGGTCGCGGCTTGACGAAGCGATGAGCTCGATATGACCGACGATGTGAACGATCTCGCTGGAAATCTCCATCAGCGCATTGCCGGTGCGGCCGACGAATTCGGAGCCGGACGCAACCTCGCGGACAGAATTGTTGATGAGCTCGCCGATTTCTTTGGCTGCGCGCGCCGATCGCTGCGCCAACTCCCGCACCTCCTGCGCCACGACAGCAAAGCCCTTGCCGGCCTCACCCGCTCTTGCCGCTTCGACTCCCGCATTTAGGGCCAAGAGATTGGTCTGGAAAGCGATGGAGTCGATGGCGCTGACAATCTGAACGATCTTGCCCGACGCGTCCTCAATCCGTCCCATGGCCGAGACCGCGTTTTGGACCACTGAAGCCGAAGCGTCGGCGCCCTGTTTGGCGCGTTGGACAAGCGCAAGCGCTGCTGCTGCCCGTCCTGAAGAGGTGTTGACGGCGGAAGAAATCTCCTCCACTGCCGCTGCGGTTTCCTCAAGTGCGGCCGCCTGCTTTTCCGTTCGGCTGGCCAGGTCATCAACGGCTTCCGCCATCTGGCGACCATTGTCGCTGATGAGGGAAGAGGTCTCGCGGATATCGCAGAGCGTCTCCCTGAGACCCGCGACTGACATGTTGAAATCGGTGCGGATCCGGTCGAGTTCAGGGGCAAAGAGTTTATCGATCGAAAAATTCAACTCCCCGCGCGACAGCCGCGTGAGCCCTTCGGCAAGCGCCTCGATTGCGGCGTCAACCTGGACCTTGGCGCTACGTCGCTCGAGTTCGTTGCGGGCGCGCTCGGATTCTGCATCGCTACGCGCGATCTCTGCCTGTTGTTCCATTTCGACATTCGATAGCGCATTTTGTTTGAAGACGGAAAGCGCACGGGCCATTTCGCCGATTTCGTCGCCCCGTGCCTCGCCGGTGATTGCGGTATCGAGCCTTCCCTCTGCGATCTTGCGCATCGCTGCGGTAATCTGGGTGATCGGTCCCTTCAGGGTGACGACCAGCGCGGCACCCGCGGTCATAGCAATCAGGATGCCGATGACAATCGCGCCGCCGGATATCCTATTGGCCTGTTGACGATCCTGCCCAGCATTTTGCCTCTGCGTCTCGGCGAATTGAGCAAGCAGGTTCCAGGTGTTGTCGATCTGCCCCGCAGCGCTGTCGAACTCGGCCAGCTTGCGCGCCGCACCTTCCGAGAGCGCTGCCGCGTTCGCCGCGAGCAGGTCGAGGACGGGTTGAGCCTTCTTCGGAATTTCGGCAAAGACGGGATCGTCGTTCACCACGCCGGCGAGACGGCCGAGCTCGGTCTGATACATGTAGATCGACTGCTGGACTTTCTTCACTCGCGCGTCGTCTGGATTGCCGGCGAGCTCGGCGAAGCCGACGCGGATCTCGTTATTGCTGTTAACGATGGCGCGCAGTTCGTTGCCGACATTCGTCGCCTGCGAGATATCCTTGTCCGACGCGGCAAGCGCAAGCACGGAGGTCCGCATCAGATCGTCGCCTATCGTCTTGAGACTGTCGCCAGTTGCAGCAAGATTGGCGACGGCGGTATCCGTTGCTGGGACATCCAAAGTGTCAAGCGACACCTTCGAAGCGTTGGCGATGGCATCCACAGCAGCGGCATACTGTGCGGCGAGGGCCTCGGTCGCTACAGCAGGCGAAAGCTGCTCCTTTGCCTTCTGCAAATCAGGCCCATATTTGGCTAGCAGGCCAACTTTGTCAGCCGGCGTCGTCGCATTCGTATAGTCATTGCGAAGTTTTGTCGCGACACTGGCGGCGGCGCTGATGGATACGGAATTATTTAGACCGCCCTTGTTGGCATTTTCCAGCTTTTTCGCGCCGGCCATCAGCATGAACGAGCGCTTGCCAACCTGCCCCTGCAGGTCAAGAAGTGCCGCGGAAGCAGCGTCCACATCACTGAGAATTTTCTGCTGTCCCGTTTCGATTTGCCAGATCGCTTCGATCTTTTGCGGGATGATTTGCGACTGATCAAGCGCCTGGTCAAGAAGCCCCACATCGGTCGTCGGCCTTAGCCTCTCGATCGTCTGCTTCAGGTTTTCCAGTTGCTCACGGGCGTCCGCAAGCGCTGTGTCTCGGGCTTCCTGCGACGGCTTCATCAGAAAGCCGGTCATGCTGGAAGAAACATGTTTGAACCCGTTCAGGGATTGCAAAACATGGTTGGAGATCTCCATCCGTCCCTCGAGAAGGCTGGACGCGTAGTACCCCGTCAGTCCCACTGCGCATAGGCTAAAGACGAATGGCGCCAAAAGTACGAGCACCTTCGTCTGAATGCGAACCCGCGACATCAAACCACTTACCACAACCCCATCCCCAACATTGATTGGAGCTAAGCTGTCATTCTTTGTTTAAGAACCGATAAATGGGTTGATCCGAAGGCTATGCGCGCTTCGCCGATCGGGGCGAAGGCATGGTTCATCAGCCTATTACCGCGACCTGGATGCCTGCCTCGACCTATCGGTAAGCAAAAATGCAAAAGCCCGCGCGAGGCGGGCTTTTGAGTGATGTTTTTATGGGATTTGGTTGCGGGGGCAGGATTTGAACCTGCGGCCTTCAGGTTATGAGCCTGACGAGCTACCGGGCTGCTCCACCCCGCGCCTAGCGCAAATCCCGAAGGGATTTGTCGCGTCTGAGTAAACTGCTTTGGCGGTTTACTCTTACTGCCCGAGCAAATTGCTTTTTGCAATTTGTCTCGTGTTTTCCTGCTGATGCATTTTAACACGAAAGGCCGCTTGTGAGCGGCCCTTTGTTTCGGCTTTGGGCCGTTTGTTTTGTGATGAGAAGATTGATTAGTTGCGCTTTGCAGACCTGGCAGCGACCTACTCTCCCGCGTCTTAAGACGAAGTACCATGGGCGCAGGGGCGTTTCACGGCCGTGTTCGGAAAGGGAACGGGTGCAGCCACCCCGCCATAACCACCAGGTCGGCAAAGCGCAACTATATGTTTTGAGAAGCTGGCAGGCGTTAGCCTGTTTTCTTTTTTGAACACGTCTTTCGATCTCTTCCGGCTGCGGGTGCTTGTGGCACCCATACAGGCCAGAGGCCCGTCGCCAATCGTTTGGCGGGCCGTCCGCAGCGCCATTGGCGCGTCAGGACAAAGGTCTGGCACATCGAACGAAGTTCGATGAGCATAGTCAATGAGAACGATCAAGCCAATCGAGCTATTAGTACCGGTAAGCTTCATGCGTTGCCGCACTTCCACACCCGGCCTATCAACGTGGTCGTCTTCCACGGCTCTGATAGGGAATACTCGTTTTCAGGTGGGTTTCCCGCTTAGATGCCTTCAGCGGTTATCCCGTCCATATGTAGCTACCCTGCTATGCCCTTGGCAGGACAACAGGTCCACCAGAGATATGTCCATCCCGGTCCTCTCGTACTAGGGACAGATCCTGTCAATATTCCTACACCCACGGCAGATAGGGACCGAACTGTCTCACGACGTTCTGAACCCAGCTCACGTACCGCTTTAATTGGCGAACAGCCAAACCCTTGGGACCTGCTCCAGCCCCAGGATGCGATGAGCCGACATCGAGGTGCCAAACAACCCCGTCGATATGGACTCTTGGGGGTCATCAGCCTGTTATCCCCGGCGTACCTTTTATCCGTTGAGCGATGGCCCTTCCACGCGGGACCACCGGATCACTATGACCGACTTTCGTCTCTGCTCGACTTGTCAGTCTCGCAGTCAGGCGGGCTTATGCCATTGCACTCGACGACCGATTTCCGACCGGTCTGAGCCCACCATCGCGCGCCTCCGTTACTCTTTCGGAGGCGACCGCCCCAGTCAAACTACCCACCATACACTGTCCCGGACCCGGATGACGGGCCGCGGTTAGACATCCATGACGATAAGGGTGGTATTTCAAGGATGGCTCCACGGAAACTGGCGTCCCCGCTTCAAAGCCTACCACCTATCCTACACATGCCGACACGAATGCCAGTGTAAAGCTATAGTAAAGGTGCACGGGGTCTTTCCGTCTGACCGCAGGAACCCCGCATCTTCACGGGGAATTCAATTTCACTGAGTCTATGTTGGAGACAGCGGGGAAGTCGTTACGCCATTCGTGCAGGTCGGAACTTACCCGACAAGGAATTTCGCTACCTTAGGACCGTTATAGTTACGGCCGCCGTTTACTGGGGCTTCGATTCAAAGCTTGCACCTCTCCTCTTAACCTTCCAGCACCGGGCAGGCGTCAGACCCTATACGTCGTCTTGCGACTTCGCAGAGCCCTGTGTTTTTGATAAACAGTCGCTACCCCCTGGTCTGTGCCACCCCATAATAGTTGCCTAGCATGGGGTCACGCTTCTTCCGAAGTTACGCGTGCAATTTGCCGAGTTCCTTCAACATAGTTCTCTCAAGCGCCTTGGTATACTCTACCTGACCACCTGTGTCGGTTTCGGGTACGGTCTATACGGTGGAGCTATTTCCTGGAACCGCTCCGCTGCCCATCCAATCCAATAAGAATGAACAACTTGTGCAATCCGTCACTACCACCAGGCCCACGAATATTAACGTGGTTCCCATCGACTACGCATTTCTGCCTCGCCTTAGGGGCCGGCTAACCCTGCTCAGATTAACTTTAAGCAGGAACCCTTGGTCTTTCGGCGAGAGGGTCTCTCACCCTCTTTATCGTTACTCATGTCAACATTCGCACTTCCGATACCTCCAGGAGCCCTCACGGGTCTCCCTTCATCAGCTTACGGAACGCTCCGCTACCACTTGCGATTGCTCGCAAATCCTCAGCTTCGGTGCATGGCTTCAGCCCCGTTACATTTTCGGCGCAAAGACCCTTATTTAGACCAGTGAGCTGTTACGCTTTCTTTAAATGATGGCTGCTT
>NZ_CP053439.1:4252500-4510000 GCF_000769405.2 Rhizobium brockwellii
CTGCGGCCGCGGAAGATATCGACCTCGATCGTCTCGAGATCGAGCGTCGAAAGCAGCGTCTCCATCGCCGAAGGCCCCGATGTCTCGCGCGTCATTTCTATGTCTCCCGGCGGTAGGAAGTGAAGTTGCGATGATCTATATAGAGCACATCTGAGGCACAAGGTACGGGAGCGGTGCGATGCTGGACATGCTGGTTGTGGGCGGGGGTTATGTCGGCCTTTCCGCCGCCGTCGCGGTCAAACAGGCAGCACCCCATCTGAATGTCGCGGTCGTCGAGGCGGCCCCCGAACATGTCTGGAAAAACGATACGCGCGCTTCCGCCATCATCGCGGCGGCGGCAAAGATGCTCGAGGTCTTCGGCATCTGGAGCGAGATCGAGCCGGAAGCCCAGCCGATCACCAAGATGATCGTCACCGACTCCAAGACCTCCGATCCGGTGCGTCCGGTTTTTCTGACCTTCGACGGCCAAGTCTCCGAAGGCCGGCCCTTCGCCCACATGATCCCGAATGTCGCGATGGTCGCAGCCCTGCGCGGCGCCTGCGAGAGGCTCGGCATCGATATCCGCCATGGGCTCGGCGCCACGGAGCTGAAGACCCACGACACCCATGTCACCGTCACGCTTTCGGACGGCAGCACGCTGGAAACCAAGCTATTGGTTGCCTGTGACGGCGTACGCTCGAAACTGCGCGATCTCGCCGGCATCAGGACCGTCACCTGGGACTACGGCCAATCCGGCATCGTTGCAACCGTCGAACACGAGCGACCGCATGACGGCTGCGCCGAGGAACATTTCCTGCCGGCCGGTCCCTTCGCCATCCTGCCGCTCAAGAACAACCGCTCCTCGCTCGTCTGGACGGAGCGGACACCGGATGCCAACCGGCTGGTCGCCGCCGACGACCTGATCTTCGAGGAAGAGCTCGAACGCCGCTTCGGCCACAAGCTTGGGAGCCTGAAAGTCATCGGCGACAAGCGCGCCTTCCCGCTCGGTCTCACATTGGCGCGCTCCTTCGTCGCGCCGCGTTTCGCGCTGGCCGGCGACGCCGCCCATGGTATCCACCCGATTTCGGGGCAGGGCCTCAATCTCGGATTCAAGGATGTGGCGGCACTTGCCGAAACCATCGTGGATGCCGATCGCCTCGGCCTCGATATCGGCTCGATTAACATCCTCGAGCGCTACCAGACCTGGCGGCGCTTCGACACGTTCCGCATGGGAGTGACGACCGACGTCTTGAACCGGCTCTTCTCCAACGACGCAACGCCGATCCGCATCGCCCGCGACGTCGGCCTCGGCATCGTTGACCGGCTGCCACGCCTCAAATCCTTCTTCATCGGTCAGGCGGCCGGAACGACGGCAAAGGACAATCCGCGGCTGCTTGCCGGAGAGACGATTTAAAGAGGCGCTTGCGCATAACTCGAAATCGGAAACGCTAAGGACGCTCTATTCATCAAGACGGCGAGCCTCTGACACCAGCATGATCGGAATGCCGTCGCGGATCGGATAGGCAAGCCGCGCCTTTTCCGAGACAAGTTCATTCTGCTCGCGATCATAGGAAAGCCGGCCCTTGGAGAGCGGGCAGACCAGGAGATCGAGCAACTTTGGATCGACGCGGCTGAGTTTTTCGTCCATGGCTGAAGTCTACTGCAGAACCGTGTCGGAGTCACCGAAGACGCGCGCCAGCACGATTTCGGTAATGGCGATCAGCGTCTCGGCTCGCGTCTTCAGGTCGGGCGCCTCCAGCAGCGCTTGCTTTTCCGCCGGCCCGAAGGGCGACATCATCGCCAGCGAGTTGACCAGCGTCAGATTGCTCGCGCGTTCGACGCTCTCCCAGTCGGCCTCGAGCTTGTTGGCATCGAGATACGCCTTGAAGGCGGTCAGAAGCGCTGCGCGATCGACCGCCTCCTCCTCGTTCGCAGCCGAGAGGTCGGCGATAAAAGGGGCGATACGGAAGATGCGGAAGGGATCGCTGGTGGCTTTCTCCTCCAGCAGCCGGAAGCGGCAGACGCCGGTCAGCGATACGATATAGCGCCCGTCGCCGGTCTCGGCGAAGGAGGTGATGCGGCCGAGGCAGCCGACGGCGGCAAGATTGGGCTCGCCGCCCTTGTCCTCGTGTTCGCCGAATGCCGGCTGCACCATGCCGATCAGCCGGTTTCCGGTCAGTGCGGCATCCAGCATCGCCAGATAGCGCGGCTCGAAAATGTTAAGGGGAAGCTGCCCGGCCGGCAGGAGGAGGGCGCCGGTCAGGGGGAAGACAGCGATCGCATCAGGCAGATCGCCCGGCTTCAGGTATCTGGCATTCCCGACTTGCATGAAACCGTCCCGCATTCTTGTAACGGGCTTGCCCGTCCTGACGAGAATGTGGTGCCCTCGTCCGAAAACGCAAGGGCAGATGCTCGAAACTTAACTCGTACGCCGAAAATCGGAATCGGTTCTCGGAAAAGATCCTGCACCGATTCAATGCGATAGACCGACCGTGGCGCGTACTGCGGATGCGCGGCGCCCTACGAAAACAGCATCGCCGAAAGCTTGCGCCGCGCTGTAACCGTCGCTGGATCCTTGAAGCCCCAGACCTCGAAGAACTGCAGCAGCTGGCGGCGGGCGCCGTCATCGTCGAAGGCACGGTCCTTGCGCATGATCAGCAGCAGATGGTCGGCCGCCTCGTCGCGCCGGCCTTCGACATTACGGATCTTGGCAAGCTTGATCCGTGCCTCGTGATCGTCGGGATTGGCGGCCAGTTCACGCTCGAGCGCAACGGGATCACCGAGCTTGCGGGCCTCCTCGATCTGCTCGAGCTTCATCAGCACGGCCTGGATGCCGGCGTCTTTCGCCAGCTCTTCCGGCAATTCCGTGAGGATTTCGCGCGCCCGCTGATGCTGGTTGGCGGCAATCATGCATTCGGCCATGCCGGCAAGCGCCTTGGCATTCTCGGGATCGGCCTGCATCACGGCGCCGTAGAGCTGAGCGGCCTCGTTGATATTGCCGGCGGCAAGCAGTTCCGCCGCTTCAGCAACCACCGCTTCGATTTCGGCCGCCTCGTCGGCGCCGGCCGGACCGGCGATCCGGTCGATGAACTGCTGGATCTGGCTTTCCGGCACGGCGCCCATGAAACCGTCGGCAGGACGGCCGTTGACGAAGGCGATGACGGCGGGGATCGACTGGATGCCGAGCTGGCCGGCGATCGAGGGGTGGTCGTCGATGTTCATCTTGACCAGCCGGACGCGGCCCTTGGCTTCGTTGACCACTTTCTCCAATACCGGCGTCAGCTGTTTGCAGGGACCGCACCAGGGTGCCCAGAAATCGACCAGCACCGGCTGCTTGCGCGATTCCTCGATGACGTCCTTGGCGAAATTCGCGGTCGTCGTATCCGTGATGTAGCTGCCAGCCGCAGCCGCGGGTTCCAGTGCCCCGCCGAAACTTGTCGTCGCCGTCATCTGATTTCCGAAGGAACCGCTATAGGGGTTGTCGCTGCCGCTCATAGGTATCTCCCGCCGCGCCGATCCTTCCGGCGTCTTTGCTAAAGCATGTCGCGCAAAACTGTGTGGCGGTTTTGCGATAAAGACATACGCAAAACCAAAGACTAAAGCGCGGCAGGCGAATCTAAAAGATCGCGACGCGCTTTAGCGCTAAAATCGTATGTCAGGACGTCACTTTCAAGACAAGTGGCTTATGTCCGGTCGCTTCCATGAAACGGATAAGATCGCTGCTCGCAATCGATGTCGTCGCATCATTGGAAAGCGGATGGCAGTTGACGATCTCGTGCGCCATCAGCTCGGCATCGAGCACGAAGGTGACATTCTCCGCAGTATCGTTGATCGCGCCGAACGCCGTCACCGAACCCGGAACGACGCCGAGATACTCCATCAGCTTCTCCGGTCTGCCGAAAGAGACCCGGCCGGAGCCGCCGATGGCATTATGCACCTGCTTGAGGTCAACGGCAGCATTTTCCTCCACGGTCAGCAGAAAATACCTGTCCTTCTTGTCTTTGACGAACAGGTTCTTGGTGTGGCCGCCGGGGATCTCGTCGCGCAGGGCCACCGATTCCGCCACGGTGAAAACAGGCGCATGATCGACCGTCTTATGGGCAATGCCGAGCCCGTCGAGAAAGGCAAACAGTTGTTCTCTTGTCTTCGGGGCGTTTTCGGACATGGGGCAATCCATTGGGCAGGAAGGGAAAAAAGCGAGGCGTCCTGATTAAGTCGGTCCACATCGTTTGGCAATCTTTGCGACCGACGCTTTGCCCCGCATTTGCGGCCTTTCCGCCGGGCGTCTGCGAAAACCGGAATTTTTCTTCGCCTCTCCGTCATTTCCCTGTTGCATTTGAAAACCCGTTAGGCCATATAGCGCCGGTCGCCGCGAGGCGGCGCCCACGGTCCAACAACTACCCCGGACCGATGCGGATTGAGCGGGTGTAGCTCAGGGGTAGAGCACAACCTTGCCAAGGTTGGGGTCGAGGGTTCGAATCCCTTCGCCCGCTCCAGTTTCTCCAATAAAATTAAATGTCTGCTTAGCGCCGGGATAGACGCGCTTGCGCCAACGCACGGCAAGAGCTGATTTGACGCCCTGCGCTACGCCTCCGAGTCATTTTGGCAGGAATCCGTGAGCTGATAGCCATTCTCGAGGAATACGGCGGATAGCCTCTGAGTGGGTAGGCATCGACTTCCAGTTCGGCGACCTGTCGAGCGCTTTACCGACTTCCATCAGCCAGACCCCACCATAATCTATATAGCACTTCGGAATCCCGAAATTGGTTGCAGTATTGAAATCATTGGATGTTTCCCCGCGGCAACACCGCCCAAAACGCCACGAATTTCGGAATCCAGAAGCGGGGGAATTTCGGGATCCCGAAGTGGGATTTTTTCTTTATGCCGACGCGGCCGCGTTTGTCGGCAGCAATCGGCCCGCGGCATCCGACGGAAAAAACCGAGTCGGTCGGGGCTCACCAATTACGGCACCTTCCAGCTCGACGCCGGCCTAGAAGATCAAGATTGTAATTTATTTTGGTTGATTGGTTCGTTTCTAAACTTATTGTCGAGGCAAAAGGACGCGTCTTCGGATCGGATCCCGAATGTTCAGTTTATCGCAGCACAAACTCCGTCGACCGACACAAATCCGCACCCGGCGCGTCGATACTGGCGCTGGAGCCGGGTTGCCAGCATCGCTCATAACTTCCTGACTGCTCCCAACATCATTGAGGTTTCCCATGCGCATCGCCGTCGGTGGCATTCATATCGAATGCAGCACATACAATCCCGTCCTGAACGAGGAGAAGGATTTTCGAGTATTACGCGGCGAGGCCCTGCTGGCAGCGCCCTATTTCGCCTTCCTCAGGGATTATGACGCCGAGTTTCTGCCGACAATTCATGCGCGCGCCATTGCCGGCGGCCCGGTTTCGCGCGCCACCTACGAGGCCTTCAAGGGTGAATTCCTCGAGCGGCTGAAGCCGATGCTGCCGCTCGACGGTCTCTATCTCGCCATGCACGGCGCCATGTATGTCGAGGGCATGGAGGATGCGGAAGGGGACTGGATCAGTGCGGCCCGCGCGCTGGTCGGCAAGGATTGCACGGTTTCGGCCAGCTACGACCTGCACGGCAACGTCACGCAACGCATCATCGATGCGCTCGATATCTATTCCACCTATCGCACCGCGCCGCATATCGATGTCGAGGAGACGATGCGCCGCTCCGTCTCCATGCTGGTGAAGAGCCTGAAAACCGGAGAGCGGCCGCTCGTTCTCTGGGCACCGATTCCGGTCGTGCTGCCCGGCGAGCGCACCAGCACCGTCGATGAGCCGGCAAAGGGCCTCTATGAGATGCTGCCTGGGATGGATGCGATCGACGGCGTCTGGGATGCATCGCTGATGGTCGGCTATGTCTGGGCCGATGAACCACGCGCCACGGCCGCCGCCATCATGACCGGCACCGACCGGGCCGTGCTGGAGCGCGAGGCGAAACGTCTGGCGAGGGCCTATTGGGATGCGCGCGAAGACTTTGTCTTCGGCTGCAAGACCGGCACGCTCGAGGAATGTGTCGAAAGGGCGATCGCAAGCCCGACCGCTCCTGTGGTGCTTGCCGAATCCGGCGACAACCCGACCGGCGGCGGCGTTGGGGACCGGGCTGATGTGCTGGCAGAGCTGATTGCCAGGGGCGCCACCGGCGTCGTCTTTGCCGGCATCGCCGACAAGGCGGTGACCGAGGCCTGTTATGCCGCTGGCATCGGTGCGGAACTGGAGCTCAGTGTCGGCGCCTCGCTCGACACCCAGGGTAGCAAGCCCGTTCACGGCCGCTTCACGGTCAAGTTCCTGCATGAGACATCAGATCCCACAGACCGCCAGGCGGTAGTTTCGGTCAGTGGTATCGATCTCGTGCTCTCCGCCAAGCGTCGGCCCTATCACAACATCGTCGACTTCACCCGGCTCGGCCTCGACCCACACAAGGCCAGCATCATCGTCGTCAAATCGGGCTATCTCTCGCCGGAACTGGCGCCGATCGCCAATCCGAACCTGATGGCGCTATCAACAGGGGTCGTCGATCAGTTCGTCGAGCGCCTGCCGCGGCTGCGCAAGCAGCGTCCGACCTATCCTTTTGACAAGGATTTTGCCTTCGAGCCGCAGGTTTTTCTCTCCGCACGCTCGACGCTGGCCTGAGCTTCAGCTGAACCAATTGCATTTTCTGGATGACATTGTCGATCGCGGCGCCGCCCTGTCCCGCGATCGACTGCTTTCCCGTATGGCGGCAATAGCGGGATTTGAGCAAAAAAAGGGCAGATTTGGATTTGCACAAAAAAGCGCTTGACGGTCGGCGCTATTTGGTTTGGACTGAACCAATAGAAAATTGGTTCGGACCATTTATGCCAATGCCGATGGATGAGACGCAGGGCAATTCGAATTATGCGCTGGAGAGGCTGAGGGCTCTGCTGCGGTCCGACAGTCTCGACGCCGACGGCAAGCTGCCGACCGAGCGCACCCTTTCGGAAATGCTTGGCGTCGGCCGCCGTGCCGTCCGCCGTGCCCTCGAAGTGCTGGAGGCTGAGGGCCGCATCTGGCGCCGCCAAGGCTCCGGCACCTATGCCGGCCCGCGCCCCGACGGCTGGAGCGATCATGTCGGCTCGATCGTTGCCGGCACCGATCTCATGGAAGTCATGGAAGTGCGCCTGCGCATCGAACCGCAGCTCGCCCAGCTTGCCGCCATGCGCGCCAAGGCCGCCGATATCGAGCGCATGTATGATCTGGTGAAGAAGATCTACGAAAGCACCGATGCCGACGGCCGCGAACTCTGGGACGGGGCGCTGCACCGCCAGATCGCCCAATGCGCCGGCAACGGTTTCTTCCTCACCATCTTCGACGTCATCAACCGGGTGCGACAGGACGAGGCCTGGCAGACGATCCGCGAGCGCGCCCGCAGCGCCAGCCGGACGCGGCCCGTAACCTTCGGTCAGCACACGGCGATCGTCGATGCGATCGCCGCTCATGATCCTGCCAAGGCGGGCGAAGCGATGCGCCTGCATCTGCTGACGCTGCAGGAAAGCCTGATCCGCATCACCTCGCTCGATCATAGCGAAACGGAGGTCGACAAGACCCTCGCCTGAACAGCGAGGTGAGCAGGGAGAAGAGAGACGGGCGGGCCATAACCGCCGGAATGGAAGCCAAAACCAAACAAACAGAACAGAGGAGAATGGAATGAAGATCGCCAAATTGCTGACCGCCACCGTTGCCGGCGCGCTGTTTGCGCTTCCTGCCTTCGCCGTCGACCTGAAGATCGGATTGCAGGACGATGCCGACGTGCTCGATCCCGCGCAGTCACGCACCTTCGTCGGCCGCATCGTCTATACTGCGATGTGCGACAAGCTGGTCGACGTCTCACCGGACCTGAAGATCGTGCCGCAGCTTGCCACCGAATGGAGCTGGTCGGCCGACGGCAAAGAGCTCACCATGAAGCTGCGCCAAGGCGTCAAGTTCCATGACGAGACCCCGCTCAACGCCGAAGCCGTCGTCGCCACCATCGAGCGCAACATCACCCTGCCGGAATCACGCCGCAAGAGCGAGCTCAGTTCGGTCGCAAAGGTCGAGGCGACAAGCGAATACGAGGTCAAGTTCAGCCTCAAGGCGCCTGACGTCACCCTTCTTGCCCAGCTTTCCGACCGCGCCGGCATGATCGTCTCGCCGAAGGCCGCCAAGGAACTCGGCGCCAAGTTCGGCGATCACCCGGTCTGCGCCGGCCCGTTCAAGTTCGTCGAGCGCGTGCAGCAGGACCGCATCGTGCTCGAAAAGTTCCAGGACTACTGGAACAAGGACAAGATCTTCATCGACAAGCTCACCTATCTGCCGATCCCGGATACGACAGTGCGCCTCGCCAATCTGCGTTCCGGCGATCTCGACATGATCGAGCGCCTGGCCGCAACCGATGCTGAAGCGGTGAAAGCGGATTCGAGCCTCGTCTATGCCGACGCCGTCGGCACCGGCTACATGGCGCTCTATACCAATATCGGCAACGGTGCGCGTGCCGACAATCCCTTCGGCAAGGACAAGCGCCTGCGCCAGGCCTTCTCGCTGGCGATCGACCGCGATGCCGTGAACCAGATCGTCTATGAGGGCACGGCCGTCTCCGGCAACCAGCCCTTCCCGCCGAGCAGCCCGTGGTTCGACAAGGATATTCCCGTCCCCGCCCGCGATCTCGACAAGGCCAAGGCGCTGATCAAGGAAGCCGGCTTCGACCGCGTGCCGATCGAGCTGCAGATCCCCAACAATCCCGTTGCCATGCAGATGATGCAGATCATCCAGTCGATGGTCGGCGAAGCCGGCTTTGACGTCAGCTTGAAATCGACGGAATTCGCCACGCTGCTGAGCGAACAGACGGCCGGCAACTATCAGCTTAGCCGTTCCGACTGGTCCGGCCGCGTCGATCCCGATGGCAACATCCATCAGTTCATCACCTGCAAGGGCGGCATCAACGACACGAAATACTGCAACGCCGAGGTGGACAAGCTGCTGAACGAAGCCCGTGCATCGACCGACGATGCCGTGCGCAAGCAGAAGTATGATGCCGCCGCCGTCATCCTCAACGATGATCTGCCGATCATCTATCTCGGCCATCAGTCCTGGATCTGGGCGCTGCACAAGAACATCACCGGCTTCGTTCCGTCGCCGGATGGCATGATCCGCCTCGTCGGCGTCAAGAAAGCCGGCTGATCCCTAGAGCATGATGCCGAAAAGTGTGAGCGGTTTTCGGACGACATCATGCTCTACTTTTTGATCCAGCAAATCATGCGGCGGAAACCCTCCGCCGCATGTTTCTAAAAGCGCGTCGCAATCTTTCAGATTCGCTTCACCCGCTTTAGCTTTTTGTTTTACGCATGTCGTTATCGCAAAACCGCTGCACACTTTTGCGCGACATGCTTTAGTCGTGTCAGGACCGCCCATGTACACCTACATCGCCAAACGGCTCTTGGTCGCCATACCGACGCTTTTGATCATTTCGATCTTCGTCTTCTCGCTGCAGAAGCTGCTGCCCGGCGATCCGATCCTCGCCATGGCCGGCGAGGAACGCGACCCGCAGGTTCTCGAATTCCTGCGCGAGAAGTACCGGCTGAACGATCCCGTGCCCTATCAATATGTCCGCTGGCTGGGTGCGGCACTGCAGGGCGACCTCGGCATCTCGCTGCGCACCAACCAGCCGGTTCTGCAGCTCATCGGCGAAAAGCTGCCGGTCACCATCCAGCTTGCCATCATGTCGATGATCTTCGCCTTTGTCATCGGCGTGCCGATGGGCATCCTGGCGGCCGTCAAGAAGAACACGATGATCGACTATCTCGCCAACATCATTGCGCTGACCGGCCTGTCGATCCCGAATTTCTGGCTCGGCATCATGCTGATCCTGCTAGTTTCGGTCAATCTCGGCTGGCTGCCGGCATCCGGCTACGAACCCTTCTTCAGCAACCCGCTGCGTTCGCTGGAAACCATGCTGATGCCTTCCTTCGTGCTCGGCAACGCGCTGGCGGCGACGCTGATGCGGCATACCCGCTCGGCCATGCTGAGCGTGCTTAGTACCGACTACATCCGCACCGCCCGCGCCAAAGGGCTTGCTGAAAGCTCGGTCGTGCTCGAACACGGCTTCCGCAATGCCATGCTGCCGATCGTGACGCTGACCGCCCTGCTCTTCGGCGAACTGCTTGCCGGCGCCGTGCTGACCGAGCAGATCTTCACCATTCCGGGTTTCGGAAAGCTCATCGTCGATGCCGTCTTCAACCGTGACTACGCCGTCGTCCAGGGCGTGGTGATCTGCACGGCGATCGGCTTCATCCTGATGAACCTGTTGGCCGATATTCTCTATGTCCTGCTCAATCCACGCATGAGGGCCGCCCTATGACCGCGATCGGAGAGACCAGCATTCCCTCTGCGGTCGACCGCACGCCGAGCCGTGCCTGGCGCAAGCTGAAGGCCAACAAGGGCGCCCTCGTCGGCCTGGCGATCATCGCCTTCTTCGCGATCCTCGCGCTTGCCGCCCCCCTTCTTCCGATTCCCGATCCGAACGCCACAAGCTGGTCGGCGATCCGCAAGGCGCCCTCCGCCGCCCATTGGCTTGGCACCGACGACATCGGCCGCGACATTCTTTCCCGGATGATCTGGGGCGCGCAGGCTTCGCTGATGGCCGGCGTCTTCTCGGTGGCGATCGCCGTTATCATCGGCGTGCCCTTCGGCCTTATCTCCGGTTATTTCGGCGGCTGGATCGACATGGTGATCTCTCGCATCACCGAAGCATTTCTGGCCATGCCCTTCCTCATCACCGCGATCGCGCTCGCAGCCTTTCTCGGTCCGAGCCTGACCAATGCGATGATTGCGATCGGCCTTTCGGCCATGCCGGTTTTCGTGCGGCTGACGCGCGGCCAGGTGCTCTCGGTCAAGACCGAAGAATATGTCGAGGGCGCCCGCTCGATCGGCCTCCGGTCTTCGAGCATCATCACCCGCTATATCCTGCCGAACGTCTTCGCCCCGATCCTCGTCCAGGCGACGTTGACCATCGCCACCGCGATCATCGCCGAGGCGAGCCTCTCCTTTCTCGGTCTCGGGCAGCAACCGCCGGCGCCGAGCTGGGGCTCGATGCTGAACGTCGCCAAGAATTTCCTCTCCCAGGCGCCATGGATGGCGATGTGGCCGGGTGCCGCGATCTTCCTCGTCGTCATCGGTTTCAATCTTTTAGGCGACGGCCTGCGCGATGCGCTCGATCCGCGCGAAGCATGACTTCTTGAAAGGACATTCGACATGACCGCATTCACGACCCGTCCCGAGATCCTCGGCACATTCGGTGTCGTCACTTCCACGCACTGGATCGCCTCGGCCGTCGGCATGAGCATTCTCGAAAAGGGCGGCAATGCTTTCGACGCGGCAGTGGCGACGGGCTTCGTGCTGCAGATCGTCGAGCCGCATCTTTGCGGTCCGGGCGGCGATATGCCGGCGGTGATCTATTCGAAGAGGAAGGACAAGGTCGAGGTCATCTGCGCGCAGGGCCCCGCCCCCGCCGGTGCGACGATCGAGCACTATACGGCGGAAGGCCTGAGCCTGATCCCCGGCGACGGGCTGCTTGCGACCGTCATCCCCGGCTCCTTCGATGGCTGGATGCTGATGCTGCGCGACTACGGCTCGATGAGCGTGCGCGATGTGCTGGAACCGGCGATCTATTACGCCGAGCACGGCCATCCGATGCTGCCGCGCGTCTCCGCCACGATCAAGGGGCTCGCCGCCTTCTTCGAGAAGGAATGGCCGACCTCGTATGAGACCTGGCTGCCTGGCGGCAGCGCCCCCGAAGCGCATGCGAATTTCAGGAATCCGGTGCTTGCCGAAACCTGGAAGCGCATCATCGCTGAGGCGGAAGTGAAAAGCGGCCGGGAAGCGCAAGTGCAAGCGGCTCGCGACGCCTTCTATCGCGGCTTCGTCGCCGAGAAGATCGATGACTATCTGAAGACCGCCGAGGTGATGGATGCGAGCGGCAACCGCCACAAGGGCGTTTTGAGTGCAAACGACATGGCAAACTGGTCGGCAACGATCGAGGAGCCGCTGACCTATGATTATCATGGCTGGACGATCGCCAAGATCGGCCCCTGGGGCCAGGGCCCGGTTTTCCTGCAGACCCTGTCGATCCTCAAAGGCTTCGATCTCGCCGCGATGGATCCCGCTGGCGCCGATTTCGTCCATACCGTCGTCGAGGCGATGAAGCTCGCCTTCGCCGACCGCGAAGTCTATTACGGCGATCCTAACTTTTCGGAGATCCCTGTCGCGCATCTGTTGTCGGAGACCTATGCCGCCGAGCGCCGCAAGCTCGTCGGCGCGGACGCCTCCTTCGATCTTCGCCCCGGCATCGTGCCGGGCTTCGAAGCGCAGTATGATCTGACGATGAAGATGCTCGGTGCGGATTCCAAGACCGGCGCCGTCTACGAGCCGACCATGGCGCATCTTTCCGAAAAGCGCGGCGATACCGTGCATATCGACGTGATCGACCGCGACGGCAACATGGTCTCCGTCACCCCGTCCGGCGGCTGGTTGCAATCCTCGCCGATCGTGCCCGGCCTCGGCTTCTGCCTCAATTCTCGCGCCCAGATGTTCTGGCTGAAATCAGGCTTGCCGACGTCGCTTGCGCCGGGCAAACGGCCGCGCACCACGCTGACGCCGTCGCTCGGCCTCTACGAGGGCCGCCCGACGCTCGCCTTCGGCACACCCGGCGGCGACCAGCAGGAACAGTGGCAGCTTTCCTTTTTCCTGCGTTATATCAATCATAAGCTGAACCTGCAGGCGGCGATCGACCAGCCGCTGTTCCATACCTCGCATTTTCCAGGCTCCTTCTATCCGCGCACCCGCGAACCCGGCAGCCTGATGGCGGAAGCGAATTTTGGCCTCGATGTCCTTGATGCCCTGCGCCGCAAGGGCCACAAGCTGACGGTCGCCGATCCCTGGACGATCGGCCGGCTGACTGCCGCAAGACGCGATGCCGACGGACTGTTGCGCGCCGCAGCCACCCCGCGCCTGATGCAGGCCTATGCGATCGGGAGGTAGTCATGACCTGGTCCATCGTCGCCCGTGATCCCTTGACCGGTCATCTCGGCATCGCCGTCGCGACCCGCTTCTTCGCCGTCGGCGCCCTTGTGCCGCATATTCGCGGCGGCATCGGCGCCGTTGCCACCCAGGCCTTCGTCAGCCCGCTTTACGGCGTCGACGGCCTGTCGCTGCTTGCCGCCGGCAAGGCGCCGGAGGAGGTCATCGCCGAGCTGACCGCGCGTGACGCCGGCCGCAATCAGCGGCAGCTGCATCTCATCGATGCGAAGGGGCGCAACGCCGCCTTCACCGGTCCCGCATGCATCGACTGGGCGGGACATCTGATCGACGAAAACGTCTCGGTCGCCGGCAACATGCTCGCGGGTCCCGACGTCGTCACTGAGACGCTTGCCACCTACAAAAAGGCGATGGACAAGCCCCTGGCCGAACGCCTGCTGCTGGCGATGCAGGCAGGCGAGGATGCCGGCGGCGACAAACGCGGCAGGCAGTCCGCCGCCCTCGTCATCCACCGCGATCAGGATTATCCCTGGCTCAGCCTCCGCGCCGACGATCATCCCGATCCGCTCGCCGAACTTGTCCGCCTCCATGCCGTGGCGGGTGAACGCTACCTGCATGTCGCCGAGACGATGGCGACGCGGCAAAATCCGAACGGCATGACCGACAGGCGCGAGATCGACGAAAGGATCGCGGCGCTGGAAGCAGCCCGCATCGCTGAAGGCAGGCCTTCCGCCTCCTTCGCCACGCCTTTGAAGACGTGAACCAGATAAAACCAAGGGAACGACATGAGTGATGTTTCTTCAGCCTCCGCCTCCCCGGTTCTCTCCGTCCGGAACCTGACGACCTCCTTCCTCGTCGATGGCGACTGGAAGCCGGTGGTGCGCGACGTCTCCTTCGACGTCATACCAGGCGAGACCGTGGCGATCGTCGGCGAAAGCGGCTCGGGCAAGAGCGTCACCTCCCTTTCGATCATGCGATTGCTCGCCAAGGGATCGAGCCGCATCGACGGCGCCATCACCTTGAACGGCAAGGATGTTCTCACCCTTTCGGAAAAGGAGATGCGCCGGGTGCGCGGCAACGACGCCGCCATGATCTTCCAGGAGCCGATGACATCCCTCAACCCGATCTTCACCATCGGCCGCCAGATCTCCGAAGCGCTCACCTGCCACGGCGAGATCGGCAAGGCCGAGGCGCGGGCCGAGACCGTGCGCCTGCTGGAGAAGGTCCGCATCCCCAACGCCGCTTCGCGCTTCGACGAATATCCGCACCAGTTCTCGGGCGGCATGCGTCAGCGCGTGATGATCGCTATGGCGCTCGCCAGCCGGCCGAAATTGCTGATCGCCGACGAGCCGACGACGGCGCTCGATGTGACGATCCAGGGCCAGATCCTTGACCTGATCAAGATGCTGCAGGAAGAAGAGGGCATGTCGGTGCTCTTCATCACCCACGACATGGGCGTCGTCGCCGAAATCGCCGACCGCACCATCGTCATGTATCGCGGCGAAGCGGTGGAAACCGGCACGACCGACGACATCTTCCATCGCGGCAGGCATCCCTATACCCGCGCTTTGCTCTCGGCCGTGCCGCGCCTCGGCTCGATGGCCGATCGGAAATGGCCGCTGCGTTTCCCCGTCGTCGACACCACGACCGGCGAACGGCGCGAGCCGATCGAAGTGGCCGATACCGTCGACCGCCGCCGGACGCCGATCCTCGAAGTCAAGAACCTCGTTACCCGTTTCGATATCCGCGGCGGCCTGCTTGGCCGCAAGACCGGCGCGATCCATGCGGTCGAGGACGTCTCCTTCGATCTCTTCCAGGGCGAGACGCTGTCGCTCGTCGGCGAATCCGGCTGCGGCAAATCGACCACCGGCCGCTCGATCACCCGCCTCGTCCAGCCGAACGGCGGCAGTGTCAGCCTCGACGGCTATGACGTGCTGAGCCTTGACGCGGCCAGTCTCAGACGGATGCGCCGCAGCATCCAGATGATCTTTCAGGATCCCTTCGCCAGCCTCAACCCGCGCATGACCGTCGGCGCCGCCGTTGCCGAACCGATCACCGAACATGGCCTCGGCACCGGCGCCCAGGCCCGCGACAAGGCGGCCGATCTTCTCGAACGCGTCGGGCTGAAGCCCGATATGATGAAACGCTATCCGCACGAATTCTCCGGCGGTCAGCGCCAGCGCATCTGCATCGCCCGCGCGCTCGCACTCGATCCGAAGGTGATCGTCGCCGACGAAAGCGTTTCCGCCCTCGATGTCTCGATCAAGGCGCAGGTCTGCAATCTGCTGATGGACCTGCAGCAAAGCCTCAACCTCGCCTTCCTGTTCATTTCTCACGATATGGCGGTGGTCGAGCGCGTCAGCCACCGCGTCGCGGTGATGTATCTCGGCGAAATCGTCGAGATCGGCCCACGCGCCGAACTGTTCAGCAACCCGCAGCACGCCTACACCAAGAAGCTGATGGCAGCCGTGCCGGTTCCCGACCCCTCACGTCGCGGCATCAAGCGCAACCTCGGAACCGACGAGCTCAAGAGCCCCGTTCGCCCGGTTGGCTACGTCGCGCCGCCGCGCCGATACCGGGAAGTAACGGCAGGCCATCTGGTGCGGGTCGATGAAGCCGCCTGAGCGGGAAAACCCGCTCTGTAGAGCATCTGATGACACAAGTATTTCAGGAAATAACCTGTGCCAGCGGGGTACGGCCTACCCTTTTTGCTGCACCGCTTATATCACTTATCCTAGATATTATTTCACCCATAATTGTTAACGACCAATTCCGCACATTTGTGTTCTCTTATCCCTACGAATCAAAAAGGTTTGATTTGCCCGGGGACGGCCACCATGTTGAAGCATGGGGCGATGCAACAGTTGGGTAGGAGCCTATGCTGCAACGGATTGAAGACATTGATGCAGCGCTCGTCGACAGGCTGCAGCATTCGGCGTTCAAGTACTTCCTGAAATATTCCAATCCCGAAAACGGCCTGGTGGCGGATACCTCGATCGGCGGGGTCCCGTGCAGCATCGCGGCCGTCGGCTTTGCGCTTTCCTCCTATCCCGTTGGTGTCGAGCGTTGCTGGATTAGCCGCGAGGAAGCGGCCGAGCGTACGGTCAATACGCTGCGTTTCTTCGCCGAGGCGCGTCAGGGCGAGGAACGCCACGCGACCGGCTACCGCGGCTTCTTCTATCACTTCTTGCATATGGATACCGGCCATCGCGCCTGGAACAGCGAGCTTTCGACCATCGATACGGCGCTGCTTGTTGCCGGCATCCTGACATCAGCGCAATATTTCAATCGCGAAGACGACGAGACTGAGACTGAAATCCGTGAACTCGCCACCTTCATCTACGAGCGCGTTGACTGGCGCTGGGCGCTGAACAAGGGTGACACCATTTCCATGGGTTGGAAGCCCTCATCCGGCTTCCTGCGCTGGCGCTATCACGGCTTCGACGAGGCAATCATCCTCTATACGCTGGCGCTCGCTTCGCCGACGCACCCGATCCCGCAATCGAGCTACGACGCCTTTACGTCAAGCTATTCCTGGATGCTGCACGGCGAGCAGTCCTATCTCTATGCCGGGCCGCTCTTCATCCACCTCTTCTCGCATGCCTGGATCGATTTCCGCAGCATTCAGGACAGGCCGATGGCGGAGCGGAACTGGGACTATTTCCGCAACACGCAGGTGATGATCAACGTCCAGCGTGACTATGCCGAGCGCAATCCCGGCCAGTTCGTCGGCTACAACAGGAATATCTGGGGTTTCTCCGCCTGTGACGGCCCGCCGCCGACACGGCGCATGCGCGGCGGCCGCCAGCCGAAGGTTCTGGGTTATGCCGCGCGCGGCGCACCGCTCGGCCCCGATGACGGCACGATCGCACCCTGGGCGGCCCTCGCCTGCCTGCCCTACGACAAGCAGGCGGCTCTCGACGGCACCAAGGCGCTTCTGACCACCTATCCGAACCTGCTCTTGGAAGGCGGCTTTCCCGGCGGCTTCAATCCGACGGTCAAAACCAAGCGGCCGGAAGGCTGGGTCGACGACCGCACCGTCGGCATCGACCAGGGCCTTGTCGTCATGACCATCGAGAACGAGCGCTCCGACTTCATCTGGAAACTAATGCGGCAATCGCCGGTCATCCGCCTCGGGCTTGAGCGCGCCGGCTTTACCGGCGGCTGGCTCGAAGGCATCGAGCCGGAAGAACTGGTACGCAAGGTCGGCTAGCGCATAACCCCAGAAATCGAAATCGATTTTAGAGCCCGCGCGTCCAATAGGAGGTGCGGGCTCTTGGTTTAGTTCTCGAAGACATGCGCCTTGCCGGCGATATCAAGGCGAACGAGGTCGCCTCGCGCCGGCAGCGCGACGCTCGAGGTCTTGATCAGGATCGGCGGCAACGCCACGCCTTCGAGCGAAACAGCGACGGTGCAGACTGCGCCGCCGAATTCCACTTCGACGACACGCCCGCCATAGTTGCGATCGCCTTCATCGGCAACGACGCGAATCTGCTCGGGACGCAGCATGATCTCCGCCTTGCCCTGACGGCTGCCTTCGACGGCGACATGGCCGAGGGCGCAGTCTGCGAGGCCGTTCCGGATGATGGCGGGAAGCAGCACGGCATCGCCGAGAAACAGTGCCGTCTCGCGATCGCGCGGATGCAGGTACAAGGATTGCGGCGATCCGGCCTGGATCAGCCGTCCTTCCCTGAGCACCGCGACCTGATCGGCAAAGGTCAGCGCCTCTTCCTGGTCATGGGTGACGAGGATGGTGGTGATGCCGGCCGCCTGCAGCACGCGCGCAACCGCCTTGCGCATATTTTCCCGCAGGCCGGTATCGAGTGCCGAGAAAGGTTCGTCGAGCAGCATCAGCCGTGGCTTGCGGCCGAGCGCGCGGGCGAGCGCCACACGCTGTTGCTGGCCGCCGGAAAGCTGATGCGGGCGCCGGACCAGCATGCCGCGGTCGAGCTCGACCATGTCGAGCAGCTCAAGCACGCGCTTCTCGCGATCAGCGGCCCCTCGTTCGAAGCCGAAGCCGATATTCTCGGCAACGCTTAAGTGCGGAAACAGCGCGCCGTCCTGCGAGACGATGCCGATGCCGCGCTTGTGTGCCGGTACTGTCGCCGGACCGTCCGCCAGCAGGTCTCCATCCAGCGTCACCCTGCCGACATCGGGTTGCTCGAAGCCGGCAATGATGCGCAGCAGCGTCGTCTTGCCTGAACCGGACGGGCCGACGACGGCCGTGCGGCTGCCGGCCGAGACCTCGAGCGAAATATCCTTCAGCGCCTGGACGGGGCCATAGCGCTTGCTGATGTTTTCGATCGTGAGCAGCGTCATTGGCCGGCGGTCCGTTTCGATTGGGTATAGAGCATCAGGGTGAGCGGCAGCGACAGCACGACCATCATGAAGGCGTAGGGGGCGGCCGACACATAGTCGATCTCGCTGGTCAGCGACCAGAATTTCGTCGCCAGCGTATCGACGCCGTTGGGCGACAGCATCAGTGTCGCCGTGAGTTCATTGGTGATGCCCAGTGCGGCCAGCGCGACGCTGGCGGCCGCTCCCGGTGCGGCAAGCCGCATGGTGATCTGCCGTACCGCTTGGCCCGGGGTGCGGCCGAGGCCCATCGCGGCGCGCTCCAACTCCACCGGGGCCTGGGCGATACTGGCGCGCAGCCCGACCATGGCGCGTGGCAGGAAAAGCATCACGTAGGCGACGAGCAGCGTTGCGAAAGTCTGATAGAGCGGCAGCACAAGACGCACGGTGATCGTCACCAGCGCCAGCGCCACGACGACGCCCGGCAGCGAGCCGACATAATAATGGCAGGCTTCGAGCACGCGCTGGAAACGCCCGGGCGCCCGCACCGAAAGCCAGGCCATCGGTGCTGCGGCAATCGTCGCGAGCACGCCGCCGACAATGGCAAGCACGATCGTCTGCAGGAAGGCGCTGCCGACGTCGATGCGCCAGATATCGGTGCCGCCGAGATAGAGCCAGCGGCCAAGCGTCACCAGCGGCACGCCGAGCGTCAATATCGCGAGGATGACAGGCAGCAAAACCGCCGGCACCACCAACCAGCCCAGCCGGCGGCGGTCCGTCGGACGCGGCGAGCCGGAGCCGACGCGGGCATAACGTTCGTTGCCGCGCACCAGCACCTCGAAGCCGAGCAGAAAAAGACAGCAGGCGACGAGCACGCCGCCGAGCATGTTGGAGGCCGGGCTGTTGTAGGAGGACTGGAACTGGTCGACGATCGCCGTCGCGAACGTGTCGAACCGGATCATGACGAACAGGCCGTACTCCGAAAGCAGATGCAGCGCGATCAGCAGAGAACCGCCGCAGATGGCGAGCCTGAGCTGCGGCAGCACGGCGCGGAAGAAGACGCGCCAGGGATTAAGGCCCAGCGAGGCCGCGGCATCCTCGATAGCCGGATCGAGACGGCGCAGCGCTGCGGCGACCGGCAGGTAGAGGAACGGATAGTAGGCGATGACCGAGACGAAGACACCGCTCTGCAGGCCGCGCATGCCGGGAACCAGGCTGACCCAGGCATAGCTGTGCACGAAGGCAGGCACGGCGAGCGGAGCGATCGCAAGCCAGGCCCAGAGCCGCGCGAAAGGAATGTCTGTCCGTTCCGTCAACCAGGCAAGCGTCACGGCGAGTGCGATCGACACCGGGATGGTGATCGATTCCAGCAGAACCGTATTGACGAGAAGTTCACCGACGCGTGGCCGGAAGACCAGGGTCTTCACCGTTTCCCAGCCGACATCGTAGGTTACCCAGCCGATGAAGCCGAGCGGCACGAGACTGAAGATCGCGACGACGGTTGCAAGCAGGATCACGGAAGCGTGCGGCATGCGTCCGCGCGGCAAAACCATTCGCGTGGCCCTCGGCACGACCGGCGTCTGGTTGCCGGATGCGAGCAATCTGTTGTCCTGCAGCAAGGCCGATGCCTTTACACGCTGAAAAAGGAAGGCAACCGCCTTTGACGGGCGGTTGCCGGATGTCGTCATGCCCTAAGGTTTTCTTGAGCCAAATGCAATAGTTTTGGCCGGAAGACGCCTGCGGCAGAAAGGTCTAAGCATGTCGCGCAAAAGTGTGCCGCGGTTTTGCGACGACGACATGCGGAAAACGAAAGATCTAAAGTGTGTCGCGCCACGCTCTAGATCAAGCCGGCGGCCGTCATCAGCTCGACGACCTTCTTGCTGTCGAGGGTCGAAGCTTCGACCTTCGGAGCATTGAGATCGGCAAGCGGAGTGAGCTTTTCGTTGGAAGGCTCATCCTTGCCGATGGCATATTCATAGGAATCGCCGTCCTTGAGGACTGCCTGGCCAGCCTTGCTGGTAAGGAACTTCAGGAAAGCCTGCGCTTCCTTCATGTGCTGCGTGGACTTCAGGATGCCGCCGCCCGAAACGCTGACGAAAGCACCCGGATCCTGGTTCTTGAAGTAGTGCAGGCCGACATTCTTGCTGTTCTCGCCTGTTTTGGCCTGATCGCCGAACCAATAATAGTGATAGATAACAGCGCCTTCGACTTCGCCTGAATTGACGGCTTTCATCGCGACGCTGTTGCCCTTGTAGGGCGTGGCATTGTCTTTCAGGCCCTTCAGCCATGCCTTGGTGGCGTCTTCGCCCTTGAGCTGCAGCAGGGCGGCGACGATGGCCTGGAAGTCGGCACCGGCGGGGGCCGCACCCCAGCGGCCCTTCCAGGCTGGATCTGCCAGGTCGAGCATCGACTTCGGCAGCTTGTCTTCGGTGAGCTTCGTCTTGTCATAGGCGAAAACGGTGGTGCGGGCGGCAATGCCGGTCCACATGCCGTCAGCCGGGCGATACTGATCCGGAACCTGATCCAGCGTTTCCTTTTCGATCGGGGCAAACAGGCCCGCGCCATCGACCAGCGTCATCGCCGGTGAATTCTCGGTCAGGAATACGTCAGCTGGGGAGGCGTCGCCTTCCTGGATGATCTGGTTGGCGAACTGCATGTCGCTGCCCTGGCGCATGGTGACCTTGATGCCGGTCTCCTTGGTGAAGGCGTCGATCCATTCGCGGCCGAGGCTTTCGTGCTGGGCATTGTAAACAACGAGACCTTCGTCCTGCGCATTGGCGCTACCTGCCAGCGCGGTGGCAAAGAGAAGCGAAGCGGCAAGCGCGAGGGAAAATCGGTTAAGAGCAATGTTCATGATGGCCTCCGTGGCGATGTCACCCGAGCTCTCCAAGGGCGATGAGAGGCGTATATTTTTCCTGACTGCGGATTTCAAGTTTGGCTTGGCCGGAAAAGCCATCACAATATCTTGACTAAATATTTCATATTACAGGGGAATAAATCTCGAATTGGCAAAAAAGGCGGCACTCCCCAGCGCCGCCCTCTTTTGCAGCCTTTGCAGCCGGCCTATTCGACGTCGAACTTGACGCCCTGCGCAAGCGGCAGCGTCCTGCCGTAATTGATGGTGTTGGTGGAACGGCGCATATAGGCCTTCCAGGAATCCGAACCGGATTCACGGCCGCCGCCGGTCTCCTTCTCGCCACCGAAGGCGCCGCCGATCTCGGCGCCCGATGGCCCAAGATTGACGTTGGCGATGCCGCAATCCGAGCCGCGGGCGGAGACGAAGGTTTCGGCCTCGCGCATGTCGTTGGTGAAGATCGACGACGACAGTCCCTGCGGCACGGCATTGTGCAGCGCCAGCACTTCGTCGAAGTCGCTGTACTTCATCACATAGAGGATCGGCGCGAAGGTCTCGTGCTCGACCGGACCGGTCTGATCGGGCATTTCGACAAGCGCCGGGCGAACGTAGAAGGCGTCAGTCGAACCGGTTTCGACCCGGTCGCCTCCGGTCACCGTGCCGCCGGCCGACTTCGCCTCACCAAGCGCTGCCTGCATGTTTTTAAAAGCCTGGCCGTCGATCAGCGGCCCTACAAGCGTGCCGGTCTCAAGCGGGTTGCCGATGGCGACGGAGCCGTAGGCCTTCTGCAGACGCGGCACCAGCTGGTCGTAGACGCTGTCATGGACGAAGAGACGGCGCAGCGTCGTGCAGCGCTGACCGGCCGTGCCCATGGCCGAGAAGGCGACGCCGCGCAGCGTCAAGTCGAGATCGGCGCTCGGGCAGACGATCGCCGCATTGTTGCCGCCGAGCTCGAGAATGGCGCGGGCAAAACGCTGCGACAGGCGCGGACCGACGGCACGACCCATGGCCGTCGAGCCCGTGGCCGAGACGAGTGGGATCTTCGGATGATCGACCAGCACTTCGCCCACCTCGCGGCCGCCGATGATCAGCGTCGACAGATTGGCCGGTGCGCTACCGCCCTCGGCGACGAAACGCTTCAGCGCCTTCTCGAACAGCGCCTGCACGGCAAGCGCCGTCAACGGCGTCTTTTCCGAGGGCTTCCAGACAGTGGAATTGCCGCAGACCATCGCAAGTGCCGCATTCCACGACCAGACGGCAACCGGGAAGTTGAAGGCGGAGATGATGCCGATCACGCCGAGCGGATGCCAGCTTTCCATCATCCGGTGCTCCGAGCGCTCAGTGGCAATCGTCAGGCCGTAGAGCTGACGGGAAAGGCCGACGGCGAAATCGCAGATGTCGATCATCTCCTGCACTTCGCCCAGACCTTCCGAAGTGATCTTGCCAACCTCGATCGAAACGAGACGGCCAAGCGCCGCCTTGGAGGCGCGCAGTTCCTCGCCCAGCAGGCGGACCAGTTCGCCGCGCTTCGGCGCCGGCACGGCACGCCATTCGAGGAAGGCCTGGTGCGCCGCTTCGATCGCTGCTTTCGTCTCGGAAACGGAATGTTCCCTGAGTTTGCCGATTTCCTTGCCGGTGACTGGCGAGGTGACGGAAAGCGCGCCGCCGTGATAGCGGCCGGCATCGACGCCGAGTTCGGCAAGCAGTTTGGCGGTTTCGGTGGCGAGATCGAGGACGGCGATGGTCATTGTCGTGTTTCCAATCTTATTATTCTCAGAAGCGTGCATCGCTTTTCAGAAGCGGGCATCGGCGAAATGGGCGACCTGAGCACCGGCTTCGTACCATATTTCCTTGAGTGCACGGAAGCTCGGCTCGGTGGGCGAAGTCAGCGGCAGCGGCAGATCGGCTTCCGGAAGCCGGCCGAGGATATGCTCCGCCAGCGTCCGGCCGAAGACCGTACCGGGGGCAATGCCGCGGCCATTGTAACCTGAGAAACCGACGACACCAGGTGCGAATTTGTGGAAGCGCGGCAGCGCATTGTCGGTCATGCCGATCTGGCCATACCATTCAAACTCGAATTCGACATCGCCGATATCGGGGAAAAGCCGCTTCAATGCGCGTTTGGCCCAGCCCTTGTGTACGGCCAACCCGGTATTGCGCAACGCCCCGACACTGCCGAAAACGAGCCGGCCGGCCTGGTCCATGCGGAAGGAGGAAAGGATTTCCTTGGTATCCCATGCGCCTTCCCGCCCCGGCAGGATCGACTGACGCAGATTGTGGCCGAGCGGCACGGTGGCGAAATTGAAATAGGGCAGATGCACCTGTTCGCTGCGCACCTGCTCCCACGGACCGGTGCTGTAGGCATCCGTTGCGACAATGATCCACTCGGCGCTGACTTCGCCGCTTGATGTCTTCACGGTCCAGCGGCTGCCATTGCGCTCCGTTGCGATGACCGGGCTGGACGTATGAATGGCGACGCCGGCTTTGACGGCGGCATGGGCAAGGCCGCGCGCATAGGCAAGTGGCTGCAGCGTGCCGGCGCGTTTGTCGAGCAGCGAACCTGTATAGGCATCGCTGCCGATGCGTTTTGTCGTTTCCGCCGCGTCGAGTAGCGTCACGGCTGCACCGCGGGCAGACCATTGCGCCGCGCGATCCTCGATCTCCTTCAGCCCGTCCGCGCCGACCGCGCAATGCAGCGTGCCGTTCCGTTCGAGTTCGCAGGCAATCTGATGTTTGTCGATCAGCTCCATGACGAGCTTCGGCGCATTGCCGAGCAGATCGAGCAGACGTTCGCCATGCACCGGGCCGAGCACGCCAGGCAGATCGTTCGGCATCACCCACATGCCGGCATTGATCAGCCCGACATTGCGCCCAGCACCGCCGAAGCCGATTTCCTTCGCCTCCAGCAGCACCACCTTTGACCCGGCTTCGGCAAGATGCAGGGCGGAAGAGAGGCCGGTGTAGCCACCGCCGACGATGACGACATCGGCCGATACCGCGCCTTCGAGAGGCGAGGTCGTCGGCGCTTCGGGCGCTGTCTTTTCCCAGAGGCCGTGGGAGCGCGGATCATTCAGCATGGCTCAGTCCGATCAGAGCGAAATCGCGGATACTCTAATGCATAAAAGAAAGTGTTGAACCTGCCATTTCACGCAACGGTCTTCAGCGGCAGGCCCGCAAGGCCGAGCGCGGCCAGCGCCGAATCCAGCGATGCAGACTGGCGTTCGGCGTAAAGTGCCAACTCGTCCTGAACGGTAGCACCCAGTGCTGCCTCGAAGGCGTCACGGTTCGAGCGGGTCGCGTAGTTCTGCTGCTGGTCGGTGCCGAGGTTCGACTGGAAGATGCCGGCCGCGCTGACGGGCAGGAAGTCTTCGTAGACGATCGGGGTGAAGGCGAGGTAACCCTTGGCGATCAGCGCCTCCGGATCGCTGGACAGCCTGCTGCCGGCCGCGGCGGCAATGCCCGCAGGCGTCGCGGCATAACGGAAGAAGGCCAGACCCTCGTCGCGCAACTCACCCCAGCTGTCCGGCAGTGCCTTGAAACGCGCGGCAAGTTCATCGTCGTAGGCGCCGGCCTTGGCGCCGCCGGCGCCGACCTGCACCTCGCCGCGAACCGAGGCGAGCAGCTGGTCGTAGAGCGCCCGGCCCTTTGCCGTCAGCGCCACGCCGCGCTGTTCGATTTCCCCGAAGCGGGCGGTATGCGTCCCTTGAATCCCACTGTCATCACCGGAAAAGGCGATCGTTTCCTCCAGCGCCTTGAAACTCGTCTGTCGCAGCAGGATATCGCAATGACGGCGCGGCGGCCCTTCGATGACAGCCTTCGGCGTGATGCCGCGTTCCGGCATGCGGGCCTGGACCGCGTCGATATCGAGCGTGCGCGGCGTCAGATGGTTGATGTGCGGTCCCTTGAAGCTGACGACGTCGGCGATCAGCCGATGCGCATCGTGCAGCCGCTTGTAGGTTTCGGCGCTGACCGTCGCTTCGCCATGCCAGCGGAAGGTTTCCAGCGCCTCGGCGACGAATTCCGTCGCCTCTGCATCGGTCAGGCCGCCGTTCTGCTCGTGGCGCTCGATCAGCGTGACGGCGCGCGGCGTATAGATCCGCCGTTTCGCCAGAATGGCTTCGGCTTCGCCGCGCAACCCCTCGTCCTCGATCAGCTCCAATCGCAGCAGCGAGGTGAAGACCCGGAATGGATTGACGTTGAGCGCTGCCTCGTCGATCGGCCGGAAGCTGGTGGAATGAACCGGCACACCGGCGACCGAAAGATCGTAATAGCCGACCGGGCGCATGCCCATGACCGCAAACAGCCGGCGGATGGTGAAAAGCTCGTCTGCCGTACCGAGCCGGATGGCGCCGTGACGCTCGACATCGATGCGCTCCAGCTCGCCGGCTTGGGCCAGGCGATCGCGCAGATTGGGATCGTTTTCGAGGCAGCCGGCATTCACATCCGCCACCAGTTCGATCAGCGTGCCGTATTGCGGCACCTCCGCCCGGTACATCTGCGACATCGCCTCGGTGAACAGCGATCGGATGCGGTCTGGGGAAACGAAGGCTTGCGGCATTGGGAAACTCCGGATCATTCCGTTTTTGCAGGATGAACCTCTTTACACGCGCGACAAACCCGCAAATATCGCTATTTCGGAAATAGCCCATTCTGAAACGGAATGACCATGCTGACGTCTAGACGTTTTCTGCCATCGATTTCGCATCTCGCCGCCTTCGAGGCGGTTGCCCGCACCGGCAGCGTGACCGCAGCGGCGCGCGAACTCGATCTGACGCAGAGCGCCGTCAGCCGCCAGGTGAGCGCGCTGGAGGAGCAGCTCGGCGTCGAGCTCTTCCTGCGCGAACGCCAGACCATGCGGCTGACGCTTGCCGGCGACGGATATGCCCGCGAGATTCGCGAGGCGCTGCGGCGGATATCGAGCGCCTCGCTGAACCTGCGCGCCAATCCGCATGGCGGCACGCTCAATCTCGCCATCCTGCCGACCTTCGGCACGCGCTGGCTGGCGCCGCGCCTGGGGCGCTTTCTCGCCGCCAATGCCGGCGTGACCATCAATCTGGTGACCCGGCTTTCCCCGTTCGATTTCCGCCTCGATTCGATCGACGCCGCCATCCATTTCGGCCACCCGCACTGGCCGGGCGCCGAACTCGCGCTTCTGATGTCGGAGCGCACGGTGCCGGCCTGCAGTCCGAATTTTCTCAAGCGATACGCGATCAAAGCGTCGGAGGATCTGCTCGCCGTTCCGCTTCTGCACCTGACGACGCGTCCTGACGCCTGGGAGCAATGGTTCGCCGGCAATGGCGTTTCCTTCGAAAGCGTGCACGGCATGCTCTTCGACCAGTTCGCCACGGCCGCGCAGGCGGCAATCGCCGGTCTCGGCGTCGCCCTGTTGCCGACATTCCTGATGCAGGAGGAGATCAGGCGCGGCGATCTCGTCGCCGCTGTCGACCGTGAAATGGAAAGCCGCGAGCGCTATTATCTCGCGTTTCCGCCCGAGCGCGCCGATTATGCGCCACTTGCCGCCTTTCGCGACTGGATCGTCGCCGAAGCGACCGCCAATCCGACTGCGTGACGAACGGCTTGCATCGGCAGGGCGCTTTCGACCATTATGCGATCCAAACAACTTTGCAGGAAATCTCCATGAAGCCGATCTTCGTCCAGCTCCAATGCGCACCCGGCAAGACCTATGATGTCGCCGACGCCATCTACCAGACCGAACTGGTCTCGGAGCTCTATTCGACCAGCGGCGACTACGATCTGCTGCTGAAGGTCTATATCGAGGAAGGCCAGGATATCGGCAAATTCATCAACGACAACATCGCCAATATTCCCGGCATCGTCCGCTCGCTGACGACGCTGACCTTCAAGGCCTTCTGAATTCCCGTCAGACGCGGTTAACCTTTTTCGCGAAGAATACGCTTTGCCGGGTGCTGCCTAAACCGCACCTTAACGCGAGACATGTCTGGTCGTTGTTATCACGGGCTCGCGTCAGCGCGGGCCGGCATGTGCAACGATAGGTGGAAAATGTCGATCGTCGAGGCAGAGAGGGTGCGCGCGAAGCCGCAGTTGGAAACGGCCCCGCTGATCGTCCATGTCGTGCGCCAGTTCCTGCCCAATCGCGGCGGCCTGGAAGACGTGGTCGCCAATCTCGCCCGCCAGACCGTGCGCCGCGGTTATCGCGTGCGTGTCGTCACGCTGGATTCGCTCTTCACCGCGCCTGAAGACAAGCTGCCGCTTCGCGAAGATATCGACGGCATCGAGGTGGTGCGCATTCCCTGGTTCGGCACCAGCCGTTATCCGCTGGCACCGCAGGTTTTCCGCCATCTCGCCGATGCCGACCTCGTCCATGTCCATGCCATCGACTTCTTCTTCGACGCGCTCGCCTGGGGCCGGCTGCTGCACGGCAAGCCGATGATCGTCACCACCCATGGCGGCTTTTTCCACACGCGGAAATACGCGACGATCAAGAAGATCTGGTTCCGGACATTGACCCGTACTTCGGCGATGGCCTACCGCCGCGTCGTCTGCTGCAGCGCCTCCGACCTCAAGCAGTTTTCCGAGATCGTGCCCGACAGCCTCCTGATCGAAAACGGCGCCGATATCGGCAAGTTTGCCGACACCGCTTCACGCCGGGCAAAGCGCCGCATCGTCACGATCGGCCGGTTCTCGGTGAACAAGCGCATCGACCATCTGCTCGATGCGATGGCCGCGCTGAAGACCCGCGACCCGGAATGGCATCTCGACATCGTCGGCGCCGAATCCGACCTGAACCGGGCGGATGTCGAAGGCGCAATCGAAAGCCGCCAACTTTCCGGGCGCGTCACTGTGCATGTGTCGCCGGAAAACGACACCATCCGGCGCATCATCGCAGAAGCCTCGATTTTCGCCTCCGCCTCGGAATATGAAGGTTTCGGCCTGGTGGCGCTGGAGGCGATGAGCGCCGGCCTCCTGCCGGTGCTGAACGCCAACGATGCCTTTGCGACGCTTGCCGCCCGCCATCCCGTTCTCATGCTTGCCGATTTCACCAATCCTGAGAGCGCCGCCACGGCGATCGAAACTGCCTATGAAGGCCTTTCGCGCCAGCCGGAGACCGTTCGCACCGAGCTTCTCGACGCCGCCCGCGGCTATTCCTGGGATATCGTCGCCGGACGTTATATCGATCTCTACAGATCGCTTGATGTCAGCGCCGCAGAAAGCATCTGATCCTGTCTTCCTGCCGCATAAGCGCTACAGCATTGCGCGGTGTGAAAAGACGCGCGGCGCTGTAAAATCCCCAGTCACGCTCTCGCCAGACGGATGATCTCGTCGAGCACGAATTTGCGCGATTGCGGCGGCGTCAGATTGTGGTCGGCATCCGGCAGCATCAGCAGGCGTACGTTCGGATAGCGGGAAAGCCTGGCGCCGCGCGGCCCGAAGTGGAAGTAGACGTGGTCGAGCCCGACATCGCCCTCGCTGTAGATCAGCGTCAGCGGCACCTTGCGCTTGCCGAACAGCGCGAAGGAGTGCCGGACCTCGCGGGCGATATGGCGCCGGTCGGGAAGCAGCTCGAGCACCGGCGCGATCCACGGCGACAGCCGGCGGCCGGCGGCGATGACGATATTCTGCAGCGCCGAAACAACATCCACCTGGCCGCGCAGCAGCCGCTTCAATGTGTCGAGCCGCGCCAGGCGCTGGCTGTAATCATCCAGGCTGCGGGGGACGGAGACGACATGCTCTCTCCGCACCGGCATGTCAGGATCCCAGTAATAGACGAAGGGATTGATCGACACGACAGCCTTCAAGCGCTCGTCGGCGACGCCGGCGCGGAAGGCGACGTAGCCGCCGCTGCATCGGCCGGCGACCATGACGGGGCCGGCGACGACGCCTTCGAGCAGATCGAGCGCTGCGACCGCATCTCCGGTCTGCGTATCCGAATAAAGTACCTGTTCTGGTGCATCCGGCCGCGGCGGGCTGTCGCCGACATTGGCGGAGTCGAAACGCAGCGAAACGACGCCTTGGCGGGCGAGCTCGCGCGCCATATCCACCGTCGTCCGTCCCCAGCCGGCATGCCGGTCATAGGCTGTCGACAGGAAGAGCACGGCGTTGCCCTTGATCTCGCCGAGCGGCCGGCTGACGACGCCGATCAGATGATTATGGCTTCCGAAACGCACCGGCGTTTCGGCAAAATCATCGCCCGCAAGCGGCGGGTTGTCGATCGCCGCCGGCGAATGGGCGGCGGATGTCTCTGTCGTCGTAGCCTCCAGCCACGTCGTCAGCAGCGCGACGACAGCCATCGGCGTCTTGGCAAACAGCGGATTGGTGGCGAGTTCGTCATAGCCTTCGAAAGCCGTCTGCTCGACATCGGCGCCAAGCGCCTTCAGCGCATCGGCAAAGCCGGTATCGTCGGCCTTGGCAGGGCGTTCGAGGATCAGATAGCGGGAGGCTGCGAGCCCCTGCGGCGAGGCGATGTTGAGCTTGCCGAGCTCTGCAGCGATTTCCTCGGGCATGACGAGCCCGGCGATCTGCACCTTGGCGGTCTGGACATGCTCCTTGCCGAGGCCGAGATCGGCATCGATGATCTTGGACCACATATTGAGTTCGCGCAGATAGGCCCTGCCGCTCAGCACCGGCGCCAGCATGACGAGGCGGTCGACGCCTTCGATCGAGGAACCGACGCGATGAGCAAGCGTCGCACCGAGGCCCTGCGCGATGAGGATGATACGGTCGCAGCCGCTCAGCGACTTCAGCTTGGCGGCGGCCGCACGGATCGAGTTTTCCCAGGTTTCCAGCCTTGCCGGCAGCGCCCCGAAATCGAGCGCATCGCCAGTGCCGCGATAGTCGAAGCGCAGGCTCGGCACGCCGATATCCGAGAAATGCTCGGCCGCGACGCGGAAGAATTTACGGCTGCACATCTCCTCGAAACCCCAGGGGCTGACGAAGAGCACCGCGGCCGAACGTTTCTTCGCGAGCGGATTCTCAGGCATGAACAGCCCGATCGTGCCGTCGAAGACGACAGGCAGGGCAGCGCTGCGCCCCGCACCCTCGGCCGGTTCCAGCGAGAATTCGCCGGGCGCGACCTTGGCGCGATCGGGATCGCCGGGAAGCCGCGGCGCGATGAAATTGATCGCATGGCCAACCGGCCGCCGCAGCAGGGACGGCATCTTGTCGAGAATGGAGCGCATGACTTCGACATCCTCGCCCGGCACGGCGCGCAGCACCCGGAGCGCTGCGAAATAGGCGAATGCGCCGGCGATGATCGCGCCGACCAATCCGGCCGGACCCTGGACGAATTCCAGCACGGAAATTGCTCCGCAAGCACAGAGGACGGAGGCAAGCGTCACCTTCGTCAGGCTTGTGTAGAGACCCGAAAGCTGGGATCCGAATCCTGTCTGTCTGATCATCATCACCGACATCGCAACGAATACGAGGATGCGCACGAGTGCGGCACCCTCGGCCGCAAGCCTAGGTACGATCAGTAAACAACCCGCTACCATCAGTAGGCCACCTATCACACTGATGTTCAGGCGGGAGCGGGCCCTGTCCATCGACAGCAGGTAGAGGCTGAGGATCTGCATGAAGGTATAGGCGGGAGCGACGAGCGCAAGCAGCGCCACAACCGTCCCGCTGCGGCGGAACGCTTCGCCGAACACCACCAGCACCAGTTCGCTGGAGATCGCGGCAAGCCCGAGGCTCATCGGCAGCACGATATAGGCCATGCTGCGGGTGACGGCTGCGAAGACCTCGACCGGCAATGTCGAATCGTCGCTGTTGTGGCGCCGCTCGGAATAATAGGGCAGCAGGCTGCCGGTCATCTGGATCGGCAGTTGCAGCGCGATATTCGCGATCGACAGCCCGACGGCATAATAGCCGACCATCTCCACCGACCAGAACTGCTGCAGGAAGAGCAGTTCCAGCCGGTTGAGGAAAATGGAATCGATGATGAACTGGATCGACAGGATGACGGAGGAGGAGGCGAGATATTTCAGCGAGACCCCGCACCAGTCGCGCCGCGCCAGAAGAATCGGCAACGTGGCGAAAAACAGCACCAGCTGGCCGAGCGCATAACCGACGAGAACGCCCTCGACACCGTAGAAAACGGCGCCGACGGCAACGCCGGCAAGCTGCACGATCGAGACGGCGACCGTCAGCTTAAAGAAGGCGCCAAGATTCTTTTCGCCGATCAGGTAGAATTTGACGAAGGATCCGATCGCCTGGACGAAGAACAGCACGCCCGTGACCAGGGCGACGGATGGCGCGGTGTCGGCCCAGTGCATCCTTTCGGAGGTCAGGAAGAACAGCGCGTAGAGCGCCAGCAGCACGACGGTCGAGAACATCATGAAGCTGACGAGGATGGCGGCAAAACCCCGCCGGCGGCGCGCATCGAAGCCCTCCGCCGAAAGTTGCGGCAACGTCTTCAAGAGCGTGATGCTGGAGCCGAGCTCGGCGATCGAGGCGCCGGTCACCACCAGCCAGAGCGAAAAGGCGACGATGCCGTTGGCTTCCGGCCCAAGCAACCGTGCGGTTATGATCGAGGAAACGAAGCCCGTCAGAAGCAGCAGCATACCTGCCGCCGCGTTCATCACCGAGTTTGCGATAATACCCTTCGACATCTGTCCATCCGTCAGGATCGGCCTAAAGCGCGTCGCGATCTTCAGATCGCTCCTCGCACTTTAGGTTTCTGTTTTTACGCATGTCGTTATCGCAAGACCGCTGCACACTTTTGCGCGACATGCTCTAAAGCCGCATACCCGCCATCTCTAATGCGAAAATGTTAAAATAAAGCGGAGTGACGACCTCAGCTTAGCTCGCCTGCATCGCCTTCAGCGTCTGAAGCGCCTTCTCGTAGCTGTTTTCTGCGAGGTAACGCAGCAGGAACTCCCGTGCCTTCTCGGCCTTCTCTCGCGCACGCTCGGGTGTGCGGAAGATATCTTGCAGGTGCGCGGCCGCCGCCTCGGGTGAGGGATCGGCCCAGACCGCGCCTTCGAGCCCGGCAAATTCGGGATGGGTATCGACCACGGGAATGAGGGGAGAGGCAACCAGCCAGCTATTGTCGGGATCGCAGAAATCCACCGTGCCCGACCATGCCGTGGAAATGACGGGCGTACGCTGCATGATCGCCTCGGCAACCGTCAGCCCGAAACCTTCGGAACGATGCAGCGAAAGATAGGCGTCGGAACAGCGGATGAGGCCGTTGATCTCGGCGTTCGACAGCCTGTCGGTGACAATCCTGATCCGGCTGTTGCCCTTAACCGAAGCGACCAGTTCGCGCAGGCCCTCATCCTTGCCGATATCGCCGCTGGCCTTCATCAACAGGAAGGCGCTGGGGCATTCGGCGGCAAATATCCGGAAGGCCTCGATGACGGCCTGCGGATTCTTCCGGTTGATCGAGGAGCCGGCGCTGAAGATGAAGCTGACGAGAAAGGCGTCTTCGTCGATGCCGAATTTCTGGCGCATGCCTTCGGTCGCCGGCTTCTCGGTGACAGGATGCGGAACCACGATGACCGGAGCCGTGGTGAGAGGCGCAATCGCCCGCCTGGTGAATTCCGACGGCACGAAGACGGCATTCATGTAATGCATCGCATTGCGCCACTCGGCCGGCACGACTTCGAGCTCCCAGGCGAAATAGCCGATGTTGAAGGCGCGGGTGAAATTCGCAACGCCCTTCTTCAGGATGGCGCGCGGCAGCATCGGCGGATTGAGATGCCAGATCCGGCTCCCCGCGGGTTCGGTAGAGAGATGCGACGGCATCCATCCGGCGAAGGAATTCTCGTCAGGATGCGTGCTGACGTCGGAGAGCGAAATCGCCCGCCCCGCCTGCGACAATGCGTCGGCGCAGAGCCTTGCCGACTCGCCGACACCGACCGCCATCGAGAGATAGCCGACGACTTCCACCGGCCGGCGTGGGTTGAAGGCAAGACGCGACCGCGGGATCAGCCGCTGCAGGACATGGGCGCGCAGAAGGCGGTATATCGTTCTCAAATCACGGTCTTTCCCAATGGATCGGCATCATCCTTCGCAGGGGCATCAGCCCTCGATTGCGACGCGATGCGAACTGCCTAGACTTCTGATTTCGCCCGCAGGCGGAATATCGCCCTCCGCGCCGGACAGCGCGTGGAGCTTCACGCGCCGCGTCGCACCCGGGGCAAGGTGGAACCAGTCGTCGTCGGCCCGATAGCCTTCGACATCGATATGCACCGATTGCGCCAGCCGGTCGGTCCTGAGATCGACGAACCAGCCGTCGTTGTCTCTGCCGAATGATGCTTCGATCCCTGCGTCATGCAGCGCCTTCCCCCGTCCGCAGGGGAAGTGGAAGCTCTCGGCGAGAATAGCGCCGTCCGCCAGCGATCGCATACGCGCGACACTGGCATCATGCGCCGGCGGCCCGAAACGGAAGGCATAGGTCGTATCGAAGAAGGCGCCGAACAGCGCCGTGCAGGCGAGGCGCTCCGTGTCCCTTGCCGCCAGCTTGAAGGCCCTGCTGCCGCTGACGACCTGCTGTTTTCCCCCGCGCAGGCAGACGACCTCGAGCTCGACGTCGAGCGCGGCATCCGTCTCGTTGACGACATGCACGTCGAGACCGTTCGTTCCCTCGTCGGTGAAGACCACTTGCACCGGCCGGAATGCACGGCGCATTGCATACCAGACAGGCTTCGGCTCTCCGGTGGAATCGATCACTCCCCACCCGGGGCCGGGCAACAGGTCCTGCAGCGTCCAGACGAGCGCGCCATTGCAGGCCGAGCCCTTGCGCCGCCATTCGGCAAAAGTCTCTTCGATCACCTCGCCGGTAACCGCGCGGGAGAGATCGAGATAGCGTTCCGGATCTTCGCGGCGCAGCTCAGCCGGATCGAAACCGTAGAGAAGCTGCAGGTAGAAGTCGCGAACATCCTCGAAATCCCATGATGCGCTGCGGTCGCGGGGCACACGGGCCTTCCATAGCGGGCTGTGGACGGCGGGCACGTCGAGATGACGTTGCAGCGTCCTTTGCTGCGGCACATGCGCGAAGGCGAGGCTTTCGGAGGCAAACCGCACATCGGCGCGGCGCGCATCGGCAATCGGCAGCATATAGGCGCCGACGCCGTAATAATGGGCGACACCGGCATTCGGCGAAAAGGGCATCGCTCCGCCATAGGGCGAGTTCGGGACATAGGGCACGTCGGGGCGCATGCGCGCGACGACCGCCGGAATGATTTCATCGGTGACCGGCCCGCTCCAGAATTCCACCGGCAGACCGAGCATTGCCGCCTGCTGGTGAATTTCGCTGCCGCCGCAGAGCACGGCCAGCGAAGGCGACGCCTGCACGCCGTGCAGGAATTCCTCAACCTCTGCATGCACGTGGCCTAGAAAAGCCTTGTCGTTGCGCGGATAGTCGAAATTGGCGAACATGAAATCCTGCCAGACGAGCAGACCGAGCTCGTCGCAGAGCGCGAAGAAATCAGGCGTTTCGTAGGCCATGGTGCCGCCGATGCGGATCATGTTCATGCCGGCTCCGGCGGCAAGCCGCAGGAACGGCTCATAATCCGCCCGCCCACCCGGCAATCGCGCGATGTCGGCCGTCGTCCACACCGCACCACGGCAGAAGATCCGTTCACCATTGACGAGGAGCGCGAAGTCATCGCCATCCGCACCGCGGTCGATGTCGATGCGGCGAAAGCCGGTCCTGCCGAGCGGATATTCCAGACCATCGGAAACCAGCGTCGGCTCATAGAGACGCGGAGCGCCATGCGTATGCGGCCACCAGGCCTCGATGTCGGAAAGCTTGAGGATAGCCGAGTAATGACTGTCGCCGACCTTCTCGAAGGGCTGCTCCATTCCGCCGCAGCGCAGCAGCATTGCCGGATCCTCGGCATTGCTATGCAGGGACACGCTGAGGCGGCCGACGCCACTCTCCTCCAATACGGCGCGGATGGAGACATTGTCGATCGAGACGGGATGACGCCGCACCATCGAAATCGGCCGCCATGGCCCGACGGCATGGATATCGGGGCACCAGCCCGGCATATGACCAAGCAGCGTCGTGCGGAAATTCTTCAAGCCCGCCGGCGTGATCATCTGCGGCCGCCAACGCGCGCGCGGCCCCGGCTCCGACAAGCGGGGGCCGAGCGCCCGGAAGCACAGTGCCAGTTCATCACCGCCCGAAAGCGTCACCGGAATCTCGTGCGCCGTGAACATGCTCTCCGAAAACAGGATTTCCTGGCCGTTCAGGAAGACATGGCAAAGCGTCGCCAGCCCTGCGAAACGCAGGATCGCGTCGCCGGGCTCGGCATCGAAAAGCCGGCAGAGATACCAGGCATCCCGCGTGTTCAGCGGCTCGGGATTTTCCCGGTCGAAGAGCCCGGCTTTTTCAAGCGCTGCGGCGACGGTGCCGGGAACGGGTGCGGGAATGAACTGTGCGGAGAGCGGGATGTCGTGCGGCACGGCGCAGGCGCCCGGCTCCGTCAGGATCAGGTTCCAACCTTCGGAAAGTAGACTTTCCTCGGCACCGATGCTCGCCAAACGCCCCCGCATGGTCAGATCTCCGGCCTCAGATTCGCCCCGCAAGCGACGCCATCATGGCATCCCATGCATCGGCGGCCGGATCAAGTGCTGCCTGCAACGGCTCGAACTTCTTGCGGGTGACAGCGCGGGCAAGCTGGAACTGCACCGATTTCGCCACCTCCGAAATACGCCTGGCATGCTCGGTGCCAGCCGCGAATTCACCAGGGGAGAGCCAGGTGAGATGATCGGCCGCCAGCTCGAAATTGGCGCCCACCTGGCGAAGCGTGTTGAAGGCGTATTTGTGGAAGAAGCCGAACGGCCGTTCCGCCACCGCCTCGACCTGTTGCGGAAAGATACTTGCAAAGGCGCGGATCGGGTTTTCACGGGGACGCCGGGCAAAATGAAAACCGGCAAGCCGCCGCGCGGTCGAACGTAGATGCGCTTCGTCTGCCGGCTTTTCCGGGAATCGTGCAAATTCCGTGTAGGGTAGGAACGGCGGCTCGTTTTCCGTCAGCTGCAGCTGGAACAGTCCGTCGAAATCCTCGCCTTCGAGACGGAAATAGCCGGCATTGTGGAAATAATCGACGCGCTTGGCCGCAACGTCCAGCCGGTTGATCGCAACCGTCGTCTTGCCGTGCTCCTGCCGGTAGGCGGTGCCACGGGTATCCGGCATGTAGAAGGAATCCATTTCGATCAGGCAGAGACGGCCCCGCGCGATCTGAACCTCGACATGGCGTTCGACACGGTCGTAGATGGCAAGCTCGGTCGCACGAATGCCGTAGAGCGCTTCGAGATCCTCGAGCGGCACCTTGAAGAAGGTGAACTGGTCGCCCTCGAAATCCTGCGTCAAGGTAAAACCCAGCATTGCCTCCGGCGCAACGCCTGATGTCGCCAGAACCTCGATCCAGAGATCGACATAGCAATTGGTTTCCGGCCAGGCGCGCTCGCCGGAATGCAGCGCATGCGCCCGGTAGGTTTCCGGGTCGATTCCCGAAAATAGCGATGTCATCGATTTGCTCAGCCCCACAGCGCTTTCCGTACGCTGGCCGGCCATTGCTTCACATCGAGTCCGTGATGATGGAAGAGGGCAAGGGCGATGCGCTCCAGTCCGAAGCCGACGCAGGCGGTGTGCGCGACACTGCCGTCTTCGAGATTGAGGCCCCATTTCGTGCCGAAGGCATCCTGATGGTAGTTGAAGCTCATGCAGGCGGTCGGGTTGGCAGCCGAGGTGATCGGGATCAGCAGCTCGAACTTCAGGTTCTGATCGCGCTGATTATTGGCGAGCATCTTGCCGGCGCGGCCGAAGAACGGATCATTGGCAACGTCGATCGTCACATCGAGGCCGACGGCCTTCATCATCTCGACGCCGCGATCCATCCAGCGCTGGCGGAAATCGGTGACGTGCAGCTCTGTGCCCATGCAGACATATTCGCGCATGCGGAACAGCTGCTGGCGGGCCGGATCTTTCGACGGCTCATGGCGGAAGCAATAGGATTGCAGGTCGAAGAGGCCGCCCGTCTTCGGCAGGTTGCCGCGCTTGGCGACCGTCGGATAGAGCGGATAGCAGGCAGCCGGCGTCAGCACGATGTCGGTCGCCTCCTGCCCCTTGGTCCAGTCTTCGCCGACTTCCATGCATTGCAGCAGGCTGACATGATCGAGCTCGCTGCCGCAGAAGCTGTGCACCGTGCCGGCGAGCTGCGGAAAGCTCTTCATGTAGCCGCTCTTCTCGAAGAAGGCGCGGTTCATGCCGGGCGGAAAGCGCATGGCTTCGGCACCATCGGCGCCGCCGAACGTGTCGATCAGGCGCTCGAAGGCAGCGATCACGTCTTCGAACTGGCCGCTGCGGCCGTAGAGCCCGTCGATGCCGGTATCGATCAGCAGACCGGATTCGAAAAGCCGGTCCAGAAACGAGGTCTGCATATCCATGACTGTCACCCCAGTAGGCTAGTGTCCTGCTTATGGACAAGAAGCATGCTCGACGTGTTGCCGAGGATGCGGTCATTCGAAATCATGAGCTGTGCGGAATGCGCGTCGCGCAGATGGCGTCCGAGGCTGAAGGGCGTGCCGTTCTTGTAGCCCATGATGCCGCAGATCAGCATGGCATGGTTGACGATCTCCAGGATCGTCTCGGACGAGGCGATTTTGACATTGTTCATCGCCACCGCAAATCCCATCGAAGACAGCCTGTCGGCATCGGCCTTGGCATCCTCATAGGCCTTGAGGCCGGCAACCACGTTGGATTTCACCATCTGCAGCAGGTTCGAAACCTCGGCAAGGCGCAGCGCGCCCGGCGGCTGGGCATCCGGCGCCTTGCGGGCGGCAGCGCGCACGAAAGCCTGGGCGCGCACAACGGCATCGACGGCGATGCCGTACCAGACGCCGCTCCACAAGAGGTGCGAGGAGGCAAGCATGGATTGGGCCGCGATCTCCGCGAAAGGCTTCGGCAGGATCTGATGCGCCGGCGCTTCACCCTTGAACAGGAAGCCGTCGGAGCAGGTTCCGCGCATGCCGAGCGTATTCCAGACATGCGTTTTCTCGAGCGTGTACTGGTCCTTGAGGAAGGCCGTCAGCACCTGATCGGAGGAAGCCGCCTGCGCGTGGGCACGCGAGGTGATGAGAATGGCGTCGGCATGCGAACCATAGGAAATGACGGTCGCATCCTTTTCGAGGCGGCACGTCTCGCCATCGACCTCGACAGCACAGATGCTGTTGCGCAGGTTTCCGCCGATACCGCCTTCGGTGGTGGCGGATGCGATCAGCAGCTGCTCGGCAGCGATGCGGCGCATGAAACCGCGATGCCATTCGCTGTCGGCGCCGTGTTCAACGAGGCTCGACAGCTTGATGTGGTGCATGGCGAAGACCATCGCGCTGGCGGCGCAAACCTGGCCGAGCAGCGAGCACAATTCAGCGATCTCGGTGATCGAGGCGGATTCGCCGCCGAGATGGCGCGGCACCTGGATGCCGAGCAGCCTTTCGGCCTTCATCGCGTCCACGGCTTCTCGGGGGAAACGGGCTTCAGCGTCGACGGCATCGGCGTGTTTCGCCGCGATTTCAGCGACGCGGGCCACCCTTGCAACAAGACCGTCCTGCATGATCTTGACGGGGAAATTCATCAGGCGACCTTCCGGCTGTCCCGGATGAGATCGACGGTCCTGGCGATGGCCGAGATACTCGCGAAGGATTTGCGGTTCAGGAGATTGTCGGGAAATTCGATGTCGAAGGCCTCTTCGATGCCAAGCATCAACTGCACAGAAGCAAAGGACGTCAAACCTGCCGCATAAAGATCGGCGTCGTCGGCGACCTGGTCGATCGACCCAGGAAGCTTGCCGAATTTGGCTACGAGGTCGCGGATTGCCTTATTCATCCCATCACTCCAAGATTCTCATGATCCCGAACCGGCGTTCATCGCCTTCTCATGAGCGTTCTTTTAGTGCGGAAAACAGAACATTCCGCTAATTTATTGAGTTAAATATGACTAAGGCTCATAGTTAGGATTTTAGCGACCATCCCCGCATCGCTGTAAACAACCACATTATATCAATGGCTTAATGTAATGTTGACGCTGCGACACACTCTGGTTTCTGGCGCAGCACGTACAGAAATGACACGCAAAGCGCCGCGTTTTGTCTCAATCGGCCGGCGGATAGGAATGCTCGCCGCCGCGATAATCGGTGACGGAATAACATCCGTCGCCTGTTGCCCGGATCGCGCTTGCGCTGACGACGGCCTTGCCGTGACCGCCGGGGATATCGAGGATGTAGGCCGGCTGGCAGAGACCGGAAATCCGCCCGCGCAACGCCGCGACGATCTCCTGCCCCTCCTCGATCGTCATTCTGAAATGACTGGTGCCGGGCGCCAGATCCGGGTGATGCAGGTAATAGGGTTTGACGCGGATCTCGACGAAGGCCTTCATCAGCTTCGCAAGCACGTCGGGATCGTCGTTGACACCCTTGAGTAGCACCGACTGGCTGACCATCGCGATGCCGGCATCGACGAGGCGGGCGCAGGCCGCCCGCGCTTCCGGCGTCAGTTCGCGCGGATGATTGGCGTGCAGCGCCACATAGACCGTCTTGCCGCTCGCCTTCAGCGCGCCAATTAGCGCCGCATCGATCTTCTCAGGATCGACGACCGGAACACGCGTATGGAAACGCACGATCTTCACATGCGTGATCCTGGCAAGCGCCTCCATGATGTCGCGGAGCCGGCGCGGCGAAAGCACCAGCGGATCGCCGCCGGTGAGGATGACCTCCCAGATCTCCTCATGACCGCCGATATAATCGAAAGCGGCCTGCATCGCCGCCGCATCGAGCGTGCCGAGGCCCTGCGGCCCGACCATTTCGCGCCGGAAGCAGAAGCGGCAATAGACCGGGCAGACATGCACGGCCTTGAGCAAGACACGATCGGGATAGCGGTGAACGATACCTTCGACGGGGCTGTGGGCATGATCGCCGATCGGATCAGCGCGTTCTTCCGGGGCGATCGTAAGTTCGGCTGCATCTGGCACGAATTGCCGAGCGATCGGATCATCGGGGTCGGCTCGATCTATGAGCTCGCTGATCGCAGGCGTCAGCGCAATCGCGTAACGCGCCGCAACCTCCTCGAGCCTCGCACGATCGGCAGGGGCGACCAGCCCCGCCTTCAGAAGATCGTCGACGCTCTTGATCGGTTTGACGACATTCATCGCCCGCACTCCGCCACCGGCGCCCAGAGCACCTGGTCGATGCGTGATGCTCCCGTCGCCAGCATCACCAACCGGTCGAAGCCGAGCGCGATACCGCTTGCCTCAGGCATCAGCGACAGCGCGGCGAGGAAATCCTCGTCAATCGGATAGGTCTCGCCGTAGACCCGCGCCTTCTCGGCCATCTCGATCTCGAACCGTCGCCGCTGTTCGGCAGCATTGGTGAGTTCGCCGAAGCCGTTCGCAAGCTCGACGCCGCAGGCATAGAGCTCGAAACGCTCGGCAACCCTGGGGTCGCGTGCCGAGGGACGCGCAAGGGCCGCCTCCGAGATCGGATATTCGTCGAGGATGGTGATGCGGCCGAAACCGAGATGCGGCTCGATCTTTTCGACCAGCACCCGGCTGAAGAGATCGGCCCAGCCGTCGTCATCGGCAACACGCATGCCGACGCGCTTCGTCTCGGCCGCCAGATGGTCGCGGTCGGTCGAACCATCGGTTGCGACCGAGGCGAGAAGATCGATGCCGGCATGACGCTCGAATGCTTCGGCAACGCTGATCCGCTCCGGCCCGGCGAAGGGATCGCTCTCGGCGCCGCGATAGGCAAGCTTCCCGGTCTTTACCGTCTCAGTCGCAAGCGCCAGGATCCGCACGCAATCCATCATCAGGCTCTCGTAGCTTTCGCCGGCCCGATACCATTCGAGCATGGTGAACTCAGGATGATGCAGCGGCCCGCGCTCGCGGTTGCGATAGACATGGGCAAAACACGAGATGCGCTCCTCGCCCGCCGCAAGCAGCTTCTTGCAGGCAAATTCCGGCGAGGTGTGCAGGTAGAACGGCGCCTTTTGCCCATCCGTCGCCAGTGCTTCCGTGGCGAAGGCATGCAGATGCGCCTCATTGCCGGGAGAGACCTGCAGCACCGCCGTATCCACCTCGATGAAATCCTCGCGCGCGAAAAACCCGCGCAAGGCCGCCTGGATCGCATTGCGCCCGATCAGGAACGGACGGCGATCGGCATGCACGGACGGGGTCCACCAGGGAGACGCTTTCGCCGAAGAGTTCATTCCAAGCTTTCTTCGCCGGAGAAGCCGGTATGGGGGGTGGCTATTTCCCGGATTTTAGGTTAGTTGCGCCCCAAAGAAAAATATTTGCGTCTTCGGGGCGTCTCGACAGTCATCTACGACGCCGAAAGCCGAGTTACAAGGAAGTCTTATGGTCAAGGTCATCGCCTCTTCGGTCCGCAAGGGCAACGTTCTCGATGTCGACGGCAAGCTCTACGTCGTTCTCACCGCCCAGAACTTTCATCCGGGCAAGGGCACGCCGGTCACCCAGGTCGACATGCGCCGCATCGTCGACGGCGTGAAGGTTTCCGAGCGTTGGCGCACCACCGAACAGGTCGAGCGCGCCTTCGTCGAAGACGTCTCCTTCCAGTTTCTCTATGAAGACGGCGAAGGCTTTCACTTCATGAACCCGGCGAGCTACGATCAGGTCGTCGTCGATGTCGACACGATGGGTGACGACAAGGCTTACCTGCAGGAAGGCATGTCCTGCATCCTCTCGATGCATGAAGGTATTGCGCTGGCGCTCCAACTGCCGCGCCACGTCACGCTCGAAATCATGGAGACGGAACCGGTCGTCAAGGGCCAGACGGCATCGTCCTCCTACAAGCCGGCGATACTGTCGAACGGCGTGCGCGCCATGGTGCCGCCGCACATCAATGCCGGCACCCGCGTCGTCATCGCCACCGAAGACAATTCCTACGTCGAACGCGCCAAGGACTGATCCTGGTTTCAGCCTATCGAAGAGGCCGGCTCGCGCCGGCCTTTTTTGTATCCGCCGCCACACTATTCGGCATCGTGCTCTAGAGATGCGGGTTGCGCGGACGGTATTTCTTGACGAGCTTCTGGTTGATCTCGGCGGCACCCGGCATGTTGGCGCTGAGATAAATTGGCGCATCGCCGGATTTCGAAAGCTCCGAGGCGACTTCGGCGAAGATCGCATTGATGACGGTCACCCCGACGGCCGTCGAGACTGGCCCAACCCGGAGCCCCGTGCCTTCGAGATCGACAACGGCGTCACCCGGCGGCAGCCCGTTGTCGAGCACCACATCGGCCACGTCGGCAAGCCGCCGGCGGCCATTGGCGATCGCTGAGGAATAGGCGATCGACGTGATGGCAATCACCTTTGCGCCGATTTCGCGCGCATAGTCGGCGGCCTCGATCGGCGCGGCGTTCACGCCCGAATTGGAGGCGATGATGATGACATCGCCCGGCTGCATGCCGTAACGCTCCAGCATCGGCCGCACCAGCCCTTGCGTGCGCTCATAAACCGAACTGATGACCGCGCCCTCATGCAACATGGCCGAGCCGACGAGCACCGGCACGGTGAAGGCGAGCCCGCCGGCACGATAGTGCACCTCTTCCGCCAGCATATGCGAATGGCCGGTGCCGAAGACATAGACACGCTTGTCGCCTCGGGCAGCATCGAGGATGACGGCTGCTGCCTGCGCCATCGGCTGGGCAAGCGTCTGCTTCAGTTCCTCCAGCCGGCCGATGAGGTTGGAGAAATAGGCATCGGTAATGTCGGTCATCCCACTTCTCCTTGATTTTTAGGCCGCTTCGCCGCTGAGCCAGGTGGCGGTGACGGCAAGCGCATCGGTGAGATGCACGAGATCGGCACGCGCGCCCGGCGAGAGACGGCCGCGATCGCCAAGCCGGAGGAACCGGGCCGGATAAAGGGTCGCCATGCGCAAGGCCTCGGCGAGCGTCAGGTCGAGATAGGTGACGCCGTAACGGATCGTCGAGATCATGTCGACATCGGAACCGGCCAGCGTGCCGTCGGACAGCACCAGCTTCGAGCAAAAGCCGCCCCTTTCACGCCGGACGGTGCGCCCGTTCAGCGTGAACGAATCCTTCTCCGACCCGACGAGCGACATCGCGTCGGTGACGAAGAACAGCTTGCCTTCGCCGCGTTTGGCGCGCAGCGCCGTGCGCAGGGCCTTCGGATCGACATGATGGCCGTCGGCGATGATGCCGCACCAGGTCGAGGGATGATCGATCGCCGCGCCGACGAGACCGGGCGTGCGGTGTCCCAACTGGCTCATGGCGTTGAAGAGGTGCGTGACGCCCCGCGCACCGGCATCGAAACGCTCTTCCGCCGCCTCGCTCGAACAATCGGAATGGCCGATGCTGACGGTGACACCGGCTTCCGCAAGCTCGCGCACCTGGGCAACCGTCACCTGCTCGGCGGCCATGGTGACGAGCAGCGTGCCGATCGCCTCGCGCGCCCGGATGAAAGCCTTAACGTCGCGGTCCTCCACCGGCCGCATCAATTCGGCCAGATGCGCGCCCTTCCTCGCAGGCGCCAGATGTGGGCCTTCCAGATGCAGGCCGGCGACGCCGCAGTTCATATTCACTGCTTCCTTGGCCGCCTCGATGGCGGCAATGGAGGCCTCTGAAGTATCGGTGATCAGCGTCGGCAACAGCGACGTCGTGCCATAGGGCCGGTGCCCGCCGGCAATAATGTCCATCGAGGCAACGGAAGGCTCGTCGTTCAGCATCCGCCCGGCGCCGCCATTGACCTGCGCATCGATGAAGCCGGCCGACAGAACACCGCCGGGGAGCGTCACCACCTCACCGTCCGGCAGATCATTTCTGGCAGCGATCGCTTCGACGCGGCCGCCGGCAACGATGAGGGCTTTGTCGTCATGGAAGCGCTCACCGTCGAAGATGCGCGCGCCGAGAAAGATCTTGCGGGCCATCAGACCGTCTCCGTCACCTTGAGCAGGTTTGCCGGCTTGTCGGGATCGAAGCCCTTGCGGCGAGTCACCGACTCGATCAGCCGGTAATAGACGAGCAGCGACACCAGCGGATCGACGAGGCCGTTGCCCGTCGTCGGTACGCGCAGATGGACACCGGAGAGCGGCTGCGTCGAGAAGCCGACGGTGGTGGCGCCGAGCTTCTGCAGGCGTTCCAGCGCCTGCACATTGTTGGCGAAGGCCGCATCGTCGGGCGCAAAGGCGACGATCGGGAAGCCCGGCTGCACCAGGCGCATCGGACCGTGCATCAGTTCCGCCAGCGAGAAGGCCTCGGCATGCAGGCCGGAGGTTTCCTTGGCCTTCAACGCCGCTTCGAGCGCGATCGCGAAAGCCGGGCCGCGGCCGGCGGTATAGAGCGAGGTCGCGTTGAAGAGCACCTCCTCGGCTGCCGCGGTGTCGATGCCGTTAGTTGACGAAAGCGCCTCCGGCAGCTTGTCGAGTGCAGCCTGCAGGTCGGACGCACCGCCGATCGCAGCCGTCACGCCGGCAAGGGCGGCGACCGAGGCGATGAAGGATTTTGTCGCCGCGACGCTCTTTTCCGCACCGGCATTGAGGCCGAGAACGATATCGGCCTGTTTCGCAAGCGGGCTATCGGTGACGTTGACGACGGCGATCGTCGTCGCTCCGCCCTTCTTCGCGGCATCCTGCAACGCGACGATATCGGGGCTGGCACCCGACTGCGAGACGGTGAAATGGACGCCGCCCTTCAGATGCAGCGCCGCACCATAGACGGAAGCGATCGACGGACCGACCGAGGCGACCGGAACGCCGCAGGTAATCTCGAAGAGATATTTGAAGAAGGTGGCGGCGTGGTCCGACGAGCCGCGCGCCGCCGTCGTCACCACGCTCGGGCGTGCGGACGAAAACAACCGGGCGATCTCGGCAAAGACCGGTTTTTCCTTTTCGAGCAGCGTCGCCACCACCTCGGGCGATTGGCCGGCTTCTTGCAGCATCAGTGACTGGTTGTCATTCATAGGTCATCTCCGATTCTCAATTCGGCTACGAAATCATAGGCATCGCCGCGATAATGCGAGCGGGTGTATTCGACGACGCGCTGGTCTTCCAGGCGCGAGACACGTTCGATCAGGAGCGCCGGCGCGCCCGATTTGACGTTCAGGATTGCGGCGGAGGACGGGTCGAGCGTGACCGCCGTCAGCCGCTGCAGCGCGCGCACCGGCCTGTGGCCGCTGGCCGTCAGCGCATCGTAGAGCGATCCCTCGCCACCGGCATCGTGCCCGAGGAACTTGATCGGCACCACGGCGCGTTCGATCGCCAGCGGCAGGCCGTCGGCAAGGCGCAAGCGGTCGAGTCTCAGCACCGGCTCGTCGCCGCCGAGGCCGAGCAGGAAGGATTCCTCCGGCGACGGCGTATTGACCGCCCGCGACAATATCCGTGCGGCGGGCAGACGCCCGCGCGAACGCATGTCGGCGGAGAAGGAGGAAAGCCGCCAGAGCGACTGCTCCATGCGCTCCACTCTGCTCGACACGAAAGTACCGCTTCCGTGGCGCGATTCCAGTGTGCCGGATGCCATCAGATCGCGATAGGCGGTGCGCACGGTGACACGGCCGAGCTTCAGAGCCTCGGCAAGGTCGCGCTCGCCCGGGAGTGCGGTGCCGGGCTTCAGCAACCCTTCCTGAATGAGGCCGGTCAGCGTCTGCGCCAGCCGCTTGTAGAGCGGCCCGGTCAGTGCCTCGTCGCGCAGGCCGCGGCTGTTTAGTTCCACTATCAGACTGGTTCTATCCATAGGCACATAATAGAACCTATATAGAACCAATCGGCAAGACAGAATCGAGTGCCGAAAGAAAAAACCCTCGTCGGCGGGCCGTCGAGGGTTTCATAGCGATCAAATTTGACAGTCGTGCGTCGACAGCGCCGCGCGTTTAGAAACGCGCGGCGCTGGAGGATGCTCAGTTCTTGGTGAAGATATAATCCGTCTCCTGGCGCAGCACTTCGCCGGGGCGCAGAACCGCATTCGGAAAACCTTGGTGATTGATCGCATCCGGCCAGACCTGTGTCTCCAGGCAGAAGCCGGCGAATGGACCGTATTTGCGCCCGCCGATGCCGGGAGCCCCAGTATCGAGCTTGAAGCCCGCATAGAACTGGACGCCTGGCTCGGTGCTGCGCACTTCCAGCGACACACCCGAATACAGGCTGCGGGCGAGCGCGACACTCCGCTTGGCGGTGCGCTCGCCCGACAGGCAGAAATTATGGTCGTAGAACATCTGTTCGCTGCCGACGAAACGCTTCATCGGCGCCATCTCCCGGAAATCGAATTCGGTGCCCTCGACGGAACGGGTCTCGCCGGTCGGCACCTGCTTCTCATCGGTCGGCAGATAATGATCGGCGGCAATCATGATATCGTGGCCAAGCGCATCTTCGCGACCGTCGAGATTGAAATAGGCGTGCTGGCAGACACTGGCGAGCGTCGGCTGGTCGCTGGTCGATTCATAGGTGATCGACAGTTCACCGTTGCCATGCACCCAGAAAGTCGCCTGGATGGTGCAATTGCCGGGATAGCCGGCGCGGCCATCGGGATCGACGATCTTCAGCACCACGCGGTCGACGTCATGCTCGACGATCGTCCAGTTGCGTTTGGCGATATTGTCGCTGCCGCCATGCAGATGCGTCACGCCGTTTTCATTCAGTTCGAGCTGATAGTCCTTGTCGTCAAGCGTAAACCTGCCGCCGCCGACGCGGTTGGCGCAGCGGCCCGGTGTCGCGCCGAAATAGGATGAATAGAGGGGATAGCTATCGAAATCATCAAAGCCGAGCTGCAGCGGCGCGTCATGGCCCTCGAGACGCAGATCCTGGATGACCGCGCCCCAGCTTATGATCTTGGCCGTCAGCCCGCCGCCCTTGATCTCGACGCGATAGACGGTCTCACCCGCCTTCGTCTGCCCGAAAACGTCCCGCTCCAACTTATCCGACATATCGACCGTCCATTCTATCCCTGCTGCAAATTCCTCAATTCGGAATCGATTTGAGGAATTTGCAGCGATTCAAAGTGTGCCTTGCACGTCCGATGAAGACGCGCGGTGTGGTAGGGTTCAGGACAGGAACCTGCCCGCATTTGTTTCAATCCGCAACCGGCCGATCGGAAAGAAATGCCGCAGCGGTGATGCAGCGGCACCAGCTCGCGGCGCGATCGGCAACGGTCAGAGGTCCGTGCCGATCTCTTCCACATCAAAGGGCGTCGTCTGGTAGATTTCGTTGATCCAGTTGCCGAACAAGAGATGCGCATGGCTGCGCCAGCGGTTCTGCGGCGCAAGCGCCGGATCGTTATGCGGGAAGTAATTGTGCGGCATCTTGATCGGCACGCCGGTATTGACGTCGCGGAAATACTCGTCGGAAAGCGAGGTGGAATCATATTCGACATGGTTGAACATGTAGAGCCGCCGGCCTCTCTTCTCGTGCACGAGGCAGACGCCCATTTCGGCTGATTCCATCAGGATCTCCAGGCTTTCGGATTTCTCGATATCGGCGCGGCGCACTTCGGTCCAGCGCGACACCGGCACTTCGAAATTGTCGGAAAAGCCGTTGAGATAGATCGAGGAAGGCTTCAGGTTCCGGTGGCGGTAGACGCCGAAGGCCTTCTCTTTCAGCTCGTATTTCGGAACGCCGTGAAAATGATAGATCGCCGCCATCGCGCCCCAGCAGACGTTCATCGTCGAATGGACGTTCGTTTCTGTCCAGTCGAGAATCTCCTGCATCTCCGGCCAATAAGTGACGTCCTCATAGGGCAAAAGCTCGATCGGCGCCCCGGTGATGATGAAGCCGTCGAACTTGCGGTGCTTTACCTCCTCCCAGGTCTGGTAGAAGGCAAGCAGATGATCCTCGGACGTGTTCTTCGCCTTGTGGCCGCCGATGCGAATGAGCGACAGTTCCACCTGCAGCGGCGAGGCGCCGACGAGGCGGGCCATCTGCAGCTCGGTCTTGATCTTGTTCGGCATGAGGTTGAGCAGCCCGATCTGCAACGGTCGGATATCCTGACGGATCGCCAACGTCTCGGTCATCACCCGCACACCCTCCTGAACCAGGGTTTCGAAGGCGGGCAGCGTATCGGGGATCTTGATGGGCATTGCGGTCACTCGATCAAAAACAAAAACCGGCGGCGACAAAAATCGCTACCGGTCCGCACGCGGCCCTTTAGCGACTTTTTTAACGTGGCTGCAAGCCGGCCGGCCAAATCACCACGGAGGCCTTAATTAGACCCAGTCTGATTGCGAATCAACTGGCGAATGCATGCAGGAGAGACCCATGCAAGCATCATCACACTTTAATGACTGATAGAATCTGTTGATAGACCCGTAACGCCACCATGTTATTTATAAGGGTATGGGCGATTTGGAAAAGCGTAATGGCAGATAAAATCGAGGGGAGGCCGGGCATCGTAAGGCAGGATAGGGTAGGGTATGATTTCAGCCTGACATATCGCCTCGGCGTCATGTTCTCAGCATTCTGGAATTCGGAAGTGCGTGGCAGGGTGCTGTTTCTGGCGACCGTGCTGATCCTCGTTATCCTGGCGACATCCTACGGCCAGGTGATTTTGAACGAGTGGAATGCGCCCTTCTACGACTCTCTGGAGCGCCGCGACCTCGGCGAATTCTTCCACCAACTCGAAATCTTCGCGATGATCGCCGGCACACTGCTGCTGCTCAACGTGCTGCAGGCCTGGCTGAACCAGATGACGGCGCTCTATATGCGCGAAGGCTTGTCACGCGATCTTGTTGACCAGTGGCTGAAGCGCAAGCGGGCGCTGCGGCTTGCCTCCAGCGGCCTGATCGGCGTCAATCCGGACCAGCGTCTGCACGAGGATTCCCGCAACCTTGCCGAAAGCACGACAGGGCTGGTTCTCGGCCTGCTGCAATCGACCATTCTTCTGGTGAGCTTCATCGGCGTGCTCTGGGAGCTTTCGAGCGGCTTCATCTTCCGCATCAGCGGCCATAGCTTCTCCATTCCGGGCTACATGGTCTGGGCGGCGATTTTCTATGCCGCTTCCGCCTCGGTGCTGAGCCAGGTCGTCGGCCGCAAGCTGGTGAAGCTCAATGCCGATCGTTTTTCGAAAGAGGCCGAGCTTCGCTTCACGCTGATGCATGCCAATGAGAACATGCCGGCGATCACCGTTGCCCGCGGCGAGGAGAACGAACGCCGGCGCATCAACGCCGATATCAGCTCGGTCCTGACAGTCGTCAAGCGGCTTGCCATGGCCAATACCAATCTCACCTGGGTTTCGGCCGGCTATGGCTGGCTGGTGATCGTCATCCCGATCATCGTTGCCGCCCCCGCCTATTTCTCCGGCGGCCTCACCCTCGGCCAGTTGATGATGTCGGTCGGTGCCTTCAACCAGGTCAACACGGCGCTGCGCTGGTATGTCTCCAATTTCGGCCCGATCGCCGAATGGCGCGCCACGCTGATGCGCGTCACCGATTTCCGCCAGGCGTTGCTCGACATGGAGGAGGACTTCGACCTGAAGGACAGCATCGCCTATGAAAACACCGCGCCCGACACGCTGACGTTGAAGGATGTGGTGATCGTCGCCAAGGTCGGCGAAGACATCGAGGAATGCGGCGGTTTCCGCCTGCGTGAAACCAATGTCGTGATCAAGGCCGGAGAAAAGATCATGATCAACGGCGATCACAGCGTCAACCGCAAGCTGCTCTTCCAGGCGATGGCCGGCCTCTGGCCGTGCGGCAGCGGCACGATAGGCCTGCCGCCAATCGACGACATGCTCTTCGTTCCGCAGGTTGCCTATGTTCCTGGCGGCACGCTGCGCGAGGCGCTGGCCTTTCCCGAACGTCCCGAAGCCTACGAGAAAGCCGCCGTCGAGGCGGCCCTCGACAAGGTTGGTCTCCATTCGCTGATCGCAAGGCTCGATACCCGCGCCCGCTGGGACAAGATGCTCGACGGCGACCAGCAGAAAGCGATCGGATTTGCCCGGCTGCTTCTCGTACGCCCGCGCTGGATCATTTTCGACGAAGTGCTGGAAGGCATGGAGCCGGAATTGCAGGAAACAATGGCCAAACTGCTTACCTCGATGCCTGAAAGCGGCATGATCTATATCGGCCGCTCCGAGGCCTATCTCGAGGCGCTGAAGCCGCGCGTGCTGCATCTGCAGGCGCTGCCGTCAGCATCCGAGGAGCCGCCTGCCGTCCAGACCGGCCCCAGCGCCAGTGCGGGCGCTGCCGCCGTGCCCGCGCCGGCGCTTTGATGCATGCCGCCCAAAACTGGGCAGCAGTTTTGGGATAACGATGTGCGTGAGGCAGAGATTTGAAGGCCGCCGGTCACATCGGCGGCACGATACCGTTGAGGCCAACGGCGATCTGGCTGGCCGAGATGCTGCCGTCCGCCGCCTTCTCGCCGGTGATGACGACGCCGGCGCCGGGTTTCAGATCATCCTTGGTCGCAGGCGCCAGCGTCACGATCGGCGTGCCATCGGCAATCGTGATGGTCTTTTCTTTGCCCTGATAGGTCAGCGTGATCGTGTGGCCGTCCACGGATTTGACGGCATTGCTGACGGTCGCATTGGTCATCTGGCTGTTCGGCTGCGCATCCCAGGGACGGTTGCCCTCACCGGTTCCCTTCATCGACGCCGGAAAGATCAGCACCTCGATCGCCCCGTCCGGGCCCGTGCCCTTTGGAAGTGAAGCAACGCCGACAAAATCGCCGGGCTTGATATCCTCGACCGAGGCTTTCTTGATGCCGCCGACCTTCCAGCCGGATTTCAGCGCGATCGTCGCATCGCTGCCCTCGCGCGTCTTGACGACGAGCGTATCGCCGCTGAGGGTTTCGATTGCGCCGCGAACACGAATGCGCTGGGCATCCTGCGCCTGTGCGGCTTGCGACAGGGCAAGCGTCACGAGGCTACCGGCGACAAACGCCGTGAAAATTCCGGAATAGGGCTTGCGAGACATATGACTGTTCCTTGTCGCCATTGCGATCGGCAATATCCCCGGCTGCCGGACGGCACCTTATGCCGCAGGACGATACACTGACGAATCAAGGAAAAGTGAGCCTTCAGCCTTGAGAAAATCTCAGCCTTCCAGCTCTTCCCGCAGCATTTCGAGCTCCAGCCACTCCTCTTCCATGTCAGTCAGGCTGGCGCGCAGTTTTTCCATCTCGCCGGCAAGCCGGTTGAAGGTTGCGGGATCGCGCGTGAAAAGATTGGGATCTGCCATCACCTGTTCGCGCTTGGCGATTTCGGCTTCGGCCTTCGCCATTTCCTTTGGCAGGTTTTCCAGTGCGAATTTCTGCTTGAAGGAGAGCTTGACCTTCGAGCTGCCTGACGCTGTTGCCTGCTGCGTCTTCGGCTTCTCCGCCGCCTTCTCGGCTTTTCTGCGCTCCTCGAGCGCGCCCTTGCGCTGTACAAGCATGTCCGAGTAGCCGCCGGCATATTCGATCCAGCGACCATCAGGCGCATCCGGTACGGCCGGTGCGATCGTCGAGGTCACGGTGCGGTCGAGGAAATCGCGGTCGTGGCTGACGAGAATGACGGTGCCGGGAAAGCCGGCGACAATCTCCTGCAGGAGATCGAGCGTTTCGATATCGAGATCGTTGGTCGGCTCGTCGAGGATCAAGAGGTTCGTCGGGCGTGAAAGGATGCGCGCCAGCATCAGCCGGGCGCGTTCGCCGCCGGAGAGGTTTCTGATCGGCGTACGCGCTTGTTCCGGCTGGAACAGAAATTCCTTCATGTAGCCGGTGACATGGCGCTGCTCGCCGTTGACGAGCAGGTTTTCGCCGCGCCCATCCGTCAGATAGTTGGCAAGCGTATCCTCGGGATCGAGATCCTCGCGTTTCTGGTCGAGCGTCGCAATCTCCAGATTGGTGCCGAGCTTGACGATGCCGCTATCGGGTGAAAGCTGCCCGGTCAGCATCTTCAGCAGCGTCGTCTTGCCGGCGCCATTCGGCCCGACCAGACCAATGCAGTCGCCGCGATGCACGCGGATCGAAAACGGCGTGACGATTGCCCGCTCGCCGAAGCTCTTGGTGATCTTGTCGGCCTCGATCACCAGCTTGCCGGATTCCTGCGCGTCCGAAACCGTCGCCTGCACCGTGCCCTGCGGCCCCTTGTGGCCGCGATAGTTCGAGCGCATCGTCTGCAGCTCGCCAAGACGGCGCATGTTACGTTTGCGCCGCGCCGTGACGCCGTAGCGCAGCCAGTGCTCCTCGCGCTCGATCGACTTGCCGAGCTTGTGCTGCTCCAGCTCCTCGGCCTCCAGCACCTGATCGCGCCAGGCTTCGAAATGCGCAAAGCCTCTGTCGAGCCGGCGCGAGGTGCCGCGGTCGAGCCAGACGGTTGCCGTCGAGACCTTTTCGAGGAAACGTCGGTCGTGCGAGATCAGCACCAAAGCGCTGCGCGTCTTTTGCAGCTCGCCTTCCAGCCATTCGATGGTCGGCAGGTCGAGATGGTTGGTCGGTTCGTCGAGCAGAAGAATGTCCGGCTCCGGTGCCATAACCCGGGCAAGGGCTGCGCGCCGCGATTCGCCACCGGACAGCATCCTCGGGTCTTCATCGCCGGTCAGCCCGAGGTGCGACAGCAGATAGGTGACACGATAGGGGTCATCACCCGGCCCGAGGCCGGCCTCGGCATAGGCCTGCACCGTGTTGAAGCCGGCAAAATCCGGCGCCTGTTCGAGATAGCGCACCGTCGAGGACGGATGGCGGAAGACCTCGCCGGATTGTGCCTCGACCAGGCCGGCGGCAATCTTCAGCAGCGTCGATTTTCCCGAGCCGTTGCGCCCGACGAGACAGATTTTGTCACCGGGCTCGATCTGCAGGTTAGCACCCGCCAGCAGCGGTGCACCGCCAAAGCTCAGGAAGATATCGTCGAGTTTCAGCATGGGAGGGGCCAAAAATCAGACTCCGGAAAGATCATGGGGCCGGGCGAGCACGATTGCCCGGCCGCTGCGGAGCGAAAAGCGAACCCTGCCTTCCGCAACATTGGAAATCGTGCGCGACGAGCCGAAAGGCAGGTGGAAATCTGCCAGCGGATAACGCGCATTCTCGATGGAAAGCCCTCTCAGCTCGCTGAATCCGGGCACGGAAAACAGGCTGCCTTTGGGAAGATCCAGTTCGATCGTGCCGGCAACCAGCGGCACGGCCTCTTCCTTGCCCGAGGTCAGCAGCAGGTCGAAACCCTCTTCCGCCAGGCTGACGGCCGACAGCAGATGCTGAAGCGCATGGTCGGAGCGTTCGCCGCCGAGCGCGCCGGCGAGGATCAGTCGCCGCGCGCCCCGCGCGATTGCTTCCGCCACGGCGATTTCACCGTCCGTCGCCGCCTTCGCTGCCGGATAGGGCTGTTTTGGCACATTGGGAAATGCATCCGCGAGATCATCAGGCGTCGAATCGAAATCGCCGACCCAGAGCTCCGGCGTAATGCCGAGTGCTGCCGCATGCCGCATGCCGCCATCGGCCGCAATGAAGCGGCTGTCTTCGATGGCATCGCGCAGGCGCGCCGTCAGGCTGAGTTCGCCGCCAAGGAGAATGGTGAAGGTGGATTGGCTCATGGGCATTGCCCTTAGCGCAAACGAGGGGTCGAGGGGAAGGGCCGGCGAACGACCGCGTCTGCCTCAGCCCGGCGTATCCTTGTCGCGCGACAGGAAAACCGCCTCGTAGCCGCCGATGAAGCGCTCGAAAAGCGCTGCGAAGCGCTCGACATCTTCCTGCGGCCAGTCGGAAACGATCCCGGAAATGATCGCAAGCTTCTGCGCGACGATCTCGGCAAGCAGGTCCTGGCCGACCTCGGTCATGACGACGACGATCCGCCGCGCATCGGCCTGCGAGGCCTCACGGCGCAGCACGTTGCGCCCGACCATGTCGGCCACCACCCGGCTTGCCCGTGACGGATCGATGCGCAGCATCTCCGCGATCATGCCGACTGTGACCTCGCCGGCAGGCTGCGCCCTCCGCACAGCATCGAGCACGTCGAGATGCGAAAGCTCGAGGCCCGGTGCAGCACTCTGGATCGCCAGCCGGCCGATCAGCCGCCGCCCGGTCATCAGCCGCATGCGCGCCATGCTCCGGCCGATACGCGGCACGATTTCACGATCCGGCTCGGCCGGCTCCACGGAAAGGGTCTTGGTCAGGACGTCGCTCATCACAGGACCATAACAGAGCCGATTCAAAAATTGAATATGCCGATGTCATTAATGTGCCATTGACAATTATATGCTGTTGGCACATAAAAACGCGTCAACCCGGAACGATGCCTCCCATGGACATGCAACTCGCGTCTGCGCCGCTCGTGACGGATCCTCGTCGCCGGCTTATCCTCTTCTTCTTCCTGATGACCGCCATGTTCATGGCGACGCTTGATAATCAGATCGTCTCCACGGCGCTGCCGACGATCGTCGGCGAGTTCGGCCATCTCGAGCGCTTCGGCTGGATCGGTTCGGCCTATCTCCTCTCACTCAGCGCCGTCATGCCGGTCTACGGCAAGCTCGGCGACCTGTTCGGCCGCAAATACGTGATGATGACGGCAATCATGATCTTCACCGTCGGATCGACCGTCTGCGGCCTTGCGGTCTCGATGAATACGCTGATCGCCGCCCGCGTGCTGCAGGGCCTTGGCGGCGGCGGCATCATGGTGTCGATCTTCGCCGTCAACGCCGACCTGTTCGAGCCGCGTGAGCGGGCGCGCTACCAGAGCTATTCCAGCCTCGTACTGATGGCATCGGGCGCGATCGGCCCGGTGCTTGGCGGCACGATGAGCGATCTCTTCGGCTGGCGCTCGATCTTCCTCGTCAACGTGCCGATCGGCTTCATCGTGCTCGCCGGCCTTGCCTTCATGCTGCCGTACCGCAAACCGCATCGCCGTCCCAAGATCGATTATGCCGGTGCGCTTCTGCTTGCTATGACGACGACAAGCATCGTACTTGCCACCGACAGCAGCGAACTGTTCGGTGCATTGATCTCGCCTGAGAGTATCGGCATCGTCGTCTTCGGCGTCGTCTGTGCCGTCACCTGGGTGTTCGTCGAGCGCCGCGCGCCCGAGCCGATCGTTCCCCTGCAGCTGTTTCGCAATTCGACCTTCAGCCTGCTCCTGGTGATCTCGATCATGGGCGGCGCCATCGCCATCGGCATGGTCAATTATCTTGCTCTCTTCCTGCAGACCACGACCGGCCTTTCGCCGTCTGCCGCCGGCCTGCTCTTCATCCTTCTGACCGGCGGCCTCGTCTGCGGGTCGCTTTCCGCAGGCCGCATCATCTCGAAGACGGGGCGCTACAAGCCCTTCGCCATCGCCAGCCTCACCTGCAGCGCAATCGCCTTTGCGCTGATGTCGCAGATCCACGCCGGAACGCCGATCGCCTTCATCGGCGCGGTCATGATGCTGCACGGCATCGGCATCGGCCTTGCCCAGCAGGTTCCCGTCATCGGCGTACAGAATGCAGCACCCGCCCGCGACGTCGGCGCCGCCACCGGCTCGGTGACGCTGTCACGCATGGGCGGCGCCTCGATCGCCATTTCCATCTATGGCGCCATCATCGCATCCGAGCTCGGCAAGGTCGGCGTCTCCATTCCCGGCGTCGCCGATATCAAGCAGCTGACGCCGAAAATGATGGCCGCCCTTCCCGAAGCGAGCCGCCAGGCCGTCGCCGATACCTATGCCGCCGCGTTCTCGCCGCTCTTCATGACTTCCTGCGCCATTGCGCTGATCGGCCTTGCCGCCGCCATCATGCTGAAACCCGTGCAGCTGCCCCGCGCAGGCGAGACGACGAAGCCGCAACCGGCGACGGCGGAAGCCGCCGAATAGTCGAATCGTTACCTGCGAGAGAATGCTTCATCAGGAGGCGTTCCCTCTCGATGCCTGTATCAAGGGTTGCAATTTTCTCGCAGGACTTTCGCTATCGAGCCGGTTGCTTCAATCGGGCCGTTCTTTTTCCGCACCGTCGACGAATCTGCGCTTTGTGACGGAACTTTCGCCATAATTTCATCCGAGCGAAAGGAAGCCTTAATGCCTGAGGCTTGCTAAAATGCAACGGCGCCACATTTAAACAGAGTCTCGCTATGCAACCGATGCGTAAATCAGCTACAGCAACGACTTGTATCGGCCGATTGTGCAGCGCGAGATCAGGGGTGCGCACCTGTTGAGTTCCCCTTGCCACGGTCGGTCCGAATCTGCGGCAAACCGGCAAAACAGCGACATGATGCGGAGAATCAGACTGGACAGCTTGACGACGTGGAAATCCCCCGCGCTTTCCAGTGATGCCATCTCCGCGCCGCGGCGCTTCGCGCGTCGCCTGATGCTGCTTTCGGCCATCGCAATGGCGCTGAATGGCTGCCAAACGCTGATCGACCAATCCTATCAGCCCAGTGTTTCGCCGTCTTCCAATCCACAGATCGTCGACGAGGTGCAGAAGAACGATCCGCGCGCGGCGATGGGCGCCCGCGAGCATCCCCGCATCGTGGCAAGCTACGGCGGCGAATACAAGGACGCCAAAACCGAGCGCCTCGTCGCCCGCATCGCCGGCGCGCTGACCGCGGTCTCGGAAAATCCGAGCCAGTCCTACCGCATCACCATCCTGAATTCGCCGGCGATCAACGCCTTCGCGCTGCCGGGCGGTTATCTCTACGTCACCCGCGGCCTGCTCGCCCTTGCAAACGACGCCTCGGAAGTCGCCGCCGTGCTGTCGCACGAAATGGGCCATGTGACCGCAAACCACGGCATCGAGCGGCAGAAGCGCGAAGAGGCCGAAGTCATCGCCAGCCGCGTCGTCGCCGAGGTCCTCTCCAGCGACATCGCCGGCAAGCAGGCACTTGCCCGCGGCAAGCTGCGGCTCGCCGCCTTCTCCCGCCAGCAGGAGCTGCAGGCCGATGTCATCGGCGTGCGCATGCTCGGCGAAGCCGGCTACGACCCCTATGCCGCCGCCCGTTTCCTCGATTCGATGGCGGCTTACAGTCGCTTCATGTCGGTTGATCCCGAAGCCGACCAGAGCCTTGACTTCCTGTCGAGCCATCCGAATTCGGCGCAACGCATCGAGCTTGCCCGCACCCACGCCCGCGCCTTCGGCCAGGAAGGCTCGGTTGGCGACAAAGGTCGCAATTATTATCTCGACGGCATAGACGGACTGCTCTACGGCGACAGCCCGGAAGAAGGCTATGTGCGCGGCCAGACCTTCCTGCATGGCGGTCTCGGCATCCGTTTCGACGTGCCGCCGGATTTCCACATCGACAACAAGGTCGAGGCGGTGATGGCCACCGGCCCGAACGACATCGCCGTCCGCTTCGATGGCGTCGCCGACAATCAGAACCAGAGCCTCACCAACTATATCTCCAGCGGCTGGGTAACCGGCCTCGACCCGTCGACCATCCAGCCGATCACCATCAACGGCATGGAAGCAGCCACCGCGCGCGCCAGCGCCGACCGCTGGGATTTCGATGTCACCGTGATCCGCAACAATTCGCAGATCTTCCGTTTCCTGACCGCCGTGCCGAAAGGCAGCGACGCCCTTGAGCCAACGGCCAATGTCTTGCGCGCGAGTTTCCGCCGCATGACGCCGGCAGAGGCAGCCTCACTGAAACCGCTGCGCATCCGCGTCGTCACCGTCCGGCCGGGTGAGAACATCTCGACGCTCGCCGCCCGCATGATGGGCACAGACCGCAAGCTCGATCTCTTCAAGCTCATCAATGCCCTGCCCACAGGTGCAGCCGTTTCTACAGGCGATCGCGTCAAGATCATCGCCGAATAAAAAAGGCCCGGCTTATGCCGGGCCAGTCTGTGCTGCTGGAGGGGACAAAACATCTCGCGCAAAACTGTGCGGCGGTTTTGCGACAATGACCTAAATCGGCGACGCGCCTCAGGTTCAGGCGTAGGCCGCCATATGCGGATCGGCGCTGACGAGAGCGCTGCGAAGCTTCTCCATCGCCCGGCTTTCGATCTGACGCACGCGCTCCTTGGAAATGCCGAGATCGGCACCTAGCTCTTCGAGCGTGGCACCGTCTTCCGCCAGACGCCGGGCGCTGATGATCTTCATCTCGCGTTCGTTGAGATGTTTCAGCGCCGAGGCGAGCCAGACGCGGCGGCGCTCGCCGTCGATCATGTTGGACACCTGCTCGTCCGGCAGGGGATCGTCGCTGACGAGGAAGTCCATCTTCTCCGCGCTCTCGGCATCGCCGGAGACCGAGGGCGCCTGCAGCGAAGCGTCGTTGCCGGAAAGCCTTGCATCCATCGTTTGCACATCGGAGAGGCTGACGCCGAGGGCCGCGGCGATTTCCTGGTGAATGGATTGCAGCGTCAGCTGCGTGTCACCCTTGGCGAGCTTGGCGCGCAGACGGCGCAGATTGAAGAACAGCGCCTTCTGCGCCGAACTCGTACCGCCGCGCACGATCGACCAGTTGCGCAGAATATAGTCCTGGATCGAAGCCCTGATCCACCAGCTTGCATAAGTCGAAAAGCGCACGTCGCGTTCCGGCTCGAAGCGGGCGGCGGCCTCGAGCAGACCGACATAGCCTTCCTGCACCAGATCGCTCATCGGCAGGCCGAAATTGCGGAATTTGCCGGCCATGGATATGACGAGGCGCATATGGGCCATGGCGATCTGGTTGCGCGCGCCGCGGTCGTCGTGATCCTTCCAACGGGTGGCGAGATCGTGCTCTTCCTGACGGGCGAGATAAGGGGCGGCCATCGCGATTTTGATCATGCGCCGATCTGCAGACATGTTCTTCATTTCGATCTCCCAAAACAGGCCTCTCGCCCTGAAATGAACAATAAAACTCTTCTTCCGGAACATCGATGCCCGGATTGAATGGCGTTCTGAATGCATAAAAGCCTCGCCCCTGGACTTTTCAGGGGGAGGCTCTATTTCTCATCATGTGCCGGTAAGACGGCTGGGCTGGACCTGTTTCTTGACCTTGCCAGATGGGCAATACAGAAAAGGCATGATCCGCTCCTCATCGAACATTGACGGAATAGCAGTTCGCCCGTGAGGCCAGTGCCCGACGAGCAGTCCGCAATTACGTGTGATAAACGCGGCAATCGGGAAAAAGTTCCAATAAAAAAACCCGGCGCGAAGGCCGGGTTTTTTGACAGAACAACAGGGTCGCTTTATGCGGCTTCGTCCTGTGAATCGTCTTCTTCGATCGCCTTGCCGCGCTTCGGACCCTTGTTGAGATTGGTCTCGACGAGGCGGACGGCTTCGGTTTCCGACATCTTGTTGACGGCGGCGATCTCGCGCGCCATGCGGTCGAGCGCAGCCTCATAAAGCTGGCGCTCGGAATACGACTGTTCGGGCTGGTTCTCGGCACGATAGAGATCGCGCACGACTTCAGCGATGGAAATCAGGTCCCCGGAATTGATCTTGGCATCATATTCCTGGGCGCGGCGGGACCACATGGTGCGCTTGACGCGCGCCTTGCCCTGCACGACCTTCAAAGCACGCTCGACGAAATCCGTTTCCGAAAGCTTGCGCATCCCAATGCTCATCGCCTTCGCGACCGGAACCTTCAGACGCATCTTATCCTTCTCGAAATCAATAACGAAAAGTTCGAGCTTCATGCCGGCAACTTCTTGCTCTTCGATAGCGGTGATGGTACCGACGCCATGAGCGGGGTAGACGATCGATTCACCGGTCTTGAAGCCGTGACGTGCTGTAGAAGGTTTTTTCTGCTGAGTCGTCATTCTATTCAAAAACTCCCTGTTACGCTTCCGGCGGCGGCCGGAGCCGGGTCAGTCAGGCCCGGGTGAGACGGTAGTATCCGTCGGGTGACTTCACTCTGGTCCCATCGGGCAAAAGCAAAGACTTCTTGCGCACGATCTTGGGACCCGGCGCTCAAAGCGTTGATATGTCACGGAAACCGTGTACGGATTTGTTTTGCTTTCGTGATGGTTTTGGGCATGCGTCATGCCACAAATGGAACAGTAGACGAAACCTATCATAAAAATATGAGGAAATCAATAATTTGCTTCGCTTGAGTCATGCGGGCAACACATGTCACCCATATGCCGCACGCAGCTTTTAAAACGTTTCATCCTACGCTCGCCCGCATCCGGCGACCGAATGTGGACACTGTCTCAATCGCCGGAACCGGGCTTCTCCGAAAAATACTTCTCGAATTTTCCGGTCTCGCCATCCATGTCCTTGGCCTCCGGCAAAGGGTCCTTCTTGACCGTGATATTCGGCCAGATCGTGGCATATTCGGTATTGATCTTCAGCCATTTGTCGAGGCCCGGCTCGGTATCGGGCTTGATCGCCTCGGCGGGACATTCCGGCTCGCAGACGCCGCAATCGATGCATTCGTCGGGATGGATGACGAGGAAATTCTCGCCCTCATAGAAGCAGTCGACAGGGCAGACTTCCACGCAATCGGTGTATTTGCACTTGATGCAATTGTCGGTCACGACATAGGTCATGAAGAACTCCAGGATTTCCATGCGGATGGGGCCGGGCAACCTGGAACGTCGCGCCTATCCCCGTGCCGGAGGAAAAACGTGAGCAGGCTTGGGAGGCAAGCACGCTTCCGGCAGGTTGTCAGTGACGTATCGGCTTTGGCGCCGGATTTCAAGGATAAACGATCTGCAAAAGCCGCCGCCGCAGACAGAGTTTTCTAATCCTCGTCCGACATCAGCCTGTCGATTGCACGTCTTTCCTTTTTGGTCGGACGGCCGGTGCCGGTCTCCCGGATCGCCTGCTCGTAGGGCGTGAGACGTTTTGCCTCATCCGGCGGCGGAGACTGATCGTCGTAGAGCAGGCGCGCCTCCTCGTAAGGACCGCGCCGCTCGCCGGCAAGGCGCATGACGAGAACGATATGGCGCCGCTCCAGCGTCAGCTCGATACGGTCGCCCGGCTTGACCATCTGGCTAGGGTGGCTGCAGCGCTCACCGTTGATGCGCACATGGCCCGATTGGATATGGCTTTGCGCCAACGAGCGCGACTTCACCATGCGCGCGAAGAACAGCCACTTGTCGATGCGCTGGCGCGAACCGCTTGTCGGCTGTGTCTCCCCGCTCATGACTACTTCTTCATCTGCTCCTTGAGGGCTGCGAGCTTGGCGAAAGGCGAATCCGGATCGATCGGCTTCTCCTTGCGCGGCGGCTTGGCCTCGAAGCGCAGCGGCTGCGAGCCGCCGCGATTGTTGTTGCGGTCGTTGCGATCACCGCGATCCTTGCGATCGCCACGGTCCTGCCGGTCGCCACGCGGCTGATCGCCCCGTGGTTGGTTGTTGCGGTCGCCCCTTGCCTGCTGCGGCCGGCCGCCGTCGCGACCGCCGCCCTCCTTGCCGCGGTTCTGGCGATTGTTGTCACGGCCTTCGCCGCCGCGATTGCCCTCGCCGCCTTCACCGCCGCCGGGCCGGCGATTGCGGTCGCCGCGTTCCTGGTTCTGACCGCGCGGCTCGCCCTGGCCGCCACGGCGTTCGCCATGCCCGCCGCGCGCCTGGCGCTGATTGTCGTTGCGACCCCCAAGACGCCACAGAAGAACCGGCTTCGGTTCCGCCGGCTCGCCGGCTTCCCCAGGAACAGATCCTGCTTCCTCGGAAGCCGATACCGCTTCCGCAGGAGCGGAGGTTTCTTCGGCAGCTGAAGCTTCCGCCGGAGCGGGTGTCTCGATCGCTTCGGCCGGAGCGGGGCTTTCGACCGCTTCCGTCACCGGCGCGTCGGCAACCGCCGAAGCCGCCTCGGCTGCGGATGGCTCGGCGGCAGCCTCTTCCGCCGCGCCATCGGCATCGTCGTGATCGGCCTTCTCGGCTGTCTCTTCCGCAGGCGTTTGTGCGCCGGCGGCAGGCACCGAGGCCACATCCTGCGCTGCAAGATGGAGTGATGCCTCTTCCGCCTTCACGGCATCGGCGCGATAGCCGAGACCCTTGAGGATTTCTTCCATGTCCTCGAGCGTCGCACCGAGGATCGACAGCATCGCCGTCGTCGTCGTGAAGCGGCGGCCGTCATAGGCGCCTTCCGGACGGTTGTTTTGACCGGGCTTCCATTGCAGCAGCGGCCGGATGATATCGGCAAGCCGTTCCAGAATGTCGATGCGCACGGCACGCTTGCCAAGGAAACGGAAGCCGGCGAGCTTGTAGAACATCCGCTCGAAGCTCGGATCGGTGACGACGGAGGTGCGGCCGGCGGCGAGCACCGGAATGAGATCGCCATAACCCGCCTTGTCGAGACCGTCATTCTTCAGCGCCCAGAGCAGCGTGATGAGCTCGGCCGGGGCCGGCTTCAGAAGTGCGGGAACGAAGATATGATAGGCGCCGAAACGCACGCCATAGCGGCGCATGGAGGCGCGGGCCTCCTGGTCCAGCGACTTCACCTCCTCGGTCACGTCGCGACGGAACAGCACCCCGAGATTCTCGACGAGCTGGAAGGCAAGCCCCTTGGCGAGTCCCTGCAGGTCCTCGGCGCGCGACAGATCATCGAGCGGCTTCAGCACCGTGCTGATATGATGATTGACGAAGCGCTCGATGCGGGCGGCGACGTGATCACGGGCATTGCCCGTCAGTTGTTCGTCGGCCAGCAGGATCACGCGCGGACGCATGATGTGATCGCTGCCCGAAAGCCGCGCCACCGGGTCGCCCAGCCAACGGATCAACCCATCCGAACCGATCACCAGATCGCTATTGCCGGCGGCATGCATCCGGGCCGCGCGGGCTTCGAACTCGAGCCCGAGCGCCTTCTGCGACGCAGCCTGAACCGCCTTGGCATCCGGTCCGTCCGTTCCCGCCACCGGCGTGAAACGGAATCCGCTCAACTGCCCTACATGATGTCCTTCAACGAAGACATCGCCATTCACACTGATTTCAGCTTCCAGCATCGCATTCTCTCTCAGGCGCTTCATGAGCACAGATGTCCTGCGATCAACAAAGCGTTTCGTCAACCTTTCATGTAACGCGTCGGACAATCGATCTTCGATTTCCCGCGTCTTTTCCTGCCAGTGTGTCGGATCGGCAAGCCAACCGGGCCGATTCGAAACGTAGGTCCAGGTCCTTATCTGCGCGATTCGCGCCGAAAGCGTGTCAATTTCACCATCTGTTCGATCGGAGCGATGAACCTGCTCCGCAAGAAACTGCTCATTCACCGTGCCATAGCGGACAAGATCGGAAAAGAGGGTCGCGATAAGATCGGCATGTTGTGCTGGGGTGATACGCCGATAATCGGGAAGCGCGCAAGCCTCCCAGAGTTTTTCGACGCGCGCCGGCCTGTCGGCGAGATCGATGACCTCGGGATAACGCGAAAGCTGTTCCAGCGCCTGCTGGTCGACCGCAGGCAATGCCCGCGTCAGCCCCGGCACGCGCGGTCCCACCTCAAGGCTGGCGCGCAGCGATGCGATTGAGGAGAAGTCCATCTCCGTCGTCCGCCATTGCAAAACCTTGACGTTGTCGAATTCGTGCCCCTCGATGCGCTGCACCAGCTCATCGTCGAAGGGCGAGACCTGTCCGGTGACGCCGAAGGTCCCGTCCCGGACGTGCCGCCCGGCGCGCCCGGCGACCTGGCCGAGTTCGCCTGGATTGAGATTGCGGAACTGGTAACCGTCGAACTTCCGATCCTGGGCAAAGGCAACGTGATCAACATCGAGGTTGAGGCCCATGCCGATCGCATCGGTCGCCACCAGATATTCGACGTCGCCTGCCTGATAGAGTGCCACCTGCGCATTGCGGGTGCGCGGGCTGAGCGCGCCAAGCACGACCGCCGCGCCGCCGCGCTGCCGGCGGATGAGCTCGGCGATGGCATAGACTTCGTCGGCGGAGAAGGCGACGATGGCCGAACGCTGCGGCAGCCGGGTGATCTTCTTCTGCCCGGCGTAGAAAAGATACGAAAGCCGCGGCCGCTCGACGATAGTGATGCCGGGCAGGAGCTGCTGCAGGATCGGCCGCATCGTCGCCGCACCGAGCAGCAGCGTTTCTTCGCGGCCGCGAAGATGCAGTATGCGGTCGGTGAAGATATGGCCGCGCTCGAGATCGCCGGCGAGCTGCACCTCGTCGATCGCGACGAAGGCGGCCTTGGTCTCGCGCGGCATCGCTTCGACGGTGCAGACGGAAAAACGCGCATTGGGCGGCGAAATCTTTTCTTCGCCGGTGACCAGCGCCACATTCTGCGCGCCGACCTTCTCGACCACCCGCGTATAGACCTCGCGCGCCAGCAGCCGGAGCGGCAGGCCGATCACGCCCGTCCCGTGCGCGACCATGCGCTCGATGGCATAATGGGTCTTGCCGGTATTGGTCGGCCCGAGCACCGCGGTCACGCCGCGCCCACTCAGAATCATCGGCTGCGAAGTCAGAGTCATGAGTCCATGCAAATGAGGCGGGTGCCCCAGGAAAATCTCGGCTCCTCGATGGAAGCCAGAGAACACATGGACAGCTGCCGCCGCAAACGCAAGGGCAGATTTCAAAATGCCTCGGGGATTACGACCTTTGCGAGTCCCGAGGAACGCCCGAATTTCCGATTCGGAACAGCGTGAGAACGAATCAGCGACGAATCGGTGACTCCAGCTGATTCAGCTTTTGTTCACGGCTAAGTATTGATTTTGAATCACTTTTTCCCACTAGATGCTGAATCATGAAACTCTCTCTTGTTCGCATTTTCGCCATCGCGAGTGACCGATTCCCGCCCGATCTTGAACAGGCGAAAATCCGCCCGAAATTAACCTCTCGATCAAAGCCGGAACGAATCGGAGACGAATCGCTGGCTCCGCCGTTTTCGCCTTTCGTTCGCGGCCACATCTGGTAGCGGCTTCGGGTCCGGGCGCTAGATGCGGATCGGCGGCAGGGGCCTTCATTCCACCTCGCCGCACCGGCATTAATCTTTCGGGAGCCGGATTCAGATCGCGTTAAACAGCGGCAGCCGATACGGGTGCCGAGCGCAGGCGCCGATCAAAGAGGGAACGAATCGCTGACGAATCGGTGACATCACGATTTTCCCGCTTTGTTCACCGCAACATATTGTATTTAAACGAGTTTTTAACCATACGGTGATTTCCCGGAATGGTCGAATTCGACCGATGCTGCCGACCGTTTGCGAAATCGGCCATGCTCCTCAGAAAACTGCAAACAAGGTTTCGTCACATTTCGAGAGCTTAGCCGGGAACAAAAATCGCCAATAAGTGTTTCTGGTCCATTCGAATTGCAGATGAAATGAAGGGAACGCACCATGCTCGGCACGATACTTCTTATTATCCTTATTCTGCTTCTGATCGGAGCCCTGCCGAATTGGGGTTACAGCCGTGGCTGGGGCTATGGACCTTCTGGCGGTTTGGGGCTAGTTCTCGTCATTATCATTATCCTTGTACTCATGGGCCGCGTCTAAAGGCCAACTAACCTGGGGAGTTACGACATGATGAAGAAGATTGTTCTTATTGGTGCGCTCGTCGGCGCACTCGCATCCTGCACGGCGACCGAGCAAGGTACGGCGATCGGCGCCGGCACCGGCGCTGTTATCGGCGGTGTCGTCACCAACAGCTGGGGTGGTGCCGCCGTCGGCGCCGTTGCCGGTGGCCTGACCGGCGCCCTCATCGGCCAGTCGGTCGAGCGCCGAGGCTACTGCGTCTATCGCGACCGCTACGGCCGCCGCTACGAGGCTCGTTGCCGCTAATCGGCAAAAGCATATCGGACTCCCAACGGGCGCTTCGGCGCCCGTTTTCTTTGCCGGTCGCATCCGTCAACGAGACATTGACAATCGGTTGGAAAGTCAAATCTACCGCCGCCCAACGGGCATATTTCCTTCACGAGCATGATGCCGAAAAGTGTGAGCGGTTTTCGGACGACATCATTCTCTCACTATAAATGTAGAACAGGATGATCTTAGGCCGACCCGGCCTAAGATCATCCTGTTCTGGAGAGCAACGGACAGGCAGAGCCGCCCGGCGCACCGGAAAGGAAACGCTTCCATGATTCAGATTTTGGTGAATTCCTTCGTCGCCGTTCTCATCGCGTCGGCTTTCCTGACGACCGCGATATCAGCCCTCAGCACCGATGATCTTTCGCTGCGTAAAGTGCCGGCCAGAGTTCGGCCACAGCGACGTCCGAACACAGACCGTCGCTCTTGATCTTCCCGAAACAGCGCCACTCGGCCACAAGATCGCGCCAGCATCACACAGAGAGACACGCCATAGACAACGATGGCGCGATCCTGCCGGACGCGCCATCGCTTTGAATCTAATCCCTACTGTCGACGTGAAGACAGAAATGCCTAGGCGAAATACTGCCCACCATTGGCCGTCAGCGTCGAACCGGTGATGAAGCCGGCATCGTCGGAGACGAGGAAGGTGACGCAGCGCGCGATCTCTTCCGGTTCGCCGAGACGACCGACGGGGATCTGCGGAATGATGCGTTCATTCAGCACCTTCTCCGGCACGGCAAGCACCATTTCCGTTCCGATATAACCGGGGCAAATGGCGTTGACGGTGATGTTCTTGTTCGCACCTTCCTGGGCCAGCGCCTTGGTGAAGCCGAGATCGCCCGCCTTGGCGGCCGAATAATTCACCTGGCCCATCTGGCCCTTCTGCCCGTTGATCGACGAAATATTGACGATACGGCCGAAGTTGCGGTCGCGCATACCGGTCCAGACCTGATGTGTCATGTTGAACAGGCCGGTGAGGTTGGTATTGATCACCTCGTGCCACTGCTGCTGTGTCATCTTGTGGAACATCGCGTCGCGCGTGATGCCGGCATTGTTGACGAGGATTTCGACCGGGCCGATCTCGCTTTCGATCCTGGCAATTCCCTCGCCGCAGGCGAGGTAATCCGAAACATCCCATTTGAACACTGGAACGCCGGTGACATCATGGAAGGCTTTGGCCTTCTCGTCGTTGCCCGCATAGCTGGCCGCGACCCTGTATCCGGCGTTTTTCAGTGCCATGGATATTGCCGCGCCGATCCCGCGTGTACCCCCGGTGACCACAGCCACTCTGCTCATGCTCCGCTCCCCTTTTGTTTTTCGCCCCGCCTCATGACGGGATTTTCAATCGTTTATGGATCGTATGCTATTTAAAGCGCTTCAAAGCACATGGCCACACCCATGCCACCCCCGATGCAAAGCGTGGCGAGACCCTTCTTTGCGCCGCGGCGCTTCATTTCGAACAGCAGCGTGTTGAGAACGCGCGCACCGGAGGCGCCGATCGGATGGCCGATCGCGATCGCTCCACCATTGACGTTGACGATCGACGGATCCCACCCGAGATCCTTGGTGACGGCACAGGCTTGCGCCGCGAAGGCCTCATTGGCTTCGACGAGATCGAGATCGTTGACCGACCAGCCGGCCTTCTCGAGCGCCTTGCGCGAAGCCGGGATCGGTCCGGTGCCCATGATCTGCGGATCGACACCCGCCGTTGCCCAGGAAACGATGCGGGCGAGCGGCTGGATGCCGCGCCGGACCGCCTCCGCTTCGCTCATCAGCACCGCCACGGCGGCACCGTCGTTGAGGCCGGATGCGTTCGCGGCCGTGACCGTGCCGTCCTTGTCGAAGGCCGGGCGCAATTTCCCCATCGCCTCTATCGTCGCGCCGTGACGGATATATTCGTCGGCATCGACCGTAACGTCGCCCTTACGTGTCTTGATGACGTAGGGGATGATCTCATCGACAAAGCGACCGGCCTTCTGCGCTGCCTCCGCCTTGTTCTGCGAACTAACGGCGAACTGATCCTGGTCGTCGCGCGAAAGCTGCCACTGGCGCGCAACATTCTCGGCGGTGATGCCCATGTGGTAGCCGTGGAAAGCGTCGGTCAAGCCGTCCTTGATCATCGTGTCGATCATCTTCATGTCGCCCATCTTGACGCCGCCGCGCAGATGCGCGGCATGCGGAGCCATCGACATGGATTCCTGGCCGCCGGCAACGATGATCTTGGCATCGCCGGTGGCGATCTGCTGCATGCCGAGCGCGACCGCGCGCAAGCCCGAGCCGCAGAGCTGGTTGACGCCCCAGGCTGTCGCTTCCTGCGGAATGCCGGCCTTCATCGCCGCCTGGCGGGCCGGGTTCTGGCCCTCGCCGGCGGCAAGCACCTGGCCGAGGATCACCTCATCCACTTCGCCGGCATCGACGCCGGCGCGCTCGAGCGCGCCCTTGATGACGGCCGCCCCGAGCTCATGCGCGAGGACCGTCGCGAAAGCACCGTTGAAGGCGCCGACTGCTGTTCGCCCTGCACTGGCGATGACGATGGATGGATTGCTCATGGGGACGCTCCTCGTTTTCGTCTCACTTACATAAGTGGAAACTGGCAAAGCTTGGAGCACAAGTCAAACGCGAAGACCGGCCGCCGTCATTTTAGGTAAAGCCCGTCGAAGCCCGATTCATCTGCTCTGTTAAAGGTTTGCCGCATCGCACAAAGAGATTGTCACCGGCCTTCTTTTGCGTTTACAGTCTCAAGTGGAGGAATATCCATAAATCAGACGGGGGTTCAGGAGACTGATATGGCGAAGCATGAGGGTCAGATCGTTATCAAGAAATACGCCAATCGCCGCCTATACAACACAGGCACCAGCACCTACGTGACGCTGGAAGACCTGGCGGAGATGGTGAAGAAGGGCGAAGAATTCAACGTACAAGATGCAAAAAGCGGAGATGACATCACCCATTCGGTGCTGACCCAGATCATCTTCGAACAGGAATCGAAGACCGGCAACACATTGCTTCCGATCTCCTTCCTGCGCCAGCTCATTACCTATTACGGCGATCAGATGCAGATGGTCGTGCCGAGCTTTCTCGAACATTCGATGCGCTCCTTCACCGAACAGCAGGTCCAGATGCGCGAGCAAGTAAACCGCGCCTTCGGCGAGACGCCGCTCGGCAAGAACCTGCAGTTGCCGATGCAGATGGTCGAAGACCATGTTCGCCGCAACACTGAACTGTTTCAGCAGGCGATGCAGATGTTCTCGCCCTTCATGACGCCACCTGCCAAGGAAAGCCGCAAGGCCGAGGCCAAGGATATCGACGAGCTGAAGGAACAGCTCCGCGCCCTTCAGAACAAACTCGACAACCTATAGTCCGATCGAGACATCCCGCCCAGCGCTTCGGATCGACACGGCAAAACCGCCGATGACATCAATCAGAGCGATCGTCATCAAAATGAAGAAGACCTGCGTCGCAGCATCCCGGACGAGCAGAAACTCGACCAGGAAGGCGATGAACACCAGCATCGACAGCATGTGGTTGACGAGATTGCCGGGGCCGGTTCTGGTCGCTTTGAGGATTTCGAAGAACAGCACGACAAGTGCGATGACGATGAAAAGATCGCCGAGCGCCATGCTCCAGATTGCGCCCGAGATCATCGACAGCACGATGATATCATGTTGCAGTGCTGGAATGCCGCCATCGCCCATCAGGCCCAGCATCGCCAGATTGTAGAGAATAAACGGAATAATCATCAGGGGCATGGCATTTATCATCGGCAAATCTCCTCGGCGCCGAAAGAATACTGCCGTAAGTCGCCGCCCCACTGCAAGTCATTGCAAATATTATATTGCCGAAATGCAAAAGGCCGGCGTGACGCCGGCCTTGAAACTTCGATCGGACAAGCCGGATCGGGAAATTATGCGCTTTCCTTCGGCGTCAGAACCTGGCGTCCGCGATACATACCGGTCTTCAGATCGATATGATGCGGGCGGCGCAGTTCGCCGGAATTCTTATCTTCGACGTAGGTCGGAGCCTTCAGGGCGTCTGCCGAACGGCGCATACCGCGCTTGGACGGGCTTGTTTTTCTCTTCGGTACAGCCATTTCACTTACTCCACTTGCGGGCAAAACATTCCCACGGCCACACCGGCGGCCGAAACGGACATGTCGCGATTTCGGAATTTGGCGCGCTTATACATGCAAGGGGTGACCTTGACCAGTCCCCATGCGTATTTTTTGCAAAGCCGATGATTCCAGGCTCAGACTTCGTCTTCCGGCACGATCCAAGGCTCGGCGCGGGCCGCCTCTTCCCATTTCCGCCAGGCCGGATGCGCCTTCATGGTCTCCATATAGGCCAGCGTATCGTTTTGGCTGACGAGATCATAGATTTCGAACCGGTTGACGACAGGCGCAAACATCGCATCCGCCCCGCTGAACGCGCCAAACAGAAACGGTCCGCCGGATTGCTGCAGGAGGTCGCGCCAGATCGTCTCGATGCGGCTGATATCGGCGTCGACACCATCCGGCAACGCGATCTTGCCCTTCGGCCGGCGGATATTCATCGGGCAGGCACTGCGTAGCGCCCGGAAGCCTGAGAGCATTTCCATCGAAACCGAACGGGCGAGCGCCCGCTCGGCGCGATCCCTCGGTAGAAGGCCGGCGTCCGGATAAAGCTCGGCGACATATTCGATGATCGCAAGCGATTCCCAGATCTTCAATGCACCGTGCTTGAGAAGTGGTACTCGCCCGGTCGGTGAGACCGCCTTGATATCGGGATTGCCACCAGGATAGTCGAAGGGGATCAGGACTTCCTCGAAATCGACGCCGGCGCCCGTCAGCGCCATCCACGGCCGGAACGACCAGGAGGAATAATTCTTGTTGGCGATGTAGAGCGTCGGTCTATCCATGGGCTTCTCCCGTTCAGGCTTCAAAATCGAAGATCAACAATTCGTGGAAATGGTTCATGTCCTCGAACACGCAGAATGCCGGCGGGGTCAGCTCGAAAACAGGGGCCTTGCGGCGGACATCGTCGGCGACGTTGTCGAGCATTGCCTGCCAGCGCGGCAAGGCTTCGTCTTCCAACCGTTCGATCGCATAGGCGAAGGTCATGTGGAACTTATAGTCCTCATGGTTCGGCTGGCGATAGCCCAGAAGCTCGGCCAGCGCATTGCGCCAGGCGCGCATGACCTTGCGGTCTCTCTCCGTCGCCCCGTCGACGAGCAGGCCCGACGGGCGAGCTTCGACGATGGCGACCTTGAAGGGATCGGCCATCGAGAAACCTTCGAGCAGGGCCGCCATCAGCGCTATCATGTCGTCGATCGGCGTATCGAGAGGTAGATCGCCCGGCCAGCAATCCTGGCGGCGCCTGGTCTCGATGACACCTTCGAAAAGTGTCATGTGAATGCTTGATATCGGCGTGAAGAGGAACTGCGGGGCTTCGGGCATCGCCAGATATTTCTCACGCGCCTCGATCAGCACCGCCTGCGTTTGCGAACCCTTCTCGATATGGCAAACGATGGTGTTGCCGGCTTCCGGCAGAAAGCCGCCGACCTTGCGATAACGGCTGCCGAGATGGGCGGGCGGGGTTGGATTGTGCCTCTTCGAATAAAAGAGAAGCTCGGGCGAAAATGTCGTGATGGTCATGGGCGACTCGGGGGCTCTGGTTGGACTGCATTCGCCCATATGGCAGAACCAAGAATGCCAGATGACACTTGCCACGTCTCGAGCACGATACCGAAAAGTGTGAGCGGTTTTCGAACGAGATCCTGTTCTAACGATAAGTTCTGATCTCAATCATAGATGCACCTGATGTAATCGCCCGAACCTTGTGCGCGTCTCTCGATCACGCCGGCGAGCCGGCGAAGACCTCGTCCGGGCTTGCCGGCATTGCGGTCGATCGGGTTCGGCAGCGAGACGGCCAGCAGCGATGCCTGGCGCCGCGTCAGCTTCGAGGCCGGCACCTTGAAATGATGCTGGGCCGCCGCCTCGATGCCGTAGATGCCGGGACCCCATTCGGCGATATTGAGATAGATTTCCATCAGCCGCCGTTTCGACAGGACAAAATCCGTGCTCACCGCGAGCGGAAGTTCCAGCGCCTTGCGCACGAAGGAGCGGCCGTTCCAGAGGAAGAGGTTTTTCGCCGTCTGCATCGGAATGGTGCTGCCGCCACGTGTCGCCTGACCTTTCAGCGTATCCTCGACCAGCATGCGCATTTCCGCCCAGTCGACACCGCCGTGAAAGCAATATTGCCCGTCCTCCGACATCATCACCGACTGCACCACAACCGGGGCAATGTTATCAAGCGACACCCATTGCCTGTCGTAACCCCGCAGCAGCACGAGATCGCGCAGCATCAGCGTCGAGACGGGATGAATGAAAGGCAGCAGATAGAAAAAGATCAGCGCATAGGGAAGAATCAGCAAGACCAGCACGGCCAGAATAATGCGTTTCAACACACGCCCGTCTCCGAACCATCGCCGACGAGCCGGCATGTCGACGCTGTCCTCTCTCTCCGGCGCTATATCCAATGTCCCCAGTCCGATTTCGCTCCTGTCGTTCTCATAACGCCTGCGCAGAGCTTATGCCAGAGTGCGCGGCGAATCTTGCTGCCGCCATCGACAATTCCGTTGCAAGCCCGGGGGCGCTCATGCCAAACAGCGCCCATGGACGCGAACCGGGACACTTTCGAGACGAGGCTGAAGAACAACGCCCGCGACATCGAGGCGCTGCTCGACGCATTGCTTTCACCGAGTGCCCTTTCCGATGAAATCGCCAGGCCCGAGACGCTGCGCGATGCCATGCATTATGCCGTGCTGAACGGCGGCAAGCGGCTGCGCCCGTTTCTCGTCGTCGAAAGTGCAGCCCTGCTCGGCGGCGACGCCGAGGCGGCACTTCGCGTCGGCGCCGCCCTCGAATGCGTCCACTGCTATTCCCTCGTGCATGACGATCTGCCGGCCATGGACGATGACGACCTGCGCCGCGGCAAACCAACGGTACATATCAAGTTCGACGAAGCGACGGCGATCCTCGCCGGCGACAGCCTGCTGACCTACGCCTTCGACATCATCGCCGCGCCGGAAACGACCCTTGCCGATACGAGCAAGGCATCGCTGGTGCTGGCCCTTGCCCGCGCAGCCGGTCTCGGCGGCATGGCCGGCGGCCAGGCGCTCGACCTCGCGGCGGAAAAGCAGGCCCCCGACGAGGCCGGCATCATCCGCCTGCAGGCGATGAAAACAGGCGCGCTGATCCGCTTCGCCTGTGAAGCCGGCGCCGTCATCGCGGCAAGCCGGCCGGAGGATCGCCGTCGCCTGCGCGCCTTCGGCGAAAAGATCGGCCTTGCCTTCCAACTGGCCGACGACATTCTCGACCTGACCTCGGATGCGGCGACCATGGGCAAGGCGACCGGCAAGGATGCGGCCCGCGGCAAGGGAACGCTTGTGGCCCTGCGCGGCATGGAATGGGCCGAAGCCCAGCTCCGCGAGCATGTCCGCGATGCAGAGGCGTTGCTTGCCCCCTACGGCCCCCGTGCCTCGACCCTCATTGCTGCGGCGCATTTCATCGCCGACCGGAAGAGCTGAAGCGGCAGGTCAGGCTGTCAGTATTTCTTTGAGGGCGGAAACCAGACGGGCACACTCCTCGCCCGTGCCGATGCTGATCCGCAGGAAGTCCGAAATACGCGGTTTGGCGAAATGCCGGACGAGAATGCCGCGCTCCCGCAGAGCGGCTTGAAGCGCTGCCCCGGAACGGCTTTGGTGCCTCGCGAAAACGAAGTTCGCCTGGGACGGCAAGACCTCGAAACCCAAAACTTCAAGTTCAGAGTCGAGGCTTTCGCGGCTGGCGATGATGTTCCTCCGGCATGTCTCAAACCACGCCTCGTCCTTGATCGCCGCCGTCGCGGCAAGCTGCGCCAGACGATCGAGCGGATAGGAATTGAAACTGTCCTTGACCCGCTCCAGCGCCTCAATCAGCGGCCGCTGCCCCAGCGCGAAGCCGATGCGCAGACCGGCAAGCGAACGGGACTTCGACAGGGTCTGGATCACCAGTAGGTTGGGATAGGTTGAAACGAGCCCGGCAGCGCTCTCGCCGCCGAAATCGATATAGGCCTCGTCTATGACAACGACCGCATCCGGATGGGCGGCAAGAAGTGCTTCGATACTGGCAAGTGGCAAGCCGATGCCGGTCGGCGCATTCGGATTGGGGATGATGATCGCGCCGCAGGGCCTGTCGTAATCTTCCAGCCCGATCCGAAACCCATCGTCAACAGGCACCTCGATCGCTTCGACGCCGTATAGCAGGCTATAGGTCGAATAGAAGGCGTAGGTCACATCGGGGTAGAGAAGCGGCCGCTCGTGTTTCAGCAGCGCCTGGAACGTATGCGCGAGAACCTCGTCGGAGCCGTTGCCGACGAATATTTCTTCTGCGGTCAGGCCGAAATGGGCCGCGATCGTCTCGCGCAATTCCGCAGCAGTCGGATCGGGATAGAGCCGCAGACGATCGTCCGCCGCATCCCGGATCGCCTCAAGCGCCTTCGGGGACGGACCGTAAGGGCTCTCGTTGGTATTGAGCTTGACCATGTTCGCGATACGGGGCTGCTCGCCCGCGACATAGGGCCGAAGCTTACTGACGATAGGCGACCAGTACCGGCTCATCCGAACTTGCGGGCGCTCATTCCGCCGCCGTCCGTTGGCCGAAACGCTTCTCGATATAGTCGACAACCAGCGCCTCGAAATCGGCGGCGATATTGGCACCGCGCAGAGTCAGCGCCTTCCGGCCGTCGATGAAGACGGGGGCGGCCGGCGTTTCGCCAGTGCCCGGAAGCGAAATGCCGATATCGGCATGTTTGCTTTCGCCCGGCCCGTTGACGATGCAGCCCATGACGGCGACGTTCAGCGCCTCGACCCCAGGATATTTCTCGCGCCAGACAGGCATGTTCTTGCGGATGTCGTTCTGGATATTCTGGGCAAGTTCCTGGAACACCGTCGACGTCGTGCGTCCACAGCCCGGACAGGCCGCAACGACGGGTATGAACTGGCGAAAGCCCATGACCTGCAGGATTTCCTGCGCCACCTGGACTTCGCGCGTGCGGTCGCCGTTCGGCTCCGGCGTCAGCGACACGCGGATCGTATCGCCGATGCCGTGCTGCAGCACGAAGCCCATCGCCGCAGACGAGGCGACGATGCCCTTGGTGCCCATGCCGGCTTCGGTCAGGCCGAGATGCAGCGCATGATTGGAGCGTTCGGCAAGCATGGAATTGACGGCGATCAGGTCCTGCACCTGGCTGACCTTGGCCGACAGGATGATGCGGTTGCGCGGCAGGCCGATCTCTTCGGCAAGGGCTGCCGAAAGCAGCGCCGACTGCACGATCGCCTCGCGCGTCACCTGCCGGGCCGAAAGCGGCGATCCGGCTTCGGCGTTCCGGTCCATCAGCGCCGTCAGCAGATCCTGATCGAGCGAGCCCCAGTTGACGCCGATGCGCACCGGCTTGTCATAGCGGATCGCCATCTCGATGATCTCGGCGAACTGCTTGTCCTTCTTGTCCTTGAAGCCGACATTGCCGGGGTTGATGCGGTATTTCGCCAGCGCTTCGGCGCAATCCGGATGATCGGCGAGCAGCTTGTGGCCGATATAGTGGAAGTCGCCGATCAAAGGCACGTCCATGCCGAGGCGCAGAAGCCGCTCGCGGATCTTCGGCACGGCGGCTGCACTCTCGTCGCGGTCGACGGTAATGCGCACCAGTTCCGACCCCGCCCGGTGGAGAGCGGCGACCTGCGCGACGGTGGAATCGATATCGGCCGTATCGGTGTTCGTCATGGACTGCACGACGACCGGCGCCCCGCCGCCGACGATGACGCCGCCGACATCGACGGCAACGGAAGCGCGGCGCGGTTTCGGATCAAAATCGGCGGCTGACAACATGGAGAGTTCTTGCACCCCTAAAGCATGTCGCGCAAAAGTGTGCAGCGGTTTTGCGATAACGACATGCGAAAAATAAAAACCTAAAGCGTGAGGAGCAAATCTGAAAGATTGCGACGCGCTTTAGAAACGGTGCTTTTCAGGTGGATCAAGGCCGGCTGCTTGTCAACCGCCCCTGATATCACTTTTGTTGGGAGGCGGCTCAGTGACCGCCTCCGGAGGTCTCATCGGCATAATGGGCCAGGTTGGAGAGCAGCAGAACGACGATGAGCAGCACCGGCAGCGCCATGAAAACGACGGCAAAACCGATATGCTCGGCGACGAAGCCGATCAACGATGGCGCAACCAGCATGCCGGAATAGCCCATGGTCGTGACCACCGAGATGCCGATGCCGGGCTTGAGTCCGGGAATATTGCCCGCCGCCGAGAAAGCGATCGGCACCATGTTGGAAATGCCGATACCGCAAAACGCAAAGCCCAGGATGGCAAGCTCGGCATTGGGCGCCAGGCCGGCAAGCAGCATGCCGACAATGGCAAACAAAGTGCAGATGCGTAGCGTCTTGACGCCGCCCAGGCGGTCGCGCACCAGGTCGCCGGCAAAGCGCATGATTGCCATGGTGGCCGAAAAGGCTGCGAAACCAAGGCCGGAAAGCGCCACGGATGCACCCATTTCCTGCCGGAGATAGAGCGCGCCCCAGTCGAGAACAGCGCCTTCAGGCACCATGCTGAACAGCGCCATCAATCCGAGCAGCCACGGCAGCGGCACCATCGGCAGCTTCGTCTTTTCCTTCTTGGCGTCGGGATGCGGCGGATCCGCAAGGATCATCGGCCAGGCGACGGCAAGGAAGATCGCCGCCAGCACCGTCGCCAGTTGCGCATGGCCGAGAATACCGAGCTTGGAGATCACGATGCCGCCGAGACCTGAGCCGATCAGTCCGCCAAGGCTCCAGAAAGCGTGGCAGGACGACATGATGGCGCGGCGCATGGATTTCTCGACCGAGACCGCATTGGCATTCATCGCCACATCCATTGCACCGATGAAGCCGCCGAACAGGAAGAGCGTGATCGCTCCAGTCAGCACATTTGGCGCCAGCGTCAATGCCAACAGCAACGGTAGCACGCAGACGGCCAGTATCTGAACGACGATACGCGAACCGTGTTTGGCGATCTGTGCACCGGCGATCGGCATCATGACCAGCGAGCCGACGCCGAAAACCAGGATCATCAGCCCAAGCTCGAACTTGGTCAGCGCCAGACGCTCGGCAAAATCAGGGATCTTCGGCGCCCAGCAGCCGACGACAAAACCGTTCATGAGAAAGAGCAGGGAAACCGCCGCTCTGCTTCTGGTAATGAAGCCGCTCCGGGCTCCCGGCGTACTCACATGACTATCCATTTCCGGTCTTTCCTCATTGCCGGGCTTGCTTGGCCCGGTTTCCCTAAACTCTATGACGTCGCCTCAGTTCGTTTTCTCGGCGAGAACAGTCCTGCATCCGCGCTCGCGGTAACGGGCGAGAATGGCCGGATCGGCATCGTGCTCGACGACCAGGCATTCGCAATGCGCAACCGGCAGGATGCTATGGGGGGCAGCGGTGCCGAATTTCTCCGAGGTTGCAGCCACCAACACCCTTTTGCTCCTGGATGTCGCAAACCGCTTGAACTCCGCATCCTCGAAGCCGAACACCGTGATGCCGGCCTCGAGATCGACGCCGCAGGCGCCGAGAATGCAGAGATCGGGCGAAATCTGCTCCATATCCCGCAAGGCCTTGGCGCCGAGCGAGCCGCCCGTCTGCCGATCCACCATCCCGCCGATCAGAATGACGTTGACGGCAGGCTTGTCGATCAGAGCTGCGGCAATCGCCGGCGCATTGGTCGCAGCCGTCAGTGCAAGTTCGACCGGTAATGCGTGGGCAATCGCCAGATTGGTGCTGCCGGCATCGAAGAACACAGTCGAACCGCCGGCAATCTGCTTTGTCGCAGCGCGCGCCAGCGCCTGTTTTCGGTCAGCGGCAAAGCCGATGCGCTGCGTCAGGCTTCCGTGCGCCGGCGAGACCGGCAATGCGCCGCCGTAGACCCGCTCACAGAGCCCTGCCGCCGCCATCTCCCGCAGATCCCGCCGCACCGTATCCTCGGAGACGCCGAATTCGAGCGCAAGCTCCGTCGCCAGCACGCGGCCATTCAGCCGCAGCCTCTCGGAAATCACGCCTTGGCGCTCTCGCAACAGAAAATCCTGCATGTTCCTACCGGATCGAGACCTCACAAACCGAAAACGTGCATAAACGCTTACGATCATGCAGGCAATATGCACGGTCACACGTTTTCTGACGTTCGGAAATAAAGCTCCACCACCAGAGCGAATATGCCCTATTGACCGGCCCGGGAGGCGGGAATATCGATTGGTCATTCCCGATTCCCGCCGGCATATCCGCCACCTGGTCCGTTCTCCCCGTGAAAAACTCCGTCAGCCTGGGCATCCTGCTCACGAGCCTCGCCTATATGGCGTTCACCTTCCATGACGCGATCATCAAGATCCTGGCTTCAAGCATTCCCGTCTGGCAGATCCTGTTTTTCCGCAGTCTCACCATCCTCGTCGGTTGTCTCGCCTATGGTCGCGGCAAGCTCGTCCACCAGACGATGACATCGCCGATCAAGCCGATGATTGCCCGCAGCATCCTTCTTCTCTGCGCCTGGCTTTCCTACTATTCCGCCGCAAGCCGCCTGCAGCTTGCCGAAGTGACCACGCTCTATTACGCCGCACCTGTTGTCGGCACCTTGCTTGCCTGGTTCATCCTGAAGGAGAAGGTCACGCCGGCGCGTTGGCTGGCGGTCGGCGTCGGCTTCGTCGGCGTCCTCATCGCCTGCAATCCGGTCGGCCTCACCATCTCCTGGCCGGTCTATCTGGCGCTGCAGGCGGCCGTGCTCTGGGCCTCTGCCATGGTGCTGCTGCGCAAGACCTCGCTGCATGAGAAGACGATTATCCAGCTCACCGTTTCCAACGTCTTTTTCCTTGCCATGACCGGCGTTGCGGTGATCTGGACATGGCAGACCCCCGATATGACGCAGCTCGCGCTCCTCATCGCCACCGGCATCGTTGCCGGCTGCGCCCAGTTCGCCCTTTTCGAGGGCATGCGTCAGGCGCCCGTCTCCGTGCTTGCGCCATTCGAATACAGCTCTCTCATCTGGGCCTTCCTCTTGGGCTATCTGATCTGGGCCGACATCCCCACGCACAATGTGGTCGTCGGCGCGGCGATGATCCTCGGCGCCGGATTGATCATCATCGTCAGCGAAAAACTGCGCCGGCGCATCACCGCCTGATGCCTGATTCTGCGGGATTCATGGTTCGAGCGGCCGTTTGAGAAAAATATTTGCAGTTGCTGCTTTTATTCGCAGTTTTCTACGCTTCCGGCGCCGTAATTTTCTGCCAACTATCCCCATCCGATAACAACCTCCCAAGGATGGATGAAACAATGAACTGGTTGAAAACCGTCGCCGCCGCCGCCCTCATTCAAGCCGCGGCCCTCCTGCCTGCCCATGCCGGTGAAAACCTCGCCGCCATCAAATCGGCCGGCGTCTTCAAGATCGGCACCGAAGGCACTTATGCGCCCTTCACCTATCATGACGAAAGCGGCAAGCTCGTTGGCTTCGATGTCGAGATCGGCGAAGCGATCGCCGCCAAGCTCGGTGTCAAAGCCGAGTTCGTCGAAGGCAAGTGGGATGGCCTGATCGCCGGCCTCGATGCCAAGCGCTACGATACCGTCATCAACCAGGTCGGCATCACCGAAACCCGCAAGCAGAAATACGATTTCTCCGAGCCTTATATCGCCTCCAAGGCCGTACTGATCGCCCGCGACGGCGACGACAGCATCAAGTCTTTCGCCGACCTGAAGGGCAAGAAGGCCGCCCAGTCGCTGACCAGCAACTTCGGCAAGCTCGCAACCGAAGCCGGTGCCGAGCTCGTCGGCACCGACGGTTTCGATCAGTCGATCCAGCTGGTGCTGACCAAGCGCGCCGACGCCACGATCAACGACAGCCTCTCCTTCCTCGATTTCAAGAAGCACAAGCCGGACGCGCCGGTGAAGATCGTGGCCGAGCAGGAAAACGCCGATTACTCCGGCGTCATCATCCGCAAGCACGAGCCGGAGCTTCTCGCCGAAATCAACAAGGCGCTTGCCGATATCAAGGCCGACGGCACCTATAAGAAGATCGCCGACAAGTATTTCGGCCAGGATGTTTCCAAGTAAGTTCAACTGAAGAAAAGTCCCTTCCCAAACTCCTCCCCACAAGGGGGAGGGGCTTAGCCGGCGGGCCGTCTCATCTTCAAATAAACGTTTCGGCCTGCCGCTCGGTCGCTATTTCGTGTGAGCCGGCACCTGGATAAGTCCCTCCCCCTTGTGGGGAGGGGTGGGGGAGGGGTATTTCGGATATCACGACCCAACTGACGAGAGGCAACTCCCTTGGCGCACTGGCTCCAACTGATGGCGGAATCGCTACCCTCGCTCCTGTGGGCGGGGCTGATCTTCACCATTCCGCTGACCCTGCTATCCTTCGTCTTTGGCCTGGCCCTCGGGCTCGCCACCGCAATCGCCCGGCTCTTCGGGCCGATGCCGCTTTCGGCCGTCGCGCGCTTCTATGTCTGGGTCATCCGCGGCACGCCGCTGCTGGTGCAGCTCTTCGTGATCTTCTACGGCCTGCCGAGCCTCGGCATCCTGCTCGATGCCTTTCCGGCCGCCCTCATCGGCTTCACGCTGAATATCGGCGCCTACAGCTCCGAGATCATCCGCGCCGTCATTTCTTCGGTGCCGAAGGGCCAATGGGAAGCCGCCTATTCGATCGGCATGAGCTGGCGCCAGGCGATGAGCCGCACCATCCTGCCGCAGGCCGCCCGCGTCGCCGTGCCGCCTTTGTCGAACACCTTCATCTCGCTGGTCAAAGACACCTCGCTTGCCGCCGCCATCACCGTGCCCGAGCTCTTCCAGGCGGCGCAGCGCATCGTCGCCACCACCTACGAGCCGTTGATCCTCTATATCGAGGCGGCGCTGATCTATCTCGTCCTGAGCTCCGTCCTCTCGCAGTTGCAGGTGCGGCTGGAACGCCGCTTCGCGCGTTATGGCGGCATGCTGGAGGCAAATGCATGATCGAGCTTTCCAACATCGAAAAGCGCTTCGGCGACGCCGTCATCCTCAAGGATATCAGCATCCGTATTCCCGAAAGCAGCGTCACCGCGCTGGTCGGGCCTTCGGGCGGCGGCAAGAGCACACTGCTGCGCTGCATCAACCTACTCGAAATTCCGACCGCCGGCTCCATCCGCCTCGGAGAGGAGAAGCTGGCCTTTGCACCGGGCAAACGAACGAGCTGGCCGGCGATCCAGAAGATCCGCCGCCAGACCGGCATGGTCTTCCAGAATTTCCAGCTCTTCCCGCATCAGACCGCGATCGAGAATGTCATGGAAGGCCTGGTGACGGTACTGCGATGGCCGAGGGAAAAGGCCCGCGAGCGTGCGATGGAATTGCTGACAAAGGTCGGCATGACCCACAAGGCCGATGCATGGCCTTCGACGCTGTCGGGCGGCCAGCAGCAGCGCGTCGCGATCGCCCGCGCGCTGGCGCCGTCGCCGCGCGTGCTTCTCTGTGACGAGCCGACATCCGCCCTCGATCCCGAGCTTTCGGCCGAAGTGGTCGATGTACTCGGCAAGCTGGCCAGCGAAGGCACGACGATGGTGATGGCGACCCACGATCTCCGGCTCGCCTCGAAGATCGCCAATGACGTGGTTTTCCTGGAAGCCGGGAGCGTCGTGGAAACGGGCAGCGCCAGAGCGATCTTCAGCGCGCCGGAGCGCGAACGCACCAAACGTTTCATCTCGACGATCAACGCCGCCCATACTTACGATATCTGAGCTAGAGATGATGCCGAAAAGTGTGAGCGGTTTTCGGACGACATCATGCTCTATTTCTTTGATTTAGATCCGGATGCAGATTTTTAGGCCGACCTGGCCTAAAATCATCCGGATCTAATGCCGGGATGCGAAGATCCCGGCATGGCTGGAACTCCAATCAGGAGGCCGTGACGACGGCACGCGCCGCCTTCAGCGCATTACCCCACCAGATGAGCTGATCGAGCTGGTTCTTCGCCGCTTCGTTGAGATGGGCGTAATCGCTGAGGCTCTTGCCTTCCTTGAGGACGCCGAGATATTCGCCAAGCGCGATATGCACGCCCGTTTTCACCGAAGCCGCCCCCATTTCCACGAAGATCAGGCGAAGATGCTCGACCGCACGTGCGCCGCCAACGCCGCCGTAACCGACGAAACCGACCGGCTTGTGGATGAACTCGCCGAGGTCGATGGCGTTCTTCAAAACCGCAGTCGGCGCGTGATTGTACTCGGCAACTGTGAAAATGAAGCCATCGAATTCACGCAGCTTCTTTTTCCAGCGCTCTGCCGTTTCGCTTTCAGCGGTCGTGGCACGCTGCTCACCGAAAAAATGCATGGGGTAGTCGAGCAGGTCGAGAACCTCGACCTCAATGTCCTGCCGTTCGGCGGCGATAGCGGCAATCCACTTGGCCGGATGCTCGGAAAAACGGCCAATACGCGTGCTGCCGACGATAACGGCAATCTTCAACTTGCTCATTGATATCATTTCCTGATTGGTCTTGGGGGCGGATGGTGGGAGCGCAAGCTTATGAGAAAGCCTCCGCGCCGGGCAAGGCGCGAAGGCTTCGAAAAATCAGCTTTTTGACAGGCCGATCGTACACAATCGAGTGAATGGAGCCCGCTCGAAAAGCCGGCCGATGGGCGCCTTTGCCAAGGATGGCAGCGCTTCAGCCTGCGTAGACGACGAGCAGGTCCTTGGCATCGATCTGATCGCCGGCCCGTACCAGCACTTCGGAAATCGTGCCATCCTTTTCCGCATGCAGCGCCGTTTCCATCTTCATCGCCTCGATCGAGACGAGCACGTCGCCGGCATTGACGGCCTGGCCGGGCGAGACGAAGACACGGCTGATGACACCCGGCATCGGCGCGCCGACATGAACGGCATTGCCCGGTTCGGCCTTGCGGCGGACGGCCGCACCCGTCGCCCCATGGGCCCGGTCCGGCACCTTGATGCGGCGCGGCTGGCCATTGAGCTCGAAGAAGATGGTCACCATGCCCTGGCTGTCGGTGGCGCTCATCGCCTGGTTGACGATGACGAGCGTCTTGCCGCGCTCGATATCGGCAAACAGTTCCTCGCCGTCCTTGAGACCGTAGAAATAGGCGGGCGTCGGCAGCACCGAGACCGGGCCGTAGGTATCGGAGGCGAGCGCGAAGTCGGTGAAGACCTTCGGATACATCAGGTAGGAGGCAAATTCGAAGTCGCTGACCTCGCGCTCGAGTTTCGTCTCGATAACTTTGCGCTCCGCATCGAGATTAGCCTCCTTGAGCAGCGAGCCGGGGCGCACGGTATAGGGCTTGTCGCCCTTCAGCGCCTTCTTCTGCAGCGCTTCGGGCCATCCCGACGGCGGCTGGCCGAGATCGCCCTTCAGCATCGAGACCACCGATTCCGGGAAGGAGACTTCCTTGTCAGGGCTGACGACGTCGGCAACCGTCAGGTCCTGGGACACCATCATCAGCGCCATGTCGCCGACGACCTTGGAAGACGGCGTCACCTTGACGATATCACCGAACATCTGGTTGGCGTCGGCATAGGCTTGCGCCACCTGATGCCAGCGGGTCTCGAGGCCGAGCGAGCGGGCCTGTTCCTTGAGGTTGGTGAACTGGCCGCCCGGCATTTCGTGCAGATAGACTTCGGATGCCGGACCCTTCAGATCGCTTTCGAAGGCGGCATATTGGTTACGCGCCGCTTCCCAATAGAAGGAGATACGGCGGATCCATTCCGGATCGAGGCCCGGATCACGCTCCGTACCGCGCAGCGCCTCGACGATCGAACCGAGACAGGGCTGCGAGGTATTGCCGGAAAGCGCGTCCATGGCCGCGTCGACGGCATCGACGCCGGCATCGACGGCGGCAAGAACGGTCGCGGCCGCGATACCCGATGTATCATGCGTGTGGAAGTGGATCGGCAGGCTGGTCGCCTCGCGCAGCGCCTTGAACAGAACCTTCGCAGCCGCAGGCTTGAGGAGCCCCGCCATATCCTTGAGCGCGATGATATGCGCGCCCGCCTTTTCGAGCTCGACCGCAAGGTCGGTGTAGTATTTCAGATCGTATTTCGGACGGGCCGAGTTGAGGATATCGCCGGTATAGCAGATCGCCGCCTCGCAGAGCTTGTTTTCCTCGGCAATGGCATCCATCGAGACACGCATGTTCTCCACCCAGTTCAGGCAATCGAACACGCGGAACAGATCAATGCCGCCTCTGGCCGCCTGGCGGACGAAATATTTGACGACATTATCGGGATAATTGGTATAGCCGACGCCGTTGGCACCGCGCAGCAGCATCTGCAGCAGAAGGTTAGGCGCGCCCTCGCGGATCAGCGCCAGGCGCTCCCACGGGTCCTCGGTCAGAAAGCGCATGGAGACGTCAAAGGTCGCGCCGCCCCAGCATTCGAGCGACAAAAGGTTCGGCAGCGCATGCGCATAGGTATCGGCAATACGGGCGATGTCATAGGTGCGCATGCGGGTGGCGAGCAGCGACTGGTGGCCGTCGCGCATCGTCGTGTCGGTCAAAAGCACGCGCTTCTCGTTGCGCATCCATTCGCCGAATTTATTCGGGCCGAGCGTGTCGAGGAGCTGCTTCGTACCATCCTTGACCGTATTGCCGTTGGCGTAGGGAACCACCGGCTCGGCAGCGTTTTCCAGCGGCCTCGGCCTATCCTTGGCCTCGGGATGGCCATTGACGGTGACGTCGGCGAGATAGGTCAGGAGCTTCGTGGCACGATCCTGGCGCTTGACCTGCTGGAAGAGTTCCGGCGTCGTGTCGATGAAGCGGGTCGTGTAGCTGTTGTCCCTGAACTTGGGATGGCCGATGATCGCTTCGAGGAAGGTCAGGTTGGTTGCCACGCCGCGAATACGGAATTCGCGCAGCGCCCGGTCCATGCGGGCGATCGCTTCGGACGGATTGGGCGCCCATGCCGTGACCTTGACGAGAAGCGGATCATAAAAGCGGGTGATGATCGCACCTGAATAGGAGGTACCGCCATCGAGGCGGATGCCGAAACCGGACGCCGAGCGATAGGCGGTGATGCGACCGTAATCCGGAATGAAGTTATGCTCCGGATCTTCCGTGGTGATGCGGCACTGCAGCGCATGGCCGTTGAGACGGATATCTTCCTGGCGCGGCACGCCCGATTCCGGCGTGCCGATCGCAAAGCCGTCGAGGATGTGGATCTGCGCCTTGACGATGTCGATGCCGGTGACGACTTCGGTCACCGTATGCTCGACCTGGATGCGTGGATTGACCTCGATGAAGTAGAATTTGCCGGTGTCGGCATCCATCAGATATTCGACGGTGCCGGCGCCGATATAATTGGTCGCGGCCGCGATCTTCAGCGAATAGGCGGCGAGTTCCTGGCGTTGCGCCTCCGAGAGATAGGGCGCCGGCGCGCGCTCGACGACTTTCTGGTTGCGGCGCTGGATCGAGCAGTCACGCTCGAAGAGATGCACGACATTGCCGTGCGTATCGCCGAGAACCTGGCTTTCGACATGGCGGGCGCGCTCAACGAGCTTTTCCAGATAGACCTCGTCCTTGCCGAAGGCCGCCATCGCCTCGCGTTTGGCTTCCGTCACCTCGCGGGCGAGATCCTTTGGATCGCGGATCGCGCGCATGCCGCGCCCGCCGCCGCCCCAGGAGGCCTTCAGCATGACGGGGTAGCCGATCCCCTCCGCCATCTTCGCCACTTCGGCCATGTCCTCCGGCAACGGCCCGGTGGCCGGCACCACGGGAACGCCGACCGAGATCGCCAGGTTGCGCGCCGCAACCTTGTTGCCGAGCTGGCGCATCGTATCGGCCCTCGGGCCGATGAAGATGATGCCGGCCTTGTTGCAGGCATCGACGAATTCGGGGCTTTCCGACAGCAGGCCGTAGCCGGGATGGATGGCATCGGCGCCGGAGAGTTTCGCAACGCGGATCACCTCCTCGATCGACAGATAGCTTTCGATCGGACCCATATCCTTGGAAAGATGCGGGCCGCGGCCGACCTGATAGCTCTCGTCCGCCTTGAAGCGGTGCAGCGCCAGCTTGTCCTCTTCCGCCCAGATCGCCACGGTTTTTATTCCAAGCTCGTTGGCCGCGCGGAACACGCGGATGGCAATTTCAGAGCGATTGGCAACGAGAATCTTGGAAATGGGCAAAACGGTCTCCTCGGACGTTCAGACGCGGGAATGCTGCACCCGCGAAGGAAATTCTTAACTTCTTGTCACAGAAAGTTCAATTTATCTTGCGACTGCGAAATGCAATTTTTCGACATGCTGGAGCAACTCCAGGAAAGTGCGAAGCGGTTTTCCGTCCGGAGTTGCGCAAAAATAAAAAACCAGAGCAACTCCGCTTCGATGAGAAGCGGAATTTCTCTAACTTATCAGGCCATGACGGAAGGCAAGCGCCACCGCCTGCTGCCTGTTTTTCGCCTTCAGCTTGTCCTGCAAGCCGTTCATATACCAGTCTACGGTGTGATTTGAGATCTTCAGCATCTTACTGATCTCCATCGAAGTCATGCCTTCGGCGAGATAATGCAGGATTTCCATCTCGCGCCGTGTCAGCGGCGTGTCGGCCGGCAGCACGGTTTCCAGTGCCTGCGCCTCGTCTTTCAGATCGAGCAACCGCCAGAAGGCCTTGCGCGCCACCGCCTCCAGCAATGCGATTTCCACCGGCGACAGCTCGATCGGCTTGCCCGCGAGACTAAGGCTGGCGAGAATGCCGCTACGTCCGTGGATGGGAAAGATATAGCCATCCTCCAACCCGTGCCCGAAGGCATCGACCATCATCTGCTCCATGCGGCGATGATAGGCGTCCTTGCGGAAGGCGGCCATCGCCTCCCGCCAGCGGAAAGGGCGCTGCGCATGGGCGAGATAGCGCACCATCGGATCGATCAGCGCATATTTTTTCGCGGTGTATATCTGCGGCCATTGTTCCGGCCAGCCGCCGGCAAGCGCCGAAGCCCAGGGCTCTGGACTCTGCTGCACCGGGCTCTGCGGCAAATGGCGCAGCAGGCCGTAATATTCGAAGCCGCAACCGTGGAGGATCTGCTCCAGCTCGGTGACGACAGCTTCAGGATTTGAGCATTCTTCCAGAATTACAAGTAATTGAATTAACGAATTAATATTCACAAAAATGCCCCTTGCCCGGACCTGATGCCCGTATGAGGCCGTCGGCGGCTGGTCAAACTGGTCGCGAAACGGTCTTCAATAAATGCAGTCTGTAATTTAATGCTGCGCTAAACATTTAATAAAATGCAAGCGCAAATTGTTGCGAGATATCGCCGAACGGCAATTTCAGCGCCATGGCCATCTCGTCGCATTCTGCCATAATACGATCGCGGCGATAATCACATCGATCGAACCCTGAATACTCCGTTAATCGCCCGTTCAGGTAGCCTTTTGTAGCATCGCATCATCCCGTTTTCGCAGATGCACAAGAGGTTCGACGTGACGTTATTCAAGGTCTATGCAAGGGCTCTGCGCTATCTTGGCGCCTACAAGCTGCGCGTATCCCTGGTCGTTGTCGCAAACATTGTTCTTGCGACGATCACCATCGCGGAGCCGATCCTGTTCGGTCGCATCATCGATGCGATTTCGGGCAAGGGTGAGGTCAAGCCCATCCTCTTCATGTGGGCGACTTTCGCCGTCTTCAACACCATTGCCTTCGTTCTGGTGGCCCGCGAGGCCGACAGGCTGGCCCATGGCCGGCGAGCGACGCTGTTGACGGAAGCCTTCGGCCGCATCATTTCCATGCCGCTCGGCTGGCACCATCAGCGCGGCACCTCCAACGCGCTGCATACATTGCTGCGCGCCTGCGAGACACTGTTCGGCCTCTGGCTGGAATTCATGCGCAACCACCTGTCGACGGTCATCGCGCTTGCCCTTCTGATACCGACCGCAATGTCGATGGATCTGCGCCTTTCCGCCGTACTCATGGTGCTCGCCATCGCCTACTGGCTGATCGGCCGCGTCGTCATGAGCCGCACCAAGGATGGCCAGGCTTCGGTCGAGAACCATTATCACACCGTCTTCTCGCATGTCAGCGACTCGATCAGCAACGTTTCTGTCCTGCACAGCTACAACCGCATCGAGGCCGAAACCAGGGCGCTGAAATCCTTCGCCGACCGTTTGCTCGAAGCCCAGTATCCGGTGCTCGACTGGTGGGCGATCGCCGGCGCACTGAACCGCATGGCGTCAACCATCGCGATGATGGTGGTTTTGATCATCGGCACCATGCTCGTCCAGGCCGGCCAGCTGCGCGTCGGCGAGGTCATCGCCTTCATCGGCTTTGCCAACCTGTTGATCGGCCGTCTCGACCTGATGCGCCAGTTCGCTACGCAGATTTTCGAGGCCCGTTCCAAGCTTGAGGAATTCTATGCGCTGGAAGACTCGGTGCGTGAACGTGAAGAGCCGGCCGGCAACGGCGAGATCAAGGACGTCAAGGGTGCGATCGAATTCCGCGACGTCTCCTTCGGCTTCGGCAACAGCTCACAGGGCCTGCACAACGTCTCCTTCTCGGTGAAGGCAGGCCAGACGGTCGCGATCGTCGGCCCGACCGGCGCCGGCAAAACGACGCTCGTCAACCTGCTGCAGCGTGTCTACGATGCCCAGGGCGGCAAGATTCTCGTCGACGGCACCGATATCACCAAGGTGACCCGCAAGTCGCTGCGTCGCCACATCGCCACCGTCTTCCAGGATGCGGGCCTGCTGAACCGTTCGATCAGTGACAATATCCGCCTTGGCCGCGAGGGCGCCAGTGAAGAGGAAATGCGCCGTGCGGCCGAAGCCGCCGCCGCTGCCGACTTCATCGAGACCCGCGAGGATCGCTACGATACGCATGTCGGTGAACGCGGCAACAAGCTCTCCGGCGGCGAGCGCCAGCGCATCGCGATTGCCCGCGCCATCCTCAAGGACGCGCCGATCCTAGTGCTCGACGAGGCGACCTCGGCGCTCGACGTCGAAACCGAAAACCGCGTCAAGGCCGCAATCGACAATCTGCGCCAGAACCGCACCACCTTCATCATCGCCCACCGCCTGTCGACGGTCCGCGAAGCCGATATGGTGCTCTTCCTGGATGACGGCCGTGTAGTCGAACAGGGCAGCTTCGACGAACTCAGCCACAGCAACGGCCGCTTCGCCGCCCTGCTGCGCGCCAGCGGCATCCTGACGGACGAAGAGGTCCGCAAGGCCCATACCACCGAAGCCGCCTGATCGGTTTGGGTTCAAGATAAAGGCCGGAAGGGTAACTCCTTCTGGCCTTTTTGTTTGCGCTGGGACTGAGGACCGATCGACATTCAGGATTCCCAAATCGATTGATCACTGATTTATAGGGTACCGTGTGCAGCACGGAGACCTTTGGTGGGCGTGAAGCGATACGAGTTGAACGAGGCGCAATGGTCGAGAATTGTGCCTTTATTGCCAGACAAATCCAGCGATCCGGGTCGAACGGGAGTAGACAACCGGACGTTTGTGAACGGGTGTTTGTGGATACTGCGCTCGGGCGCACACTGGCAGGACCTGCCGGAGCGCTACGGGGAAGACGGTCCACCGCCAGTTCAGTCGCTGGTGCCATGCCGGCGTATGGGAGCAAGTCTTTGATGCCCTCATTGCTGACCGGGACAATCGGTACCTAATGATCGACAGCACCATCATGCGTGCCCATCAACAGGCTGCGAGCGGAAAAGAGGGGCAAAGGATCAGGCGCTGGGGCGTTCCACAGGTGGACTGACGACCAAGGCCCATATGCCGGTCGATACGCTCGGGCGTCCCATGCTCTTTATCGCGATGGCCGGCCAGGTCGCAACATCGCTCAAGCTCAATAACCAGACAGCTCAAGCCATCTGGGCGATAAAGCGTATGACAGCAACGCCTTGCGCGCAACGATCGCAAAGACGGAGGCCGAGGCGGTCATAGCCTCAAGCCGTTCCCGAAAAACCGAGAGACGGTGTCGCGCCCTGCCGGGCATCTCTCCGCCAAACCATGCCGACCTCCCGACAAATCATATCTCCGAACATTTGTCAGCAGTTATGTATCCGGGCTTTACACCTGTGGGGGAGATGCCCGGCAGGACAGAGCGGGGGTACCGCACGGCACAACATCTCCGCTCCAACCCACACGATTGATCACCCCGCCGATCTCCCCTAACCTTCACCAGTCAAACGGAGCATAGGGAGAAAACCCATGAAGGTCCTGCGCATCGTCGCCAATATCCAGGGAGCTGATATCACCCCGGCCCGGCGCTTCTATCAGGATATCCTCGGTCTTGACGTCATCATGGACCACGGCTGGATCACGACGTTCGGCGCCGCGCGCTCGATGAACGTTCAGCTCAGCATCGCGAGTGAAGGCGGTTCCGGAGCGGAGGTGCCGGACCTCTCGATCGAGGTTGATGATCTCGATGCCGCTTTCGAGGCGATGTCTGCCTCAGGCTTCCCGATCGAGTACGGCCCGGCCGACGAGCCTTGGGGCGTCAGACGCTTCTATGTCCGAGATCCCTTCGGCAAGCTGGTGAACATCCTCATGCATAAAAATTGAGCCGACGGCCATCGGCCACCGGCTCTTTCATGTCCGGCAAATCCGAGCCCTATTTCCGATCGTTCTGGCGATAGGCATTTGCCGTTCTGCCAATGCGGACGGGAACGGGGATAGAGGCGGTATCGGTGACAAGTTTCCCCTTGAGCCTGCCCTGCTGGCGCTTGCGTTCGAGATAATAGGCATAGGCGAATTGTATCGCGATCCCTGTAATCACGAAGAGCGGACCGACCAGTTGGTCCTTGTTGGTAATGTAGAGCACCACCTGGCCGATCATGGCGAGGATCGTGCCGGCGACGAAGATGTTCAGCGAATGGCGGCCGAGGATCGTCAGCGGATGGTCCGCAGGACGGCGCAGGATACGCGAGAGGGCCGGGATACTGATGACGAGATAGGTCAGCGCCAGCACGTGCAGCAGCCGCGGCAGCGACAGGAAGGTCTTGTCGAAACCAGTGATAACAGGCGGCAGGCCGAGTGCTGCCAGCGAGTTGCCGAAAATCCAGAGATGGCCGGTCACCCAAATGAAGGACAGCACGACGTAACCGGCAGCGGCCGTCAGCAGCAGCGGATGCTGCGGGATGGTGCCGCCACGCTTGATATGCAGCATCGAGACGATGCCGATCGCAAACAGGAACTGCCAGGAGAGCGGATTGAGGAACCAGTAGCCCTCGATCAACATGTTGTGCGGCGCCACTTCATAGATGCCCGCAAGCAGCCAGACCGTGGCCGATACGCCGAGCGCCAGCCAGGGGCTGCGCGCATTCAACAGCAGGATGATCGGCACGGTCAGCATCAGCGCGCCATACATCGGCAGGATATTGTTGTAGCCGATCTGGTGGCCGAGCAGCAGCAGCGCCGGAATGCCTTCCTTCAGGTTCATCAGAACCGCCAGGATATTGATTTCGACCAGCAAGCCCGGCCGATGGAACAGCCAGGCACCGCAGATGAAGAGCGCCAGCGTCATGAAGGTGGTGATCATATGGGCGAGATAGAGCGTGAAGGCGCGCTTTACCGCCTTGATCGCCACTGTGAGCCGGTTGCCCGGCTGGAAGCGGGATCCATAGGCAAGGCCGACGGCGATGCCCGAGATCAGCACGAAGGCTTCGGCGGCATCGGAGAAACCGAAATTCTTCGTCGTCACATATTCAAAGATTTGTCCGGGAACATGATTGATGAAGATCATGATCAGCGCCACGCCGCGCAAGACGTCGAGCCTCGTGTCACGCACTGGCGCAGCTGCGGATAGGGAGCTGCGCCCCGTGACGATGGCTTGGGTCGGCGTGCTTGCCATTGGTCTCTCCTTATTATCCGATTTGCAAACGCGACGACGGCCAAAAGGGTTCCCTTTTGGCCGTCGCGAATCGCCGTGTTTTTCAGCGTGGAGAACGCTGTTATCCGAGCGGATATCCCTCTTCGGGATCGGTGACTTCGCGACCGTTGATCGACAGAGTGTAGCCGCTGTCATTGGACGCTTTTGAGACCGAAATGCGGTATTTCCCGCCGCCTTGCTCCACCTCTGCCGCAAAACCGTCCCATTCCGACGGGAGCGACGGGCGCACATAGAGCCGACCGTCCTTCAGTCGGATACCGAGGATGCCCTCGACGGCGGCGCGGTAGAGCCAGCCGGCTGACCCGGTATACCAGGTCCAGCCGCCGCGTGACGTATAAGGCTCGTTTCCGTAGACGTCGGCCGCCACGACATAGGGTTCGACGCGGTATTGCTCCGCTGAAGCCTTGTCGAGCGCATGGGTGATCGGATTGAGGATCTGGAAGCAGCGGAAGGCATCGTCGCCCCGCTTCAGCTCCGCCAGCGCCATCACCACCCAGGTCGCCGCATGGGTATATTGCCCGCCATTTTCACGCACACCCGGCGGATAGGCCTTGATATAGCCGGGATCCCTGGCGGAATTGACGAAAGGCGGCGTGAACAGCCGGATGATGCGGGCATCCTCGTCAACCAGCTGATCGAGCACCGCATCCATCGCCGTGACGGCGCGGGCCGGATCGCCCTCGCCCGACAGCACGCTCCAGGACTGCGCGATCGAATCGATCCGGCATTCCGGGCTTTCCCTGGAGCCGAGCAGTGCACCGTCGTCGAACGTGCCGCGGCGATAGTAGCCGCCATCCCAGGCCGCGGTTTCGAGTGCCTTCTTCAGCTCGGTGAGATGCGCCGACCAGCGCTCTGCGCGGGCCGTGTCGCCGCGCTCTTCGGCATAGGGAATGAAGGAGCGCAATGCCCCCGCCAGGAACCAGCCGAGCCAGACGCTGGTGCCACGCCCGCCGATGCCGACGCGGTTCATGCCGTCGTTCCAGTCGCCGCCGAGGAACAGCGGCAGGCCGTTTGCCCCCTTGCGGACGATAGCGAGATCGAGCGCCAGCGCCGCATGTTCGTAGACGCTCGCCTTGTCCTCGGAAATCTCCGGCTTGTAGAACGAGTCGTGCTGGCCTTCGAGCAGTGCCGGCCCTTCCAGGAAGGCGATCTCCTCGTCGAGCACGTTTTTGTCGCCGGTGACACTGCAGTAGTGATGGATCGCGTAAGCGAGCCAGACGACATCGTCCGAGATCAGCGTGCGCACGCCGGCACCCGTTCCGGGCAGCCACCAATGCTGTACATCGCCTTCACGGAATTGCCGCGAAGCGGCATTCAGGATCTGCCGGCGGGCAAGCGAGGGTTCGTGCAGCACGAAGGCCAGCGTGTCCTGCAGCTGGTCGCGGAAGCCGAAGGCGCCGCTTGCCTGGTAGAAGGCGGTGCGGGCCATGATGCGGCAGCCGAGGCTCTGATAGGGCAGCCAGGTGTTGACGAGATTGTTCATCCCGCGATCCGGAGTCGATATCTGCAGCCTGCCGGTGAAATCCCGCCAGAAGGCGCGGTTTGCCTCGACGGTCTCGTCGAACGAAGCCTTGCGGATATCGGCGATAACAGTCCGCGCTTCTTCTTCCGTCGGGGTATCGCCGAGGAAGAAGGTGAAGTCGCGCTCCTCGCCGGCACCGAGCTCGATGTCGATAGCAAGCGCCGCGGCCGGATCACCGTCAAGTTCGGTCGCGCCGGAAAGGGCGGCGGCGGAAATGACGGCCTGCGGTGCCTGGATCGTCCCCGCCTTGCCGATGAATTCGCGCCGGCTTGCCGAGAAACTCGAAAGCGTCTCGCTCGCCGCGAAGAAGGCAGTACGGTTGGAAAAATCGATGCTGTAGGGATTGGTGGCAAATAGCGCCCCCGTCTCCTCATCATGGCTCGACAGGATGAAAGGCACCGTGCGTCCCGGATTGCTGCCGAGGATCCATTCGACATAGCCGTAGAGACGCAGCTTGCGACTGGTCGAACCGGTGTTGCGCAGGCGCAGGCGTTGCAGTTTCACCGGCTTTTCGCGGTCGATCGTCTGCGTCAGCTCGAGCGCGATATCGTGCTGAACGCTGGAGAAGACGGAATAGCCGAGCCCGTGGCGGGCTTCGAAACGGATGTCCGGACGGCGGGAAAGCGCTGCGAACGGCGTCATGACAGCACCGCTGTCCAGATCGGTGAGATAGAACGCCTCGCCCGAACGGTTGACCACTGCATCGTTCGACCAGGAGGTCAGCTGATAGTCGCGCGAATTGACGCTCCAGGTGAAGCCCGAGCCCTCGGCCGACACGTGGAAGCCGAAGCTGTCGTTGGAAATGACATTGATCCAGGGCTGCGGCGTCGCATGACCTCCCGGCAGCCGAACGACATATTCGCGTCCGTCGCGGGCAAAGCCGCCGATGCCGTTCCAGAAGTCGAGATCGCCTTCCTCCTCGATGACGACGGCGGGCACGACAGGTGGCGGCACCGGCGCAATACGCTTGACGGGGGCCTTGTTGCGCTCGGCCCGTTCCATCTCCTGCAGTTCCTCCTTCGAGGGTGCAAACAGCGCGACGGCGCGGTTGATCTGGTCGACCACCTTGCCGTTCTTGGTGTGCAGCGTGACGCGGGAAGCCGCGATCAGCGCATGATAAGTGGCTTCCTCCATCAGGTCCTTGCGAACCGCAAAGATATGCTGGCGCAACCCGTCGGCCTGGCCCATGCGACGTACGTTTTCGCACATGGCGTCAAGCGCATGCTGCATGTCCTGCGCATAGGACGAAGCGCGTTCGTTCATGATGACGAGATCGGCGGTGACGCCGCGCGAGCGCAGATATTCCTGCGCCAGCAGCGCCTCGCGGGCGATGTCGAGATCCATGTCGTCGTTAATGCGCAGCGTGAAGATCGGGAAGTCACCGGAGATTGCCAGCGGCCAGAGCGCTGATTGCGACTGCAGGCCAGCCTCGACGGTCGCCTCGTCCTTGCGCAGTTGCATGTCGGGATAGACGAGATAGCGTCCAAGATGCTGGAAGGCCGCCGCCTGCTGGGAGGTGACGCCGACATGGCGCATCTGTACCTGCGTGCGTGTCCAGGCCTGGACGAGCTCGTGGGTGAAGGCGTCGGGATGACGGTAGCGATTGACCGCCTTGTCGACTTCCTCGCGGCTTGGCGCCGCAATCGTCCAGAAGATCACGCTGACTTTCTTGCCGGCCGGTACGCGGACGGTGCGACGCAGCGACATCACGGCATCGAGCATGAAGCCGTCGCTGCCGGAAAGCGTAGCGCCCGGGTCGAAGGCGGCCGCATCGGCAAGACTGCGGCCACGGCCGATGAACTTGCGCCGGTCGGTCTCGAATTCGGTATGGCGGGTGTCGCCGGCATTGTCGACGATCAGATGTGCGATGCTGATGTTCGGCTCGTTCGGATCGCGCTTGTTGCGTTCGGCACGGATGACGTCGCCGCGCTTGCCGATCTCTGTCTTGACGAACATGCGGGCAAATGCCGGATGCGCATTGTCGGTATCGTCGGAGGTGATCACCGGCTCGAGATAGGAAGTGACCTCGATGAAACGGTCTTCCGTGCCCATGTTGAGCAGCGTAACACGACGGGCCTCGGCATCATGCTCGGTGGCGACGATGCACTCCACCTCGCTTGTGAGGTCGCCGACAATCTTGGTGAACTGCGCCTTCTCGTCGGCGAATTCGACCATGGTCTTTTCGCCTTCGACGCCCTTCGGCTCTGATGTCGCCGACCACCATTCGTTGGTGGCGGTATCACGCAGGAAGATGAAACTGCCCCAGCGGTCTTCAGTCGGATCAGGCTTCCAACGGGAAACGGAAAGATTGTTCCAGCGGGAATAACCTGCGCCCGTCGCCGTCAGCATCACCGAATAATGGCCGTTCGACAGGAAGACGAGTTCGCGGTCGCGCGAAGCCGGATCGCTGATCTTCCTGAGTTCCGGCCGCAGGAGATCGTCCTGGATGCTGGCGGGCGTATCGGATTCGTGCTTGCCGCTCATGACGGGAATGTCGCGCGGCGCCTTTTCCTGCAGCAGCAGTTCCGCCGCCTCGATGACAGGATCGGCGTGGAAGAGTTCGCGCAGATGACCGTTGAAGGCGACATTGGCAACCGCCGCGATCGACATGCCGTGATGGTGGGCATAATAATTGTAGACCACCGCGCATTTCTTGCCTTCCGGCACGCGCGTCGGCGTGAAGTCGACGGCGTCGTGGAAGCCGAACTTGCCGAGTGCGCCAAGCTTGCGCAGCCTCTGCAGGTTTTCCAGCGCAGCCGGCGGATCGTACTGGCTGGCAAGCAGCGAGGCATAGGGCGCGATAACGGCATTGTGGCCGAGACCGCGCTTCAGGCCGAGCGTCGGCACGCCGAAATTCGTGTACTGATAATTGAGGTTATGGTCGCGGGCATTGAAGGCCGCTTCCGAAATGCCCCAGGGAATGCCGAGCTTGCGAGCGTAATTCATCTGCTCGACGACAACCAGATTGTTGGTCTGGTTGAGAATACCCCCGCCGCGCTCCTGCATGACGAGTGGCGGCATCAGATATTCGAACATCGAGCCGGACCAGGAGACCAGCGCACCGCGCGAGCCGACGGGCACGACCTGGCGGCCGAGGCGGTACCAGTGTTCCGTCGGCAGGTCGCCCTTGGCGATGCCGAAGAGGCTGGTCAGGCGGCATTCCGAGGCGAGAAGGTCATAGCAGGCCTGATCGAGTTCACCGCTTTCGACGCGATAGCCGATCGACAGCAGACGCCGCTCCGGCCGGAACAGGAAGCCGAAATCCATCGAGAAGGCGAGGTCGCGCGCCTTGTCGCGCAGCGCCACCAGACGCGGCCTTAGTGCATCGACTTTGGAAAGGTCGAAGGTGCTGTCGGAAATATGCGCCTCGCAGACCTTCACCAGCGATGCCGCCCATTGGGTGACCTCTTCGCTCTGCTTCGACTTGACCTCATGGTCGAGATTGGCGGCGAGCTTCTCGATGTCGCGCGCGAGAACCGCAAGGTTGATGATTCGGATCGAGGCAAATTCGTGCTCGCGTTTGACGGCGGCAAGCGCGTTCTGGAAGCCAACGATGCGCTCCTCCAGGCGGCGGCGCAGCGGGCGCACGGTCTTGCGGTCATCGGGCAGGTCCGCCAGCACTTCGCGGAGAATGCCGGCCGTGTCGCCGACGCCGTCGAGATTGCCCTGCATATGAGCGGACGGCGCCTCGGCCCAGTTGCGGCAGGCCGACGAAATGGCGATCAGATGGCCGGCGAGATTGCCGCTGTCGACGGCCGAGACGTAACGGGGCCCAAGCGTCTGCAGCGTATCGGTGTGGTACCAGTTGAACAGGTGACCGCGGAATTTCTCCATTTTGTCGATCGTCGCGATCGTCTGCTCCAGCCGCTCGAGCGTCTCCTCGAAGGAGAACCAGCCGAAATGCCGGCCGGAAACGACGGAAAGCAGATAGACGCCGATATTGGTCGGCGAGGTGCGCGCCGCGACGATCACATGCGGCGTTTCCTGGATATTGTCCGGGGGCAGATAGTTCTGCTCGGCCGTCGTGAAGGTCTCGAAATAACGCCAGGTGCGCCGGGCGATCTTGCGCAGTTCGCTCGACACGGAATCGGCGACCTCGAGCCGGTCCTCGGTCTCCGCCGACTGGCTGACATACCAGGCGACAACAGGCGACAGGATCCACAGCAGCGCGAAGGGAATGCCGACGAGGAAGGCGTTGTCGCCGGGAAGAGCGGCAAAACCGAGCGCCAGCAGCGCCAGCGCCGGTGCATGCCACATCGCCTTGTAATAGGAAATCAGCGTGCCCTGGCCGCCGGCCTGAACGCTGGCGGCGGTCCGCCACTGCAGCATCAGCTTGCGGCTGAAGAACAAGCGGTAAAGCGAACGGCCGATCGCATCTGCCATCATGCAAGCCGAATCGGCGATGAAGACGATGCGCAGTGCTACCTGAGCATTGGCGGCGGTGATATCGGACCAGACCGTATAGAGATGGGCGCGGGCGATGATGTCGCTCGTGCGCGGGATGATGCCGTTGATGAGCGACAGCGTCGGCGCGACGAAGAGGCAGAAGATCAGCAGAATCTGCCAGATCAGCGCGCCGAGCGGACCCATGAAATACCAGCCGAGCACGGAGGCGAAGAACCAGGCGATCGGCGTCAGCGAGCGGCGCAGATTGTCGAACATCTTCCAGCGGCCGAGTGCCGTGACGCCGTATTTCGGATTGAACATGTAGGGGAGAAGCTGCCAGTCGCCGCGCGCCCAGCGATGCTGGCGCGAGGTTTCCACCTCGTAGCGGATCGGGAAATCCTCCACCAGTTCGAGATCGGTGACGAGCGCGCAACGCGCCATCGAGCCTTCGAGAAGATCGTGGCTGAGCACGGAGTTCTCGTCGATCCGGCCCTTCAACGACGCTTCGAAGGCATCGACATGGTAAAGGCCCTTGCCGGTGAAGGTGCCTTCGCCGGCGAGATCCTGATAGACGTCGGAAACGGTGAAGACGTAAGGATCGAGGCCACGGTTGATGGAAAAGACGCGCTGGAAGACCGACGCGTCCTTGCCCGTCGTCAGCGACGGGGTGACCCGCGGCTGCAGCACGCCATAGCCGCTTTCGACGCGGCCGGTTTTCGGATTGATGACCGGGCGGTTGATTGGATGATAGAGCTTGCCGACGAGCTTGGTGACGGCATCGCGCATCAGGCGCGTATCGGCATCGAGCGTCATGACATATTGCACATTGGCCGGCACGGTATTGGCGCCCGGCAGATAGGTCGTGTCGCGGTCGCCGCGCAGAAGCATGTTCAGCTCGTGCAGCTTGCCGCGCTTGCGCTCCCAGCCCATCCAGACGCCTTCCGAGGGATTGTAGAGGCGGCGGCGATGCAACAGATAGAAACGCGTCTTGCCGTCATAGGCATAACGGGCGGAAAGATTGGCGATCTCGCGCCTGGCATAATCGAGAACCTCGAGATCGGCGGGCGTTTCCTCGACCTCGCTGTCCGGCCAGTCGCTGAGCATCGCGAAATAGATCTCGCCGCGGGGATTGGCGAGATAGTGGACCTCGAGATTGCGCACGTGGTCGTCGACGCTGTCGCGGTTCGAGATCAGGCAGGGCACGACGAGCAGTGTCCGCGCATCTTCCGGAATGCCGTCCTTGAACTCGTAACCGACGAGGCGCGCCGGCGTCACGAAGAAGGATAGCAAGGTGTTGAAGAGACCTGTCGCCCCCTCCGACGCCGGCACCGAGAACATGATCAGCAGCAGTGCGATTTCAAACGCACCCATGCCGGCATTGGCCATGAATTTGCCGACGATCGCCATGGCAATGACCGTCAGCAGCATGACGGGAACGGCAATCGCCAGCCAGTTGAACCGGCGCACGGCGCGCACGAAATGCTGGATGATCGTCGGGCGATAGTTCGCCCGCGCCTCGAGCTTCGGCCGCTGCGCGCCCGACAGGAAGCCGCCGACATTCGGTTCATGCGGCTGCGGCTCGTCGGAGGCCTTGGCGGCATCGGTCATATCGAGCGCCAGCTGGGCGATTTCCATTTCCGACAGCGGCGAGCGCTTGGCCAGCTTCTCGATCTGTTTGCGATATTTGTTGCGCGAGCCGGAATCGAGGATGCCGTAATCCGAATGCTCCCAGAGCAGCTTGTCGACATGGCTGACCTGCTCGACCCAGACCGACCATTCGGCATCGTCGATCTCGCGAAGGCTGCGGATGATGTTGCCCATCGTCACGTTGCCGGAAGAGAGCCGGCTGTGTTCGGCCGCCGTCGTCTCTTCGGTGTTGCGGCCGAGCTCTTCCAGCCGCGCGTCGAGCCAGGTGATCGCCAGGCTCGACGTCTGCGAGCCGTCGCGCAGGCGATAGAGGAACTGCGTCGAGAAGGTATTGTCTTCGGCAAGCGGTTCCAGCGTCTTCAGATAGGCGGTCGCCCCGGCTGGATCGGTCAGGCGCACCAATTCGTCGGCCGCCTCGTTGGCGCGGCGGCGCAGCCGGCGGCTGGCTTCGACACGGCTCGAAATGCGGCGAAGATTTTCCACGAGCACGTAGCGCACCAGAGAGGGCAACGCCCACAGTTCGCCGATCCTGAGCGTTTCGCTGGCCTGGAAGCCGTCGACCAGCGCCGTCAGGCTTTCCTGCGAGATCGTGCTATGGGTATGAGCGACATAGAGCCAGGCAAGCACGAGGGTGCGCGGCACCTCGACGCCGCCGACGACCATGGTCGGCAATTCGCGATAGAAGCGCCGGGGGAAGTCGCGCCGCACCTCCTGGATCGCCTCTTCGACAATATAGTGATTGTCCAGAAGCCATTCTGCCGCCGGCGTGATCGTCTCGCCGGCCTCGACGTCGGTCGCCGTGGTCCGGTAGACGCGCAGGATTTCCTTCTCGTTTTCCTTATGGCGCGCGAAGAAATCGAAGGGGGCGAAAGCCGGTAGCTGATCGACGCCGTTGCGGGCGACCGCATCGCCCATCGCCTTGATGTCTTCGATCGACAGATAGGTCGAACGGATCGAACCATTGTGATCGATCTGCTTCATATCGGGTTCGCGCGGAAGGCTCGGAGAAAGATGAGAAATAGACATGGGTTCGGTTCTGGATCCAAACGAAGTTACGGCTGTTTTGCTCAGCCTTTTGCACTGCTTATCATGACTGCTACATGAACGGAGCCCTATTCTTCAAAGATCGATGAAGCCGGGGTGAACGACACTCGGGCCAAGCGATGCAAACAGGCTAAGCCCTGGTTCAGGACGTGGCCCGAAGGGATCGAGACCATCGATACCCTCTCCGCCAAAGCTATGTCGGAAATTTGGACACTATCGGGATAATTCAAGTCAAGAAGCGTTCGCCACTCGCCCGGCGAGCTTGTCTGGGCGGTGGGAATGACGAAAATGCCGGCACCTTGTCCCGGCGATCAACAGCTTCGATTTCAGAAAAAGGAAGGAAGAATCGCCAGATCCTGCGCCTGGCAGCGAAATGGGTGGGCCGCCGCCGCACGCATGAACAAGTTCGCCGTGGCGCACTTTAGGATGGCGTGAAAAAGTACAGAAGAATGATGATGAAGAGTATTGAAAAGCCGAGACAAATTAATGTTCCGGAATTCAATAAAAGCGGAAACCGCCGCAGCGCCGGCACCTGCCGACGCCAATCATCCGCCGGATTACCCGACGACGCCGCAAACCATGGCTACGACGAACAGGAATGCTGCGGTGAAGATCGCGCCATGCAGCATCGTCTGAAGCCTGTGGCGCGCCGTGAGCGGCTTCTTGGTCGGTACGGAACCATATTGGTTCACGTGAGCATGCGAAATACCCAGATCTGCCATATGTCGCCTCCGTTGTTCTCGTGCGGCCGGTTGTGCGGCTCGCGCTTATATTCTTATTTTCTCTATCAAGTAGGTAGAGATAAATTTCCGTCCAGAGCGAGCGGAAGAGAAAATTCAACCAGCCCTTTTAGCAGAGCGTGCGCCATGCCCAGATCAACGAGCGCTCGACAGCGTTCTCGGTCTGGGGCGGGTTGGAGGAAGTCACGATCAGCCGACGGTCCTTTTCCGCAGGAATGGATGCCGAAATCTGTTCCCGGCGATCGGCTTTAACAGGAGGATCGAGGTAACCCATGGTCATCCCACCGAGAAAGAACATGCAATCAACCTCCATCGATCACGAAAGCTAACAAACGTTAACAGGATCATGACAGAAGCAAGGCAGCTGTCAATAGTCTAGTTGAATGGTCGTCTTTTAGGAAAACATTATCCTTAACACCGCCGCCGGTCTTTTCTTTTCAAAGGTTTGAAAAGATTGGCTTTCACGCTTTGACGAAACCCTTGCTCGCGATCATCAAATTTCTCGTATAGTCCTCGTGAACCGCACCCGTTGCCAGTTCCTGCGAGCTCAACCGCTCGACGACGGCGCCGTTGCGCATCACGGCGAGCCTTTCACACATATGGGTGACGACCCCGAGATCATGACTGACCATCACAAAGGTGAGCTTGCGGTCGCGTCGGATCTCTTCCAGCAGGTTCAGCACCTCGGCCTGCACCGAGGCGTCGAGCGCCGATGTCGGCTCGTCGAGCAGCAGGATCGACGGTTCCACGATCAGCGCCCGGGCGATCGCGACGCGCTGGCGCTGGCCGCCGGAGAGCTGGTGCGGGTAGCGGAAACGGAAACCATTGCCGAGGCCGACCTCGTCGAGCGCGCGGGCGATGCGCTTCTCGCCGTCGGCGATGCCGTGGATTGCAAGCGGTTCGAGCAGAAGCCGGTCAATCGTCTGGCGCGGATGCAGCGAACCATAAGGATCCTGGAAGACCATTTGCACGCGCCGGTAGAAGGCTTTGCTGCGCTTCGAACCCTTGAGCGGCTCACCGTCGATATTGATCGCGCCGCCGCTGATCGGCGCAAGTCCAGCAACGGCCCGCAGCAAGGTCGATTTTCCCGAGCCGGATTCACCGACGAGACCGAAGGATTCGCCGCTTTCGATGGCGATGCTGACATCCTTCAGCGCATGAAAATGGTCGTAGACGACGCTGAGATCGTCGATCTCGAGAGCTGCGCTCATGCCGCCCACTCCGGTTTGCGGTCGAGCACCGGCAGCGGATGGCGGTTTGCACCGATCTCGGGCATGCAATTCAGCAATCCCTGCGTATAGGGATGCTGCGCATGTTTGAGATCGGCCGCCGCCAGCTCCTCGACGATCTTTCCGGCATACATGACGATGACGCGGTCGCAAAAGGAAGAGACCAGCCTCAGATCGTGTGAGACGAAGATCAGCCCCATGCCGCGCTCGGACACCAGCTTGTCCATGATCCTCAGCACATCGAGTTGCACCGTCACGTCAAGCGCCGAGGTCGGCTCGTCGGCAATCAGCAGCTCAGGCCCGGCAATCAGCATCATGGCGATCATCGCACGCTGCCCCATGCCGCCCGAAACCTCGTGCGGATGCAGGTCGAAGACGCGTTTCGGGTCGCGGATCTGCACCGCTTCCAACATGGCGAGCGCGCGCTCGCGCGCCTCCGCCTTGCCGACCTTCTCATGCGTCCGCAGCGTTTCGCAGATCTGCCGTCCGATCGACATGACGGGATCGAGCGAATATTTCGGATCCTGCAGGATCATGGCGATACGCTTGCCGCGCAGCCTGCGTCTTTCGCCCGCGGAGGCGTTGATCAGATCGATGCCGTTGAAATTAAGCCTGTCGGCCGTGACGATGCCGTGTTTCGGCGTCAGGCCCATGATCGCCCGTCCAGTCTGCGACTTGCCGGAACCGGATTCGCCGACGATGCCGAGCCTTTCCTTGCCGAGCGTGAAGGAGACGCCGCGCACGGCCTCGATCACGCCGGTGCGCGTGGGGTAGCTGACCTTGAGCTTGTCCACGGTCAGAAGTGTCGTCATTGGCCGCTCTCCTTCGGATCGAGCGCGTCGCGCAGGCCGTCGCCAAGGAGATTGAAGCCGAGGCTGACGATGAGGATGGCGATGCCGGGCATCGCTGCGACCCACCATTGATCGAGGATGAAGCGCCGTCCCGAGGCGATCATCGCACCCCATTCCGGCAGTGGCGGCTGCGCACCGAGACCGAGGAAACCAAGACCGGCCGCCGTCAGGATGATGCCCGCCATATCGAGCGTCACGCGCACGATCAGCGAGGAAATGCAGAGCGGCATGACATGGCGCACGACAATGCGAAGCGGCGAGGCGCCCATCAGCTTCACCGCCGAAATATAGTCGGAACGCCGGACCGCCAGCGTCTCGGCGCGGGCGATGCGCGCATAGGGCGGCCAGGAGGTGATGGCGATGGCGATGATCGCATTCTGGATGCCGGGCCCGAGGGCTGCGACGAAGGCGAGCGCCAGCACCAGCTTCGGAAAAGCGAGAAAAATATCGGTGATACGCATCAGCGTCGCATCCACCCAGCCTCCGGCATAACCGGAGACCGTACCGACGATCAACCCGATCGGCGCCGAGATGACGGCGACGAGCGCAACGACAAGGAGCGTCAATCGCGATCCGTAGATCAGCCGCGAATAGATATCACGGCCCTGGTCATCCGAACCGAGCCAGAATTCCCCCGTGCCGGGCGGCAGCAGGCGAGCATTGCGCAGATCGCCGATCACCGGATTATGCGTTGCGAGCACATCGGCAAAGGCGGCGATGAAAAGCAGCGCCACGATGATGAGCAGACCAAGGACGGCAAGTCGGTTTGCCGTGAACTGCCGCCAGGTAACATAGGTGCGGCCCAGGCGGGCCTGCAGGCGCGATTGCGGCCGGTCGGAGAGCAGCCATTCGCGGCGGCTCATCGGCTGGGATGGGCTGGCGGTCACCGTCATCGGTTTCGCGTCCTCGGGTCGAGCGTCCGGTAGAGAAGATCGGACAGAAGGTTGATGCCGATGAAGACCGTACCGATGACGATCGTGCCGCCGAGCACGGCATTCATGTCGGCATTCTGCAGCGAATTGGTGATGTAGAGCCCGATGCCCGGCCAGGAAAAGACAGTCTCGGTCAGCACCGATCCTTCCAGCAGGCCGGCATAGGAAAGCGCAATGACGGTAACGAGCGGCACGGCGGCATTGCGCAGCGCATGGCCCCAGATCACCCGCGTTTCCGAAAGCCCCTTGGCACGCACGGCGACGATATATTCCTGGGAAAGCTCGTTCAGCATGAAGCTGCGCGTCATGCGGCTGATATAGGCGAGCGAGAAGTAGCCGAGCAGTGAAGCGGGCAGGATGATGTGGCGGAACACGTCGTAGAAGACATCCCATTGCCCCTGCCAGGCACTGTCCAGCAGATAGAAGCCCGTGATCGGCGTGAACGTATATTCGAAGACGATATCGATGCGGCCGGGAAAGGCCACCCAGCGCAATTGCGCATAGAAGATGACGAGCGAGATCAGCGCCAGCCAGAAGATCGGCACTGAATAACCGATCAGACCGATGACGCGCACCACCTGGTCGACGATGCTCCCGCGACGCACCGCGGCGAGAACACCGAGCGGCACGCCGACGAAAGCGCCAATCAGCGTTCCGAGCGTCGCAAGCTCGACCGTCGCCGGAAATGCACGGCGAATATCGACCATGACGGGATTGGTCGTCAGGACCGAATTACCGAAATCGCCGGACAGGATGCCTTTGATATAGATGAAGAACTGCTGATAGAGCGGCAGGTTGAAGCCCATTTCCTGGCGTACACGCTCGACGACATGGTTGGGCGCGCGGTCGCCAAGGATGGCGAGCACGGGATCGATCGGCACGACGCGGCCGATGAAGAAGGTGACGGCCAGCAGGCCGAGATAGGTGGTGACGGCGGCAAACAGAAACCGCCCTAACGCCTTCGCAAAGGCCCTAGCACGGCCCTTCCGGGGCCGCGCCTCCTGCGTTGTTTCGACGGTGCTCAAGTCACTCAATCCTGCCGGACTATTCCTTGGCGATCGGACCGACGAAATTGGTGTCGAAGCTCGGACCCAGTTTGAAGTCCTTCAGGCTCTTGCGGTAGCCGGCCACCTCGATCTGCTGGAAAATGAAGACGAAGGGGCTGTTTGCCAGGTACTTCTTCTGGATATCCTGGTACATGGCGGCGCGCTTGGCGCCATCGCGTTCCAGAAGTGCGGCCTTGGCCTGCTTGTCGAGTTCCGGCGCTTCCCAGGTGTTGCGCCATGCGAGCGTCTTCACCGTGCCGGCATCGGAATTGTCGGGGTTGCCGGTAAAGGTGTCGGCATTGGAATTCGGGTCGAAATAATCAGAGCCCCAGTTGCCGATATACATATCGTGGGTGCGGGCACGATATTTGGTCAGCGTCTGCTTGCCGTCGCCGGGGATGATTTCCATCTTGACGCCGGCCTGCGCCAGCGTCTGCTGCATGGATTCGGCAATGCCCGTCACCGGCTGCGTGTTGCGCACATCCATGGTGATCGAGAACCCATCGGGTACGCCGGCCTTGGCCAGCAGTTCCTTGGCCTTGGCGACATCGAGCTTGTAGGGATTTTCGTCGAGCTCACCGAGCTGCCCCTTCGGCAGGAAAGTCTGGTGGATTTCGCCAATCCCCTTGATCAGCGTTGCGCCGATCGCATCGTAGTCGACCAGATACTTGAAGGCTTCCTGGACTTCCGGCTTCTTCAGGTTCTCGTTCTTGTTGTTCAGGCTGACATAATAGATCGTGCTCTTCGGTGCACTCGTCGTCGCCAGATCGGCATTCTTCGACACCGCATCGAGGTCGCCCGGCTCAAGGTTGCGGGCGATATCGATGTCGCCAGCTTCGAGCGCCAGGCGCTGCGCCGAACTTTCCTTCATGTAGCGGTAGATGACGCGGTTGAGCTTCGGCTTGTCGCCGTAATAATTGTCATTGCGCTCCAGCACGACGACTTCGTTGGCGCGCCATTCGCGCATCTTGTAGGCGCCGGAGCCGGCATAGCCCGTCTTCAGCCACTCATTGCCGAAATCATTGTCGTATTTGTGCTCGGCATCTGGCGTCACCGCCTTCGTATGCTCCAGCACCAGCTTCTTGTCGACGACGGAAGCGACGGTTGCCGTCAGGCAGTTGAGCACGAAGCTCGGCGCGTAGGCCTTGTCGACCGTGAAGACGAAAGTGCCGGCATCGGCGGCCTTGGCCTTTTCCGTGACGTTGTCGCCGGTCAGGCCGAACTGGGTGAGGATGAAGGCCGGGCTCTTGTCGAGCTTGACGGCACGCTCGAACGACCAGGCAACGTCTTCGGCCGTGATCGGGTTGCCGGAGGCGAATTTCAGGCCTGACTTCAGCTTGAACGTATAGGTGAGGCCATCATCGGAAACGCTCCAGCTCTCGGCCAGATCGCCCTTCACCTTCGACGTATCGTCCATGTCGAGACGAACAAGCAGGCTGTAGCTGTTGGTGGTGATTTCAGCCGTCGAAAGCTCGAAAGCCTCGCCCGGATCCATCGTGATGATATCGTCGATGGCGAAGCCTTCGACCAGCGTATCCTTCGGCGTCTCGGCGAAAGCGGAGGGTGCCGCCATCATCAGGAGCGAAAGAGCGGCTCCCGCGGAAAGCATGCGAAAATTGCGGCTGAGTTTGGTCATCATCATGGTCTGTTCCCCTGTTTTTTGATTGGATACGAAAGGCTTAGGCGTGGTCCTCCCGCCAAGCTTGGGCCAGAATGCGAAGCCAGTTTTCACGGGCAAGTTTTGCCAGGTCGGCGTCAGCATAGCCAACCTCTCTGAGAGCGGCAATCAGCTTCTGATTACCCGCCGCATCACCGATTTCCTCCGGAATGGTGGCCCCGTCGAAGTCCGATCCGAGCGCCACGCAGTCGATGCCGATGCGGTTCACAAGATAGTCGATGTGGCGGATCATGTCGGCAAGCGGCGTATCGCTGTCCGAGCGGCCGTCGGCACGCAGCATGGCGGTGGCATAATTGATGCCGACGAGCCCGCGGCTTTCGCGGATCGCATCGAGCTGCCTGTCCGTCAGGTTGCGCGCGACCGGCGTCAGGGCGTGAGCATTGGAATGGCTGGCGACCAGCGGCTGGTCCGTCTTCTTCGCCACGTCCCAGAAACCCTTCTCGGTGATATGGGCAAGGTCGATCAGGATACCGAGACGATTGCATTCCCTGACCAGCGCGAAGCCGGCATCGGTGAGGCCCGGCGCCGTGTCCGGCGACATCGGGAAGGCGAAGGGCACGCCGTGACCGAAGACATTGTGCCGGCTCCAGACCGGACCGAGCGACCGCAGCCCTGCCGCGTAGAATACCTCGAGCGCCGAGAGATCAGCGCCGATCGCCTCGCAGCCTTCCATATGCATGACGGCGGCAAAAATGTTATCCGCCATGGCGCCGCGGATATCCTTCACCGTCCGGCAGAGCCGCCAGGCGCCCGCCTGATCGAGCCGCAGCGCGATCGCCGCCATTTCATTGGCGATGGCAAGGGACGGCAACGGATCGAGAGGGGCCGCCATCGGCGTGATATAGCGACCGTCGGCATCCGGATCGGCGAAGACGAGATCGCCCGAGGGAATATAGATGGCGCACAGACCGCCCGAAAGACCGCCCTCTCTGGCGCGATGCGCATCGATATGGCCGACCGTCGTGCCGTCTGCGAATTCCGCGATCGGGTCGCTGCCGTCTTTTGAATGTGTCCAGAGTCGAAGGAGAACGTCGTTGTGACCGTCAAATACGAATTGCATCTGTCTTCCTGCGCTGCCCTACTGCATAATTCCTTAAATCGGAATCGATTTAAGGATAAAATTATGCAGCATTCAAATTGCTACAGCGTCCTTTGCGCGTCTTTTCAGACGCGCGGCGCTGTAGAGGGCGAATGAAGCGGCAGAATAGAAAAGCTGACGGAATTCGCCACCTCTTTTTTTTAAAAATCCGTCGATGCTTAAAATGAAACGGGAGCCGAAGCCCCCGTAAAAAATCATCGCATGCCAGAGATCAGTGCTTGCGGCGTTTCTTCTGTCTGTAGACGTCGATGACGACAGCCGCGATGATAATGAGACCCTTGACGATCTCCTGGTAATAGGCGTCGATCCTGAGGAACGTGAAGCCGGAGGTCATGACGCCGAGAATGATGGTGCCGATGACGGTGCCGGTGATGCGCCCGACGCCGCCCGTGAGCGAGGTGCCGCCGATGACGGTCGCGGCGATCGCGTCGAGTTCATATCCGACACCCATGCTGGCCTGTGCGGTTTCCGCACGGGCCGCCGTGACGATTCCGGCAAGGCCGGCAAGCAATCCCGCAATCACATAGACCTTGACGAGATGCGCCTCGATGTTGATGCCGGAAACACGCGCAGCCTGCGGGTTGGCGCCGATGGCATAGGTGAACTTTCCATAACGTGTATAGCGCAGCGCAATATGAAAGATCAGTGCCACGACCAGGAAGACGACAACGGGCCAGGCTTTGGTTCCGATGAAATGAAACTGCTCGGTGATACCGGAAACCGGCTGTCCCTTCGTATACCACTTCGCGACACCCCTGGCCGAAACGAACATACCAAGCGTGGCAATGAACGGCGGGATCTTCGTGTAGGCGATGAGCGCGCCGTTCGCGAGACCGGCGGCGGCCCCGATCAGCAGACCAACGACGATGGGCACGAAAGCCGGCAGGTCGGTCAGCGAGGGAAAGACGGCCCGTCCCCAGGTCGAGGACTGGGCGAAGCTTGTTGCGATCATCGCCGTCATGCCGACGACCGACCCTGATGAAAGGTCGATGCCGCCGGTGATGATGACCTGCGTGACGCCGACGGCGATGATGCCGATGACGGAGACCTGCAGGATCATGATCGTCAGACGCTGCCAATTCATCAGGAAGCTTTGGCCGATGAACATCCAGCCAAGCACTTCGTAAATGAGCGCGATGCCGACGAGCACGAGGAAAATGCTGAGTTCCGTCGGTATGCGCCGCCGCCTTTGCCGGGTTGCGAGCGGAGCCGCGCCCTCTGCTGCCTTGGTAGTCATGTCAAACCTCCCTTGGGCGATCGCCGTCAACGCATCACTGCGCAGCCAGCTCCATCACCTTGATCTGCGTTGCTTCGTCGCGATTGAGGAAACCGGTCACGCGTCCCTCGTGCATGACCATGATGCGGTCGCTCATCCCGAGAACCTCGGGCATTTCGGACGAGATCATCACCACCGCCACACCGTCTCGCGCCATCTCCGTGACCAGCCGGTGGATTTCCGCCTTGGCGCCGACATCGATGCCACGCGTTGGCTCGTCGAGGATGAGTATCCGTGGATTGGTGAGCAGCCAACGCCCGATCAGCACCTTCTGCTGATTGCCGCCCGAAAGATTTTCTACCCGCTCGTAGAGGTTGGGCGTTTTCACCCGCAATTTTTTTGCCATGTCTTCGCAGGTTGCCTCGACTGCGCCCTGCTGCACGAAGCCACCCTTGACATATCTGTCCTGCAGAACGGCGATCTGCATATTCTCGAGAATATCGAGGATCAGCAGGCAGCCGGTATCTTTCCGGTCCTCGGTCAGGAACGCCATCCGATTGCGGATGGCCTCGGTCGGCGAAGAAATGGTCACCGGCTTGCCGTAGAGCTCGATAGAGCCGGAGCTTGCCGGCGTCACCCCAAACAGCGTTTCGGCAACATTCGACCGGCCGGAGCCGACCAGGCCGGCCACGCCGAGGATTTCGCCGGCCCTGACCTCGAAGGAGACGTTGTTGAATACGCCCTTAAGACAAAGATCCTTGACGGAGAGCACGACCTCGCCGATCGGCACCTCTTCCTTGGGAAACATCTGGGTGATCTCGCGCCCGACCATCATGCGGATGATGTCGTCGCGGGTGACGTCGGTCGAGGCATGCGTGCCGATATATCGGCCGTCACGGAAAACGGAGAACTCGTCGGCGATCTCGAAAAGCTCGTTCATCTTGTGGGTGATGTAGACGATGCCGATACCCTGGGCCTTGAGGTCGCGGATAATACGGAAAAGATGCTCGACCTCGCGCTCCGTCAGCGCCGAAGTTGGCTCGTCCATGATCAGCACGTCGGAATTATAGGAAACCGCCTTGGCGATCTCGACCATTTGCCGGTTAGCGACCGACAGGAACCGGACCTCGATATCGGGATCGATTGCGATATTGAGCCGAGTAAACAATTCCTCGGTCATGCGGTGCATCACGCCGTGATCGATGAAACCGAGGCGGTTCTTCGGTTCGCGGCGAATCCAGATATTTTCGGCAACCGTCATGAACGGCATCAGGTTCAGCTCCTGATGGATCATGGCAATGCCGTTTTCGAGTGCGTCGAGCGGAGATTTCAGCTGGATCTCGATCCCCTTCAGGCGAATATCGCCCTTATCCGGCGTGTAGATGCCAGCGAGGATCTTCATCAATGTCGATTTGCCGGCGCCGTTTTCGCCCATCAGCGCATGTACGGAGGCGCGCTTCAGCCGGAACTGCACGTCGTCAAGTGCGACGACGCCAGGAAATTCCTTGCGGACACCCTCAGCGCTCAAGAGATATTCCGCATTCGGGACTGCACCGCTCGCGCGCACGGCGGCCATGGTTGTCGGGCTGACGGCCATATCATCTCCTCCGGATACGGGTAGGCGAAAAGGATGCGGGCAAAGAGCCCGCATCCTGTGTGGCGTTCGCCTCAGTTCTTGGTGACGAAGTCCTTGACGTTGGCAGGCGTCACGAGCTGGAAGGGAATGTAGACCTTCTTGTCGATCTTCTCGCCCTTGGCGAGCTTGAGCGCTGCATCGAGCGAGCCCTTGCCCTGGCCGGCGGCATCCTGGAACACCGTGACGTCGAGATCGCCCGCCTGCATGGCGGCAAGCGCGTCCTGCGTGGCGTCGACACCGCCGACGACAACCTTGGTCATATCCTTGCCGGCTGCCTTCAGCGCCTGGATGGCGCCGATTGCCATTTCGTCGTTGTTGGCGATCACGGCATCGAATTCGATGCCGCTGGAGAGCCAGTTGGTCATCAGGTCGGCGCCCTGGGTGCGGTCCCAGTTGGCCGTCTGCTCTTCGACGATTTCCAGGCCCTTGCATTCATCTGTCTTGATGACGTCGTGAACGTCCTGGGTCCGCATGCGCGCAGCCTGGTTGGAGAGCTCGCCCATGATGACGACGGCCTTGCCCTTGCCGCCGAGAATGCGGCAGATTTCCTTGGTTTCCAGCGTGCCGGATTCCTGCTCGTTGGAAGCGACGAAGGCCTGATTGTCCGGCAGTGTGTCGACGTTGACCGGCTGACGGTTGACGTAAACCAGCGGAATGCCGGCATCGGCCGCGAGTTTCGACATTGCCGTGGTCGCATCGGTATCGACAGGGTTGACGATGATTGCATCGACCTTGGAGGCGATGAAATTCTGGATCTGGCTCTGCTGCTTGGAAACGTCGTTCTGTGCGTCTTCGACCTGCAGCGTCACACCGCTCAGTGTCTTTGCATAATCGGTCATGCCGTTGCGCAGAACCGTCAGGAAATTGTCGTCGAATTTCGCCATCGAGACGCCGACAGTTTCCGCGTGAGCCGCCGTCGACATGACGAGCGCCATCGCAGTGCCCAGGATAAACTTTTTCATTTTACTTCCTCCACAAAGCGGTGCCCGGCTGCACCCTCCTCACGCCGGAGCTCCAGGCATTTGCTCTGAAGCCGCAATTCCCCGCGCCACCTCTCCCGCGGCGCTCCACAAAAACGGAACAAACAAACCGTCAAATCCGTTCTGCGGAATATTCATTCCATTTTCTGGGAACGGCGTCAAGTCTCTTTAGCGGCGACAGGATATGGATGAGAGCGCAATGCCATGCGGGCTTCAGGACCAACGCCCGCATTGTCGGTGTTGTGAAAGGCGAAACGAGCATCCATCTATGAGAGGGTCGAAGACAGGCTCACGGCCGCAGGCGCCTTCGACCTCTCGCTGCGACCCAATCATTTGAAGATTTTGGAGACAGGACACATGTCCATTTCGATGTATCGCCTCACCGTACCGATGTTCCAGCGCGGCCTCGCCAGCCTGAAAACCTACCTTGACAAGGCCGAAGCCTATGCGAAGGAAAAGAATATCGATCCTGCCATATTGGTCGCCGCTCGCCTCGCGCCCGATATGCTGCCGCTCTCCGGCCAGTATCAGCGCGCCAGCGACACCGCCAAATTTGCGCTCGCCCGCCTGACGGCAACCGACGCCCCGAAGTTCGAGGATAACGAAACGACGTTCGACGACCTGCGCGAGCGCCTGGCAAAGACCGACGCCTATCTCGCCGGCTTCTCCACGCAAGCACTGGAAGGCACAGAAACCCGCCAGATCACCCTGCCGGGGAAGAGTGGTATCGTGCTGCCGGGTGACGAATATATCGCCACCTTCGCCCTGCCGAACTTTTATTTCCACGTCGCGACGGCCCACGCCATCCTGCGTAGCCAGGGTGCGCCGATCGGCAAGCGCGATTATCTCGGCTAAGTGATATCAGGGCCGGTGCGTCACCGGCCCTCTTTCCGTCAGTTCGGTATAGGCGAGCGTCTGATCGAGATGGCGTGCTCGGAGCGACAGCAGCTTCTCGGCATAGTCGAGCCGTATCGCCGCATAGGCCGGATCCGCCGCGACATTGTCGAGCTCCATCGGATCGTCGGCAAGATTGAAGAGCAGCGGCGGCAATGCCGTAAAATGCACATATTTGAACCGCGCGTCGCGGATCACCGCGAGATTGCATTCGTTGGACCGCAGCCGGAAATGCTGCTCGGCCTCGCCATGCGCAATGTCGCGGAAATCGAATTCCCAGAATGCCGCGTCCCGCCAGCCCTGTCCGCTGCCACCCCTGACAAACGGCATGAGCGACCGGCCATCGAGCCCGTTCTTCGCGTCGATGCCGAGCCTTTGGCAAAGTGTCGGAAAAATATCGGCAGCGCTGGTGAATTTGTCGACGACCCCACCCGCAGCACTGCTTGCGGGATCGCGGATCACCAGCGGAATATGATAGCTGCCGTCGAAGAAACCGCCCTTGCCAAGAGTCCAGTGGTCGCCCGCCATTTCGGCGTGATCAGAGGTGAAGACAACAACCGTATCGTCCCAGGCGCCCGCATTCTTGAGGGCCTGCCAGATGCGGCCGAGCTGCGCATCGACCTCTGATATCATGCCGTAATAGATCGCCCGGATCGCGGCGAAATCCTCGGCGTTCCAGCCGCTGAGCGGCCCCGTTGCGCCGTGGATAAAGCTGCCCTTGTCAGCGCGCGGCATGGCATAGGCGAGGTAGGGATGGCCGACCTGTTCCGCTTCGCGGTTTGTCGCGCGGGCAAAAGCCGGTCCCTCGCCCGGCTTGAACATCCGGTTGAACGGCTCCGGCACAGAGAACGGCGGATGCGGACGCAAGAAAGAGACATGCGCAAACCACGGCCCGTCCTGTTCGCCCACCCAGCGAATGAACTCGCTGGCCAGGAAAGCCGTCTGGGTCTCGTCGCGCGAATAGGCCGGCGCCGCATTTGAAATTTCTCCGGCTCTGGCACCGACGGGAATATGGATATCGCGGCTGACGGCATCGGCATGGCCGCGAGACCTGAGCCAGGAGAGCCACTGTCTTTCGTGCTCCGGCAGAAGCTGGCGGGCCGTAAAGCCCGGCAGCACGCCTTCGTAGCTCGTCAGATGCGGATCGCCGGCATCCATCCCGCGCGGATCGGGCGCCGTATCCGTGTAGCCGAACAGCGTCGGGTCGTATCCCGCCCGCCGGGCGGCCAGGGCCAGATTGTCGAAGCGGGCATCGAGCGGCGAACCGTTGCGGCAGACGCGGTGGTTCATCTGATAGAGACCGGTATAGAGCGTGGCCCGCGCCGGCGAGCAGGGTGCCGCGCCGGCATAGTGCCGTCGGAAGAGGGTGCCGTCGCGCGCCAGCGCATCGACACCCGGCGTCTTTACGCAAGCATGACCGACAGCCGACAGGCAATCGCCGCGCCACTGATCCGCCGTGATCAGCAGGATGTTCGGCCGGCGCGCTTTCACGATGCTGGTTGGCTCAATGCTGGTTGGATTTTGCATGCCAGTCCCAGGCGGAGCGGATGATCTCGGACAGATCATACTGCGGCACCCAGCCGAGCACGTCACGCGCCTTGTCGTTATTGGCGACCAGCGTATGCGAATCGCCTTCGCGACGGCCGATATATTCGACCGGGAAGGGCCGGTTCGACACGTCCTCGATCGCGCCGAGCAATTCCTTGACTGTCGTGCCGGTGCCGGTGCCGAGGTTGAGCGCGACGGAATCGCCGCCCTTCAGCAGATATTCGACGGCGCGCACATGTGCATCGGCAAGATCCAGCACATGGATATAGTCGCGCACGCAGGTGCCGTCGCGGGTCTCGTAGTCGCTGCCGAACACCTTGAAACCCTGGCGGCGGCCGAGCGCCGCGTCGATCGCCAGGGGTATCGCATGCGTTTCTGGCTGATGCCATTCGCCGATCCGGCCCTCGAAATCGGCGCCGGCCGCATTGAAATAGCGCAGCACCACCGAGCGCAGGCTCCTGTACTGGTCGTAATCGGCAAGCGCCTGCTCGACGATATATTTCGTTCGCCCGTAGGGATTGATCGGCACCTGCCGGTGCGTCTCGTCGAGCGGCACGCTCTGCGGCAGGCCGTAGGTCGCGCAGGTGGAGGAGAAGACGAAGGCATTGATGCCGGCCGCCTGTGCCGCCGAAAGCAGCGTCAACGTGCCGATCACATTGTTTTCGTAAAAGGAAACCGGATCCTTGACCGATTCGCCGACCTCGATCAGCGCCGCGAAATGCAGGATCGCCGCCGGCTTGTGTTTCGCCAGCACCTCGTCCAGCCGGGCGCGATCGCGAATATCGCCCTCCTCGGCCGGCCCCCATTTGACGAACTCGCGATGGCCGTTCGAAAAATTGTCGAAGACGACAGGCGTATAGCCCTTGTTCGCCAGGTCGAGGCACGTATGCGAGCCGATATAGCCGGCGCCGCCGACGACAAGAACCGTTTCACCTGCCATGCACCACCCTTATTCTTCACGAGAGATGGGAGAAACCTAGACGAGATACACGTCAATAAAAAGAAGGAACTGCGATCGCCGTCAACGGACAATACGTCAAATGCCGAAGCCACGCTCGACCGGGTGCGATCCGCCGCCTGCGCATTTGTGCCGGATCAGAAAGAAACAGGAATTATTCGCGTGATTTGCATAACGGCCCGATCTAATGCGCTTGCACCACCATGTGATGATCAACGGTCCGCAGCCATCAGCCAGGGAGAGCGCGAATGAGGAAGGCATTGGTCGTTTGGGGCGGCTGGCAAGGTCACGAACCGGAGCAATGCGCCGATATCGTCGCCGATCTCTTACGCGAGGACGATTTTACCGTCGAGGTGACCGGCGATCTCGGCGTGTTCGGATCTTCGACGCTGGCGAAAGCCGATCTGCTGGTGCCCATCATTACCGGCGAAACGCTCGAAAAGCCTCATGCCGCTGCCCTGGTCGAAGCCGTGCGCGGCGGTCTCGGACTTGCCGGCCATCACGGCGCACTCGCCACGTCCTTCAAGGAAAGCGCCCCTTTCCGTTATGTCTCTGGCGTCACCTGGGTCGCCCATCCCGGCAACATCATCGACTTCCGCGTCGCCGTCACCCGCCAGGACGATCCCGTCATGGAGGGCATTCCCGATTTCGACTATCGTTCGGAGCAATATTATCTCCATTATGATCCGACCGTCGAAATCCTCGCGACCACCACCTTCACCGGCGCCTACGATCCGGCGGCCCGCAATGTGGTGATGCCCGTCGTCTTCAAGCGCCATTTCGGCGCCGGCCGCATCTTCTATTCCGCCCTCGGCCATGTCGCGGCCGAATTCGACCATCCCTACATGCCCCTCATCCTGCGGCGTGGCCTGAGCTGGGCCGCACGCCAGTAGCGCCAGGACGATGCCCGCGGATGAGAATTGGCAGCGACATCCGGACGGCGGCGGCGGTTAAAGAACGGGCAGCCCCGCCTGATCGGCCGGCATGGGGCCGGCCGCTTGCCGATCGTCGCCCGCGCCATAACTTGCCCGGATGCCGGATCGCTTCACTTTCTCCCCCGCCACCGCCACCCGCCTGACCGACATAGAAGCGGTCTTCGACGATTGCGCCGACGGCCGGAATTGTCGCTGCGCCTACTGGTATCTCCCGAATGCCGACTACAAGGCAGGATGGGGCGAGGGAAATCGCAACTGGTTCCGAAGCCTGCTCACCGAACCGCGCCCGCCCGGCATTCTGGGCTATCATGAAAACGAGCCGGCCGGATGGTGCGGTGTCGCGCCGCGCATCGTTTTCGACCGGCTGCGCCGTTCAAAACCCTTTGCGCCGGTCGATGACAGGCCGGTCTGGTCGATCAATTGCTTCATCGTCCGCAAGCCGTTCCGGCGGCAGGGATTATCGCAACTATTGCTGAAAAATGCCGTCGAATTTGCGACGGCAAACGGAGCCGAATGTCTCGAGGCCTATCCCGTCGACCAAGCAGCCCGCGCTTCGAACGTAGCCGAGCTTTATCCGGGAACGCTCTCGATGTTTCTGGATGCCGGTTTCACCGAAGTGGCAAGACGCCTGCCGGCAAGACCGGTCGTTCGCCTGGAATGCCGCTGAATATTTCGGCAACCCAGGGATTGATAATATGGCTTAGCGGGCCGCCTTGATCTGCCGGTCGTTCTCCAAGGTGGGAGCCGCCTCGTCATAGACCCGCATCAGCCGCCCGGCTGCCTTCAGCTTCTCGATGAGATCGTTTCCATCGGGTGAGGCCTTCGTCAGCTCCAGCTGCACGAACTCCCTCATCGCCTGCGCCCAATGGCTTTCCCCACGCCCATCCGGCCTGCCTTCCGATTCCCATAGTGAATAAGCGCGCTGGCTGACCCAGGCGTCTTTATTATGGCTCATAATCAACCCCAGCGAGAAATTTGGAAGCAATATTCGACAAGCAACAAGGTGCCAAAACCGGCTTTAGGAGTCGTTACGAGGCAGCGTTAGTTTTTAGCTAATCCGAGGTGCCCGAGGGATTATCCCGTGCACACATTCCGGGACCTTGGCCTCGTATCGCCTGCAGGGTAGGGTCACCCGCAGAAACGACAGCGATGACCGATGGCAGCCAAGACGACACTCAATGCGAAGAATCTCGAATCCCTTGGTGCGCAGCGCCTTGCCGAGCTGCTGATCGAGGTCAGCATGGGCAGCGCTGCCCACAAGCGACGGCTTCGAATGGAGCTTGCCGGCAATCACGGCGGCGCCGAGGTGGCGCGTGAGGTGCGAAAGCGGCTTACCAGCATTGCCCGCGCCCGCACCATCATCAACTGGCGCAAAGTGAAAGCGCTGAAGAGCGATCTGGAAACACAGCGCAAGACGATCGCAGAGATCGTTGCCGCCGATGATCCCCAGGAGGCGTTCGAACTGATATGGCAGTTCCTGGCACTGGCGAATTCGATCTTTGAGAGATCCAACGAGAGCAGCGGCTCTGTCATCCAAAGTTTTCATCAGGCTTGCGAGGATGCTGCCGCAATCGCCGCGTCCGCCAGGATCGACTCCAATGTCCTGGCCGAGAAGGTGTTCAAAGCCGTGCAAGACGATGGTTACGGCCAGTACGACAACCTGATTGCGGCGATGGCGCCGGCTCTCGGCAAGGATGGTCTCGATTGCCTGAAAAGGCTCTTCGTCCAATGGTCCAAGGAGCCGAAAGACAAGCCGGCTAAGGATGAGCGCAAGGTCATCGGCTGGGGTAGCGCAGGCCCCCTTTACGAAGATGAGATCTACGGCACGCACCGGGATCTGACGGTGCGCATAGCCTTGCAGGAAATTGCCGACGCCCAGGGTGATGTTGATGCCTACATCGCTCAGCAACCCGAGAAAGCGCGCAGGATGCCGATGATTGCGGCCGACATCGCCAATCGCCTGGTCTCGGCCGGCCGGGCGAGGGAAGCCCTTGAGGTGCTGAATGAGGTCGATGCGACAGGCCGGGCCGACATGCCATTCGAATGGCAGCTCGCGCGCGTCGAGACGCTCGAGGCCCTGGGGCGGCGAGAGGAGGCTCAAGCCTATAGATGGACGTGCTTCGAGCAGTCGCTGCACGATCAGCATCTCCGCGCCTTCCTCAAGCGACTGCCGGATTTCGACGATCTCGAGGCCGAGGAGAAAGCATTCGGCCATGCCCAGGCTTTCCCGGACGTCCATCAGGCACTTGGATTTTTCCTGAATTGGCCGGCACCTGCCGAGGCAGCGAAACTCGTGATGAGGCGGAAGGCGGAACTGGATGGCAATCTCTATGAGCTGATGCCGCCGGCGGCCGAAGTTCTGGCGGAGAAACATCCGCTTGCGGCAACCATCCTCTTGCGCTCCATGATCGATTTCGCGCTCGATAGCGGCCGGTCCAGCCGCTATAAGCATGCGGCGAGGCATCTTGCGGACTGCGCATCGCTTGCGCCTCATATCAATGACTTCGGCAACACGAGATCCCATGACATCTATGTCGCAGAACTTAAGCGTCGACACGGCAAGAGGCATGGCTTCTGGAGCCTGGTGACCTAAGTCGCTGCGGATGCTTTACCTTCAGAGAGGAATCCCATGACGACCACTTCCTGGCACGCCGATCCACTGACCTGGGGCAATGGACCCCGCATCTTCGAAGCCTTTTTGGAGCCGACTTGCCCCTATTCGGTCAGAGCGTTCAACAAGCTTGACGACCTGCTCGGCCAGGCCGGCGAAGACAAGATCACCGTGAAGATCCGGCTGCAGTCGCAACCTTGGCATATGTATTCGGGCGTCCTCGTCCGCTGCATCATCGCAGCCTCAACGTTGGAAGGCGGCAAGCAGACTGCAAAGAAGGTGATATCAGCCATTGCAGCCCATCGCGAAGAATTCGAATTCGAGCGTCATGCCGGCGGCGCGAATATGGATGTGACGCCGAACCAGATCATCGAGCGCCTGGAAGGCTACAGCGGCGTCAAGCTGAAAGAGGCCTTCGCCATCCCGGATCTCGACCGGGAAATCAAATGGCACTGCAAATATGCCCGGCAGAACGGCATCCACGTCTCGCCGACCTTCATGATCGACGGGCTGGTGCAGCCCGACATGAGCAGCGGTGATGAGGTTGGCGCTTGGGTGAAGAAGGCGCTGGGCAATTGACGCCGGCCGTGTGCCAGAGACGGTCGCACCTGCTTATTTGTCTCCTGCCGTGAATACCATGCAGGAATCAGTGCAAGCAGTAGGCATTTTCCAACTTTGGACTTCAGGAAACACCGCGGGTGTGGCCCTGGGGTGGATGCGATCCTACCGGCCAGCCACGGAAGTATCCCGGCAATCACAAAGCGCTGATAATCCCGGGAAGCTTATGGCGGAGAGGGTGGGATTTGAACCCACGATACCCTTGCAGGTATGCCGCATTTCGAGTGCGGTGCATTCGACCACTCTGCCACCTCTCCGCGGTCTGGTCGGCGCTTGTTCGGCGCGGGCGTTCTCATAACGGGCAAATGACAGGCTGGCAAGCCGAAAAGTCGAAGCATTCCATCCTTTTGCCTTGACACCTTTTTGTCACTCGCGTATCCCGGCTGCGCAATAGGTTTGGAGAAATCCGCGCCTTGGCAATCCCGCGCTCGCGCGGGGCTTCACCGGCAGGACGAGTTCGAGGATTAGACCTCTGAAATCCCTGCTTAACTTCGACTGATAAAAAGACAGCCACCTGCTCAATTAGCGGGGAGCGCTGGAACGAACATGAAAGGATAAAAAATGTTCGCAGTCATCAAGACCGGCGGTAAACAGTACCGTGTGGCAGCCAACGACGTGCTGACCATCGAAAAGCTGGAAGCCACCGCTGGCGACTCCATTGAATTCACCGAAGTGCTCGTGATCGGCGAAGGCGCCGACGCTGCGATCGGTGCGCCCTTCGTAACCGGCGCCTCTGTCAAGGCAGAAGTCGTCGAACAGAACCGCGGCAGGAAGGTCATCGCCTTCAAGAAGCGCCGTCGTCAGAATTCGAAGCGTTCGCGCGGCCATCGTCAGCATCACACGGTCGTCCGTATCACGGACATCGTGGCTGCCAAGTAAGATCAACGGGACAAGGTTTAAAGGAGAACTCCAATGGCACACAAAAAAGCTGGCGGTTCATCGCGCAACGGTCGCGATTCTCAGTCCAAGCGCCTTGGCGTGAAGAAGTTCGGCGGCGAAGCCGTCATCGCAGGCAACATCATCGTGCGTCAGCGCGGTACTGAGTGGCATCCGGGTTCCAACGTCGGCCTCGGCAAGGATCACACGATTTTTGCGCTTACCGCCGGCAATGTGAACTACCGAACCAAGGCCAACGGTCGCGTCTACGTGTCTGTCATGCCGAAAGCCGAAGCAGCGGAATAAGCCGGTAGCGCTCAAAAACAGCCGGCGTCTCATCGACCCGGCTGGCCGTATCAGGTTCAGTCTAGAAAACAGGGGAGATGGGGCGCCATCTCCCCTTTTTCTTTACCCCTCAAGGAGGACTGAACCATGCAAGGCGAATTGTTAAGGGTAGACCAATCACGGTCTCCCCGGGAAGACCAGCGGTCTTCCGAAGAACGGCTGAGGCCGGAACGGTTAAGGACCGATTGCCCTGTCTTGTTATCGGAAAGGCTCGTCATGCGCGCGCCCCACGAAGAAGACATCGACGCCCTTGCCCATCTCGCCAATAACGCCAAAGTCGCCACCATGGTATCGCGTATGCCGCACCCTTATACCGCCGATGATGCTGCCGACTTCGTGCGTCGCACGAAAAATGGCGAGATTGGCAAGTGCGTCTATGCGATCACCAAGGCTGAAAATGGCGCCTTTATCGGCTGCTGCGGTGTGGAGCCGCAGACCGACGGCAAGACCGTCGAGATCGGCTACTGGTTGGGCGAGCCCTATTGGAACAAGGGTTATATGACCGAGGCCTGCCATGCCCTGGTCGATATGGTGTTCAGAACCCGTCAGGACGTCGATCAGATCGACGCCCGTTGCCGGGTCATGAACGTCGCCTCGCGCCGCGTCATCCAGAAGTGCGGCTTCCAGTTCCAGGGTTCGGGGCTCGCAGCCTCGCTGGCGCTCGGCAGCAACGTGCCGGTCGAATGGTACAGGCTCGACCGCAAGACCTGGATGTCCCTCCGAAGCTGGGGGAACATCGCATGAGCACGACTGCGCTGCAAAGGCCGGAGGCCAGGCCGATGATGCCCGGCCCCGCGCCGGTTATCTCGACCGCCCGGCTGACGCTCCGCCCCCACAGGCTGAGCGATGCGCCTGCGATCGCGGAATCGCTTTCCGATTTCGCGGTCACGCGCATGCTGTCCCGCGTACCCGCGCCGTTCGACCGGCAGGATGCGCTGGACTGGCTGATCCCGGTCACCTCGGGCACCCTGCCCGACTGGCCGCTGGCGATCACCGATAAGGACGACGTCCATATCGGCAACGTCTCGATCGAGCTGCGCCACGGTCGCTGGCACCTCGGCTACTGGCTGAACCGCTATTACTGGCGGCGCGGCTATATGAGCGAGGCGGTGGCAGCGATCATCGAGCGCTTCTCGCGCCGCATGCCGGAGACGCCGGTTCATTCCGGCGTCTTCGCCGACAACCCGGCCTCGCTGCGACTGCAGGAGAAGCTCGGTTTCCGCATGACGGGTTGCGGCGAAATCTATTGTTTCGCCCGCAACACGATGGTGTCGCACATCGAAACCGTGCTGCAGCCGGGCATGCTGCAGCCGCGGAAGGTCGCCTGACTGCATAATTCCTTAAATCGGAATCGATTTGAGGATAAATTATGCAGCATTCAAAGTGTTACAGCGTCCTTTGCGCGTCTGAAAAGACGCGCGGCGCTGTAAGCATGATGCCGAAAAGTGTATGCGGTTTTCGGACAACATCATGCTCCAGGTCTAGAAAGCAGACGTCGCCGCACCGGCGGCGTCTCCATCAATCGCCGATCTCGACCCATAGGGGAAAGTGATCGGAACCCTCGGATTGCGTATCGATCCGGGCGGATTTCAACCGGCTCTGCAGGCCGCAACTGACGAAGCAATAATCGAGATGCATGCGTTTGCCGTGATCTTCGGGATCCATCCAGCTGTAGCTCTTCGGAGAGTAAGCCTTCAGCGCCGCAAAGGCGTCGACCGGCGTGCCGATCCTCGCCACCCGGCCGTAATATCCGCCGCCGGCACCGGCAAGCGCGCAATATTCCGGCGATTCCGGCTCCAAATTGAAATCGCCCATGATGACGTAATCCTCCGGCAGCGGCGGCTCCGGCAGATCAAATTCACCACCCCCCGTCAGCGACCCACCCTCCTGGACGAAGGCATTGATATGCGCGTTCAAGAATTCCAATTGGCGGATGCGCTCGTCGGCGGAGACGTGGTCGAGATGCACGGAGTAGACGCGGATCGCACCGCCGGGTGCGGCAATCACAGCCTCGGTTGCGCCGCGCTGCAGGTTGATCTTGCCGATCGTGCGGCTGCGCGGCAGAAGCAGCGTCCGGGTCGAGACAACAGGCCAGCGCGACAGCACCATGTTGCCGAACTGGAAACGGGTCCCGCGCACCGGCTGGAGCCCGCCTTCATCAGCTTCGACATGCATGTCGCAGGCCGGCCCATACACCCAGAAATAGTCGGGAAAAAAGGCTGCAACATCGGCTGCCATGTCGGCAAAACCGTTGCGGGAGAAGCCTCGGGTCACCTCCTGCAGCGCGATGACATCGGCACCCTCGAGACTCCGGGCAATGCGCGCCAGATCGTATCTGCCGTCGAGACCGAAGCCGTACTGTATGTTATAGCTCGCAAAATTCACGATAATCTTTGACCTCCGTCGGAACCGCCTATATCGAATGGGCCAAGACGGGCCGTCCAACTGCCACTGAATATTGGAAGTAAAATGAAATTTCTCGACGAAGCAAAGGTCTATATCAAGTCCGGGGACGGCGGCGGCGGCAGCGTTTCCTTCCGACGCGAGAAATTCATTGAGTTCGGCGGCCCTGACGGAGGCGACGGCGGACGCGGCGGTGACGTCTGGGTCGAGACCGTCAACGGCCTGAACACGCTGATCGATTTCCGCTTTCAGCAGCATTTCAAGGCGACGATCGGCACCCATGGCATGGGCCGGAACCGCACCGGCGCCAACGGCAGCGACGTGACGCTGAAGGTTCCGGTCGGCACCCAGATCTTCGAGGAAGACCAGGAAACGCTGATCTGCGACCTGACTGTCGAAGGCCAGCGTTACTGTCTTGCCCATGGCGGCAATGGCGGCTTCGGCAACGCCCATTTCAAAACCTCGACCAACCAGGCGCCGGATTGGGCCAATCCCGGCCTGCCCGGCGAGGAAAAGACCATCTGGCTGCGCCTGAAGCTGATCGCCGATGCCGGCCTCGTCGGCATGCCGAATGCCGGCAAGTCGACCTTCCTGGCATCAGTCACCCGGGCTCGGCCGAAGATCGCCAACTATCCCTTCACGACGCTGCATCCCAATCTCGGCGTCGCCACCATCGACGAGCGCGAATTCATCCTTGCCGACATTCCGGGCCTGATTGAAGGCGCCCATGAAGGTGTCGGCATCGGCGACCGTTTCCTCGGCCATGTCGAGCGCACCCGCGTGCTGCTCCACCTCATTTCCGCCCAGGAGGAAAAGGTCGGCAAGGCGTATAAGACGGTCAAGCACGAGCTCGAAGCCTATGGAAACGATCTGACCGACAAGGCTGAAATCGTGGCGCTATCACAAATCGACGTGCTCGATGATGCCGAATTGAAGAAGAAGACCAAGGAATTGGCCAAGGCCTGCGGCAAGACGCCGTTCCAGATTTCGGCCGTCACCGGCAAGGGCATGACCGAAGTGCTGCGCGCACTCCGCGACATCATCGTCGAAGCCAATACCGAGGAGAAGCCGGCCAAGGTGCCGAAGCTGCGCCATCGCGACATGGTCGTCACCGATGAGGGCGAGGACAAGGACGAGGACGATGACCAGCCGTAAGCCGCTTGGCCGCTACCGCCGCATCGTCATCAAGATCGGCTCTGCGCTTCTGGTCGACCGCAAGGCCGGGCTGAAGAAAGCCTGGCTCGACGCCATGTGCGCCGATATCTCAGGCCTGAAGGCCAAGGGCATCGACGTGCTCGTCGTCTCCTCGGGCGCAATCGCGCTCGGCCGCTCGGTGCTCGACCTGCCCTCGGGCGCGCTGAAGCTGGAGGAAAGCCAGGCGGCGGCGGCCGTCGGCCAGATCGCGCTGGCGCGCGCCTGGTCGGAGAGCCTGTCACGCGACGAGATCGTCGCCGGTCAGATCCTGCTGACGCTCGGCGATACCGAGGAGCGCCGCCGCTATCTCAATGCGCGCGCCACCATCAATCAGCTTTTGAAGATCGGCGCCGTGCCGATCATCAATGAAAACGACACCGTCGCCACCAGCGAGATCCGCTATGGCGACAACGACCGGTTGGCCGCCCGCGTCGCGACGATGACCGGCGCCGATCTGCTCATCCTTCTCTCCGACATCGACGGCCTCTACACCGCGCCTCCGCATCTCGATCCGAACGCGACGTTCCTGGAAACGATTGCCGAAATCACCCCCGAGATCGAGGCGATGGCCGGCGGTGCGGCCTCCGAGCTTTCGCGCGGCGGCATGCGCACCAAGATCGATGCCGGCAAGATTGCGACGGCATCAGGCTGCGCCATGATCATCGCCTCCGGCAAGACCGACAATCCTCTGTCGGCAATCGAAAACGGCGCGCGTTCCTCGTGGTTCGCGCCGTCGGGCACACCCGTTACCGCCCGCAAGACCTGGATTGCCGGCCAGCTGCAGCCGGCCGGCGAACTGCATGTCGATGACGGCGCCGTCACAGCCCTCGGGGCCGGCAAGAGCCTGCTTCCCGCCGGCGTGCGCAGCGTTTCCGGCCTCTTCAGCCGCGGCGATACGGTGGCGGTCATCGGCCCGGCCGGCCGCGAGATCGCCCGCGGCCTTGTAAGCTACGATGCCGACGATGCCCGTCGGATTGCCGGCCGCAAGTCGGCGGAGATCGAGGCCATTCTCGGTTATGCCGGACGCGCCGCCATGGTCCATCGCGACGACATGGTGATGACCGCGCAGGTCGGTTCGAAATCGGAAAGGCAGAAGAAGGACGCGAGCTATGCTTGATACCGTTGCGCCAGGCCCTGACATTGCCGTGCTGATGAACGATATCGGCCGCAAGGCAAAGGCCGCCGCACGACCGCTGGGCTTTGCGTCCACCGAGGCCAAGAACAGCGCGCTGAATGCCATGGCCGATGCGATCTTGGCGAACAAGGCGCATATTCTTGCCGAGAACGCCAAAGACCTGAAGGACATCGAAGGCACCGAGATGCTTGCCTCCTTCGTTGACCGGCTGACGTTGAACGACAAACGCATAGCCGAAATGGCCGAGGGAATCCGCGCCATCGCCGCTCTTGCCGATCCGGTCGGCGAAGTCATCGCCGCCTGGGACCGGCCAAACGGGCTGAAGATCGAGCGTGTCCGTACGCCACTCGGCGTCATCGGCGTGATCTTCGAAAGCCGGCCGAACGTCACCGCAGATGCCGGCGCCCTCTGCCTCAAGGCGGGCAATGCCGTCATCCTGCGCTGCGGCTCGGATTCGCGCCGTTCATCGCAGGCTATCCATGCCTGCCTGGTCGAGGGCCTGAAGGCGGCGGGACTTCCAGAGCATGCTATCCAGCTCGTGCCGGTCACCGATCGTGCCGCCGTCGGCGCCATGTTGCGTGGCCTCGACGGCGCCATCGACGTCATCGTGCCGCGCGGCGGCAAGAGCCTGGTTGCCCGGGTGCAGAGCGAGGCCCGCGTGCCGGTTTTTGCCCATCTCGAAGGCCTCTGCCATATCTATGTCGATGCCTCGGCCGATATCGAGATGGCCAAGAAGATCATCGTCAACGCCAAGATGCGCCGCACCGGTATTTGCGGTGCGGCCGAAACCCTGCTCGTCGATGGTGCTGCGATCGGCACGCATCTGACGCCGCTGCTCGAGGTTCTGACGGAGGCCGGCTGCGAAATCCGCGCTTCGCCAACAGTGCTGAAGGCCGCACCGGGTTTGAAGCCCGCGACCGAGGAGGACTGGTCGACGGAATATCTCGACGCGATCATCTCGGTTGCCGTCGTCGACGGCATATCAGGCGCCATCGCCCATATCCAGACATATTCCTCGAACCACACCGAGGCGGTCATCGCCGAGGACCCCGCCGTCGTCGCGCGTTTCTTCACCGAAGTCGATTCGGCGATCCTGCTGCACAATGCCTCGACGCAGTTTGCCGACGGCGGCGAGTTCGGCATGGGTGCGGAAATCGGCATCGCCACCGGCAAGATGCACGCCCGCGGCCCTGTCGGCGTCGAACAGCTCACCTCTTTCAAATATCGGGTGCATGGTGCCGGACAGACGCGGCCCTGACGTGACGACCGAGCCTGACGTGGCGATCGAGAAACTGGACCGGCACTATCTCCGCATGCCGCACAGCGAGCGCGGCATGGTCGTCGGTCTGTTCGGCGGCTCGTTCAATCCGCCGCATCAGGGCCACGCGCTCGTCGCTGAAATCGCCATCAAGCGGCTCGGCCTAGACCAGCTCTGGTGGATGGTCACCCCGGGCAATCCGCTGAAGAGCCGCAACCAGCTCGCCCCGCTTGCCGAGCGCATTGCCGAAAGCGAGCGTGTTGCCGCCAATCCGCGCGTCAAGGTCACCGCCTTCGAACAGACGCTCGGCACCAGCTACACCGCCAACACCCTTGCCCGCGTCAAGGCCCGCAATCCGCATGTGCATTTCATCTGGATTATGGGCGCAGACAGCCTGCAGACCTTTCACAAATGGCAGAAATGGCAGGAAATTGCCCGCACCTTCCCGATCGCGGTGATCGATCGGCCGGGCGCGACGCTGTCCTTCCTGTCATCGAAAATGGCCAGGACCTTCGATTTCGCCCGTGTCGACGAGGATGATGCGCGTGTTCTCTGGAAGAAACGTGCGCCGGCCTGGACCTTCATCCACGGACCACGCTCCGGCCTGAGCTCGACGGCAATCCGCAACGGCTCGTCGCACGGCGACGCCGAATAGAGCGCCGCGCGCCCAGCAAGACGCATGCGCCGGCCTGATTTCAGAAGATCCCGAAAACGAGAAAGCCCGACGGGGGAGGATCCGTCGGGCTTATAAACTCGATCGACAACTGGGAGGAGGAGTGTTGTCGACCCTATCGAACGGCTATGGGAGGAGGAGAAGCCGTTTCGATGAGTATGTTCTACCATATTCGACAAAAAGGAGAATATCGATTGGTGCATTGCAGCAATGCATCAGATGCAAATCTCGAGGTGAATTTGGCTTTCCCATTGCCGTTTTTATTAGCAAAAATTAAAGAACCAGTCCCGGTCGCCGGGAGTCCTTGCCGTTTGCAAACTGACTCCCAGGTATTTTCGAACTGCTGATCTCACTTTCGGCGGAAGCCATGCACCTCACGAATGCGTGAACATTGCCCGCTGCGAACGCGAGCGCCCGATAGGGTTATATTTTCCTGGATATATCCCTAGCCAAGGCGAGCGGCTCGTTATATTCGTCGCAATATTTCGAACCCTGGGGAATAAGTCATGCAAAACCGCCGCCAATGGATGAAACTGGCAACCGCCGCGATCGCGGCCCTCTGGCTTGGCGCGACAGTGCTTTCGACGCCTGCCGCCGCCGCCGAAAAGCTCACCGTCTTTGCCGCGGCGAGCCTTAAGGATGCGCTCGACGCTGCCAATGCCGCGTGGGCAAAGGAAAGCGGCAAGGAAGCCGTCGCCTCCTATGCGGCGAGCGGGGCGCTGGCCAAGCAGATCGAAAACGCGGCACCCGCCGATATCTTCATCTCGGCCGACCTCGACTGGATGGACTATGTCGCCAAGAAGAACCTGATCAAGGCCGATACCCGCTCCAACCTGCTCGGCAACAAGATTGTGCTCGTTGCCGAAAAGGCCAAGGCAAAACCAGTCGAGATCAAGCAAGGCTTCGATCTCGCCGGGCTTTTGGGTGACGGCAAGCTTGCCATGGGTGAACCGAAATCCGTTCCGGCCGGCAAATACGGCATGGCGGCGCTCGAAAAGCTCGGCGTCTGGAAATCGGTCGAAACCAAGGTCGCCGGCGCCGAAAGCGTCCGCGCCGCCCTTGCCCTCGTCTCGCGCGGCGAAGCGCCCTTTGGCATCGTCTATCAGACGGATGCCGCAGCCGATAAGGGTGTCGCCATCGTCGGCACTTTCCCCGCCGATTCCCACCCGCCGATCGTCTATCCGGTCGCAATCCTTGCCGAGAGCAAGAACCCGGATGCGTCAGCCTATCTCGATTTCCTGAAATCCGACGAGGCCGCCGCTTTCTTCACGGCGCAGGGTTTCACCATCCTGAAATAGTCGGGAGCCTGAAATGATTGCGGAATCGACTGCCGCAGCTTAGCGTGAAGGCTCGCCTTGGCCAGCTTTCAATTTTCTGAGGAGACGGCTGAATTTGGATATGTTGGGCTTGAGCAATGAGGAATGGACGGCGATCCTGCTCAGCCTGCGCGTCTCGATTGTCGCCATGTTGGCGAGCCTGCCTTTCGGCATCCTCGTCGCCCTCCTGCTTGCCCGCGGCCGCTTCTGGGGCAAGTCGGTGCTGAATGGCGTCGTTCATCTGCCGTTGATCCTGCCTCCAGTCGTCACCGGTTTTCTTCTCCTCATCCTGTTTGGCCGCCGCGGTCCGATCGGCAGCCCACTCGACCAGTATTTCGGCATTGTTCTCTCCTTCCGCTGGACGGGCGCGGCCTTGGCCTGCGCCATCATGGCCTTTCCGCTGATGGTGCGCAGCATCCGCCTGTCGATCGAGGCGGTCGATCGCAAGCTGGAAGAGGCGGCCGGAACCCTCGGCGCCGGCCCTGTCTGGATCTTCCTGACGATCACCCTGCCGCTGACCCTGCCCGGCATCATCGCCGGCATGATCCTTTCTTTTGCCAAGGCGATGGGCGAATTCGGCGCGACGATCACCTTCGTCTCCAACATTCCCGGCGAAACCCAGACGCTGTCGGCGGCGATCTACACCTTCACCCAGGTGCCGGGCGGCGATGCCGGCGCGCTCCGCCTGACGCTTGTCGCCGTCGTCATTTCGATGGCCGCCCTGCTCGCCTCCGAATTCCTCGCCCGTCTCGCCGGCCGGAGGATCGATCCCGAATGACGCTGATCGTCGAGGCAAAACAGAGGCTCGGCGCCTTTTCGCTCGATGCCGCCTTCATCTCCGAGCGTGGCGTCACCGCGCTGTTCGGCCGCTCCGGCTCCGGCAAGACCTCGATGATCCGCATCATCGCCGGCCTCGCCCGCCCGGACGAAGGCCGCGTCGTCCTCGACGGCGAGCCCCTGACCGAAACCGCAACCGGTATCTTCGTCCCGAAACATCGCCGCCGCTTCGGTTACGTCTTCCAGGAGGCCCGGCTTTTCCCGCATCTGAGCATTCGCGCCAATCTCTCCTATGGCCGCTGGTTCGCAGCAAGACCGGCACACGGCGAGAGCTTCGACCGCATCGTCGACCTGCTCGGCATCGAGACGCTGCTGGAGCGCAGCCCCTCGAAACTTTCCGGTGGCGAGAAGCAGCGCGTCGCCATCGGCCGCGCGCTTCTCTCCTCGCCCCGCCTGCTGTTGATGGACGAGCCGCTCGCCGCCCTCGATGAGGCGCGTAAGGCCGAGATTCTGCCTTATCTCGAGCGATTGCGCGACGAAACCGACATCCCGATCGTCTATGTCAGTCACTCGATCGCCGAGGTGGCGCGGCTGGCAAACCAGGTCGTCGTCATGCGTGACGGCAAGGTGGAAGCGACAGGCCCCGCCATCGACATATTGAGCCGCCCCTCCACCGCCTCCGACCGGCGCGAGGCCGGCGCACTGCTGGAAGGCACGGTGAAAAGCTTCGATGCGCGACACCGTCTATCGACGGTCGCGCTGAAATCGTGCCAGCTCCATATTCCGGGCGCGACCCTTGCGCCCGGCAAATCGGTCCGCATCCGCATTCCCTCCCGCGATGTCATGCTGGCGACCGCAAGGCCCGAGGGGCTGAGCGCGCTGAATATCCTGGAAGCAAGGATAGACGGGATGTCCTCGACCGAGGACGGAACGGTGGAAATCCGGCTCGATTGCGGCGGCGATATCATTCTTTCCCGGATCACCACATTGTCCTGCGAGCGTCTCGATCTTCGACCGGGAAGGGCGGTCTTCGCCGTCATCAAGACAGTTGCCCTGGAGGCCTGATCAGCCGCGCTCGCCCTGCTGCAGGTTGCGCTTGCCCTCGAGCCAGGCGAGATCGTCGGCAAGGCTCATGCGCATCGTCCTTTCCATCCGGCGGAAACGCCCGAGCAATTCCTCGCCGAACGGCGTCAGCGCCGCGCCGCCGCCCTTCTGCCCGCCGCGCTGCGATTCCACCACCTGTTCGTTAAACATCCGGTTCATCTCGCTGACCAGCAGCCACGCCCGCCGATAGGACATGTCCATCGCCCGCCCCGCCGCCGAGATCGATCCGGTCTGGCGGATATGCTCCAGCAGTTCCATCTTGCCGTGGCCAAGACGATCCTCGTCCGGGAAGCTGATTCGCAGGACAGGCACGAGTGTTTTTGCGGCTGAGTCGGTCATTGAATCTGGAGATCGTGGAATTTCCCGCACTTTACGCTGCGGCATGGAAACTGTACACCGCCCGCACGAGGCCGCCCCGAGCAGCCAAATACTTCAATTCGAACGGCAGATCGGATTTTCGGCCGTTCCGTACCTTAGCATGTCTTGAAACATTAATGGTTTGATGCCTATCTTAACCATGATCCGGTCGTGATCGGATCTGTGTTGTGCATAGTTTGTCATTCCAGGAAAGGGAAAGCACTGACAACAGTACACGCCAAGGGAAAGACGCTCGCCGTTATCCCGAAGAGTGCGGAACGTGGCGCCGATGCCGCCGCCCGTGCCCTAGAAACCGTCCTCGCCAGCCTCGAGGACTCCAAAGCTGAAGATATCGTCACCATCGACATTGCCGGAAAATCGGCGCTGGGAGACTACATGATCGTCGTCTCCGGCCGCTCGAACAGGCATGTCATGGCGATCTCGGATCACCTGCTCACCGATCTTAAGGACGACGGCCTCGGTACGGCCCGCGTCGAAGGTCAAGAAGGCGGCGATTGGGTCCTGATCGACACCGGTGACATTATCGTGCATGTGTTTCGTCCCGAAATCCGCGAGTTCTACAACATCGAAAAGATGTGGGCGGCTCCGGATATGGATGAAGAAACACGGCACTGACAGGCGAGCCGGCATTCTGTCCGGCGCCTGAGACGTGGCATTGGCTGGCCGGCAGACATCTTAAGCCGGCCGGTGGCGTAGTGTGCGCCCGATGTGCCGCATGAGCGGGAGCGGATGAATGCGAATAGGTCTTTTTACGGTGGGGCGGCTGAAGTCCGGCCCAGAAAAGGATCTTGCCGCCCGTTATTTCGACCGTTTCGCCAAGGCCGGCCCTGCCGTCGGCCTCGAATTGACCCGCGTTGCCGAAGTTGCCGAAAGCCGGGCCTCCAATGCGGAGACCCGCAAGCGCGAAGAGGCGGCGATGCTTCTGAAATCGCTTGCCGATGGCAGCATCCTCATTCTTCTCGATGAACGCGGCAAAGCGCTCGACAGCGAAGCCTTCGCAAACCTGCTCGGCTCCTATCGCGACCAGGGCAAACGCGAGCTGACCATCGCGATCGGCGGTGCCGACGGCCTCGATCCCTCCCTTTACGACCGTGCCGACGCCACGTTGTGCCTGGGTAAGATGACCTGGCCGCACCAACTCGTGCGCACGCTGATCGCCGAGCAGCTCTATCGTGCCGTCACCATCCTGTCCGGTCATCCCTATCACCGCGTCTGATACTGCATCAGCCTGATGCGTCGGCCCGATACCCCGGCAATGCGTCGCAATGTCACGCAGCCGTGTTTGCTTGGCCACCCGTTCTCCCGCAATCCTTATGGCAAAGTGCACCAAATCAGCTTAGTCTCCGCGCGATTTGAGAAAGTGCCCCAACACGCATGACGAGAGCATCCACCAGGCGACACCGCATGATCCTGCCGGCTATCGCGGCCGGCTTCGGTGTGGCGGTGATTGTGGTGTCGGCAAATCCGTTCATCGTCCGGGCGCAGGATGCCGCGCCCGAGGCGGCACAGCCTTCGACCGAGCTGGCCGCACCTCCGCCGGCAGCCGAGCCGGCGCCGCCGCTCGATCCGGCGGCCGAACTTGCCGCCAAGCGTGATCAGACCCGTGCCGAACTCGAAACCCTGTCGAAAACGATCAACCTCTCCACCGACAAGGTGAGCGCGCTTCAGCAGAGCATCGCCAATCTGGAAAAGAGCACGGAAAGCGTCCGCCAGGCACTGATCGATTCCGCAGCCCGCCGCAAAGCGCTCGAAAAGCAGATCCTCGAAAGCGAGAAGAAACTTGCCGATCTCGGCGTCAAGGAGGATGGCATCCGCCGTTCCCTGCATGAGCGCCGCGGATTGTTGGCCGAGGTGCTGGCAGCACTCCAGCGCATGGGCCGCAACCCGCCGCCGGCTTTGCTCGTCACCCCTGATGACGCGCTCGCCTCCGTGCGCAGCGCCATTCTGCTCGGCGCCGTCGTGCCCGGCATCCGCAAAGAGACCGACAAGCTTGCCGCAGACCTCGCAAGCCTTGCCGCATTGCAGACCGCAAGTGCTGCCGAGAAGGCCTCGCTGACCGGGACGATGACTGATGGCATCGAGGAAGAGCGGCGCATGGACCTGCTGCTTGCCGAAAACGACAAGCTCAGCCGCAGCAACGCCGCCGAGCTCGGGGCCGAAAGGAAACGTTCCGAGGAGCTTGCCGGCAAGGCGACCAGCCTCGAAGGCCTGGTCGCCTCGATGGAATCCGAGATCGCTTCGGTGCGGGATGCTGCCGCTGCCGCCCGCCAGGCGGAGGAGAACCGCAAGCTTATGACGGACGAGCAGCGCGCCCAGGCCAAGGCGCTTGCCGACAGCGGCGTGCCCGATAAAAACCGCATTGCGCCCGCATATCCGTTCGGAGAATTGAAGGCGAAATTGGAGGTGCCCGTTACGGGTGATATCCTGCGCCAGTTCGGCGATGCCGACGGCACCGGGCACGAGGCCATGGGAATGACGGTCGCCACCAATCCAGAGACAGTGGTGACGGCGCCTGCGGATGGTCTGGTGGTTTTCGCCGGCGCATTCCGCAGTTACGGCCAGATGATCATCCTCGACACGGGCGATGGATACCACCTGGTTCTCTCGGGAATGGATACGATCAATACCCGTCAGGGAAAATTCGTTTTCTCCGGCGAGCCGCTTGCCGTGATGGGCGCGAAAAGAGTGGCAAGCGCAACTGCATTGGCGCTGGAAACGAACCGGCCAACGCTTTACATTGAATTTCGAAAGGACGGTAAACCGGTCGATTCCCGACCGTGGTGGACCGCCAAAGACACTGGAAAGGCACGCAATGATTCGTAGGGCTTCTCTTGTTCTGGTCGGCGCATTGATGGGTGCGACCGCAATGAGCGTCATTTACTCGGCGGGTGTGCCGGCAGAAGCGGCCGGATCCTCGACCTACAAGGAACTTTCGGTTTTCGGGGATGTCTTCGAGCGTGTGCGTGCGCAATATGTGACGCCGCCTGCGGAAGACAAGCTGATCGAGAACGCCATCAACGGCATGCTCTCCTCGCTCGATCCGCATTCGAGCTACATGAATGCGAAGGACGCCGAGGACATGCGCACCCAGACCAAGGGTGAGTTCGGCGGCCTCGGCATCGAAGTCACGATGGAAGACGAACTCGTCAAGGTCATCACCCCGATCGACGATACGCCCGCCGCCAAGGCCGGTGTTCTCGCCGGCGACTACATCTCCGAGATCGACGGCCAGTCCGTGCGCGGCCTGAAGCTGGAAGACGCCGTCGAGAAGATGCGCGGCGCCGTCAACACGCCGATCAAACTAACGCTGATCCGCAAGGGTGCCGACAAGCCGATCGAGCTGACGATCGTCCGTGACGTCGTCGCCGTCCAGGCAGTCAAGTCGCGTGTCGAGGACGATGTCGGCTATCTCCGCATCATCTCCTTCACCGAGAAGACCTATCCCGACATGGAAAAGGCGATCAAGAAGATCAAGGACACCGTTCCGGCCGACAAGCTGAAGGGTTATGTTCTCGACCTGCGCCTCAATCCGGGCGGTCTGCTCGACCAGGCGATCAACGTCTCCGATGCCCTGCTGCAGCGTGGCGAAGTCGTTTCGACCCGCGGCCGCAATCCGGATGAAACCCGCCGCTTCAATGCCGGCCCGGGCGACCTGACGGATGGCAAGCCGGTGATCGTGCTGATCAACGGCGGTTCGGCTTCCGCATCGGAAATCGTCGCCGGCGCTCTTCAGGATCTGCGCCGTGCCACCGTTCTCGGCACGCGCTCCTTCGGCAAGGGTTCTGTCCAGACGATCATCCCGCTCGGCGAAAACGGCGCGCTGCGCCTGACCACGGCGCTCTACTACACGCCGTCGGGCCGCTCGATCCAGGGTACCGGCATCACCCCCGACATCAAGGTCGAGGAGCCGCTGCCGCAGGAACTGCAGGGCAAGATGGTGACCGAAGGCGAATCCAGCCTGCGCGGTCACATCAAGGGTCAGAGCGAGACCGACGAAGGTTCGGGCTCCGTTGCCTACGTCCCGCCGGACCCGAAGGACGACGTTCAGCTGAACTACGCGCTCGACCTTCTGCGCGGCAAGAAGACCGATCCGGCCTTCCCGCCGAATCCGGACAAGGCCGTCGTCGCCAAGTAATTGATCCCCTCAAGGCCGGGCACCTCGCCCGGCCTTGACCCTTTCTGCTGTTTCCCGGTTTTGGAGCGGGCGAAAAATTGGGAACGGACCTGCATACGCCTCTAGGCCGCAACCGCAAAACCGGCCGCAAGCGTCCGGGTTTTTTGCGCCTGGGCCGTATGGCCGCCAGTCTTTGCCTTTTCGCGATAGGCGGCTTTTCCCTCTATACGGCATTTCGCGGCGATGGGCTGGAACGCACCAAACCGCCGGCGGCCGAACAAGCCGCAACACCCCCTGCCAATACGCCTCAGCCACCGACGGCCACCACGGGCCAAGCTGCCGACGGCATGCCCCGCGCCGATCCGCGCTCGGGCGCCAATGTCGAGCAGATGGTCACCGGCGACGGCTCGGTCGTCACCAAATACAGTCCCCGCCCTCGTGACGGCGGCGGGCCGGTGCTGGTCGACGCCATGCAGATCGGCCAGGATCCGCGCATGGCAGCCCAACCCAATGATGCGCTGCTCGAAGAGACGCCTTTTGGCAGGCTGCCGATCATCGGCCCCGATGGCCGGCGGCCGATGGATCAATATGCGCGTCCCTCACCTGGCGCGCGCGGCGTCCGCATCGCCATCGTCGTCAGCGGCCTCGGGCTCAGCCAGACCGGAACGCAGCGCGCCATCGCGGAGCTTCCGGAGGAGATCACCTTCGCTTTTGCCGCAAGCGGCAACAGCCTGCAGCGCTGGATGCAGGAGGCCCGCCGCGGCGGTCACGAGATCCTTCTCCAGGTGCCGCTCGAACCCTTTGATTATCCGGCGAACGATCCGGGGCCCGAAACGCTACTGACCACGAAACCTGCCGCCCGCAACATCGAGAACCTGCACAAGGCGATGGGCGAGATCACCAACTATACCGGCGTCATGAATTATCTCGGCGGCCGTTTCCTGTCCGATCCCGCCGCCATGGAACCTGTCATGCGCGACATCGGCAAGCGCGGGTTGCTGTTTCTCGACGATGGCACCTCAGCGCAGTCGAAGACGGCGGCAATCGCCAAGGGAACCGAACTGCCCTATGCCTTCGCCGACCTGCAGCTCGACGGCCAGCTTGATATCAACGCTGTCCTGAAGAAGCTCGACGAACTTGAGCGCATCGCCCGCAAGAACGGCCAGGCAATCGGCGTCGCCTCGGCTTTCGATGAGAGCGTTGACGCCATCGCCAAATGGAGCGAGGAGGCCGCGATGCGCGGTATCGAGATTGTCGGCGTTGCCGCCCTTTCCAACGACCCCCGGAATCCTTGAGAGTATCCTTGAGACGGATCCTTGAGAGATATCCCTGAGAAGAATTCCTGAACGGAGAAGAAGATGAGTCAGGCGACCGTGAAAGCCGAGGATCTGCCCTACCGCCCCTGCGTCGGCGTGATGATCCTGAACCGCGATGGCCTCGTCTGGGCCGGGCGGCGCATCTCCGACGGCAATTCCGAATATGATGGCTCGCCGCAGCTCTGGCAGATGCCGCAGGGGGGCATCGACAAGGGCGAGGATCCATTGGACGCTGCCTACCGCGAGCTCTACGAGGAGACCGGTATGAAGACGGTGACCCTGCTTGCCGAAGCGAGAGACTGGATCAACTATGATTTGCCGCCGGCACTGATAGGCATCGGGCTCAGGGGGAAATTCCGCGGCCAGACGCAGCGCTGGTTCGCCTTCCGCTTCGACGGTGACGCCAGCGAGATCGCCATCAATCCGCCGCCTGGCGGCCACGAGCCAGAATTCGATGCCTGGGAATGGAAGCCGATGAAGCAACTGCCGGAGCTGATCGTGCCCTTCAAGCGCGCCGTCTATGACCAGGTGGTGGCTGAGTTCCAGCACTTGGAAACACTTCAATCGGAAGACTGATCACGGCAGGATGACTGCCTCCGTTTGTCTCGGCGGCGGGAATAGGATAACCGGCCGCCATGGGCGGCCGGCATCTCGCTCGAATATTATTCGGCTTCGTTGGCGGAATCGGCGTTGAGCTGGCCGTATTTGCTCTCGCCGATTTTCTCAAGCAGGTCGATCTGTGTTTCGAGGAAGTCGATATGACCTTCCTCGTCCGCCAGCAGCTCCTCGAAAAGTTTCATGGAAACGTAGTCGCCGGCGTCATGACAGATGTCGCGCGACTTTTTGTAGGCCGCGCGAGCGTCGTACTCGCCGGCAAGATCGGCTTCCAGAACTTCCTTGACGTTCTGGCCGATGCGCAGAGGTGCAAGGGTCTGCAGATTGGGATGGCCTTCGAGGAAGATGATGCGGGCAACAAGCCGGTCGGCATGGTGCATCTCTTCGATGGATTCGGCGCGCTCCTTCTTGGCGAGCTTGGTGTAGCCCCAGTCCTCAAGAAGACGATAATGAACCCAGTATTGGTTGACCGCACCGAGTTCGAGGAACAATGCCTCGTTAAGCCGCTCGATGACCTTTTTGTCGCCTTTCAATGTCCGCTCTCCTGTTTTCCTCATGGAATTGTTTCAAGCGGGACATGAAATCAAATATTTCGGTATCCGTCGAGTGGCGACGGGCGTGATATTCCTCGGTCGTCTGGATAATGATGTCGACGACGTTGGGGAAGCAGCCGCAGCAGCGGCCGCGTTTTTCCATGGCGTGGTAGACCTTCGCAGGCACGATAAGCTGCCAACAGTCTTCATCGAGAAGGTTGGTGATAACCTCCCGGATTTCTTTATCGGTTATATAATTGCAGCTACAGACGAGCACGTCTTCATTCCAAACATGACACTGACTATCGTGTTTTCTGCTAAAGAAGATGGTGGCTGTCAAGAAAAAATTCGAGCCCCATGTCATCGAGTCGCAGCGGCTACGTAACGTTCAAGATCCGAGTGGATCCCGGGCAGAATTGGCCTGAAATCCGAATCCTTATCTAAATCAAGAGGTAGGGCACACCGATGCCGTACAAAACACTTATGTTTTCCGGCATCAATGGAAATTCCGCCCACGCGGCATAACCTGGGCAGTTTCCGCCGCGCCCGTATGACCGCCTGCGGCAACCACCCGTTTTTCCAACTCCGCCTTCTCCTGCACATGCGCAAGCTTTCGCTGCCGCTGATCGACGCCCGGCCTCAGCACCTCATCCGCCCGCTCGCAGACGCCGAAACGCCGGGCCTCGCGCTGCAGAATACCAAGCGCCGGCGTCATATCCTCGATATGTTCGACGACGGTATGGATCACCCCGCTTTGGCTTTGCAGCCTGCCCCGGATTTTGACGAGCCGGGCACCCATGACGACCGAGCGGTATTTGTCGAATACCTTATTCCAGACGATGGCATTGGCGACCCCGGTCTCATCCTCCAACGTCATGAAGATCACCCCCTTGGCCGAACCCGGGCGCTGCCGCACCAGAACCAGTCCAGCGATCGTGACCCTTTTTCCGTTCGGTACTGTCAGAAGATCGACATTGCGCGTGATGCCCATCTTCTGAAGCTCCTCACGCAGGAAAGCGACCGGATGCCCCTTGAGCGACAGGGAGAGATAACGGTAATCCTCGATCACCTGTTCGCCCGGCAGCATGTCTGGCAGCTTCGTCGTAGGCTCAACCTGGAGGTCGACATGACGCACCTGCTCGAAAAGCGGCAGCTCCTCGGTCGAGCTCTTCACATCCAGCGCCCGCACCGCCCAGAGCGCTTCGCGTCGTGATAGATTGAGGGATTGGAACGCATCGGCGTCCGCCAGTCGCTCGATGACCGATTTCTGCAGACCGGACCGTAGCCAGAGATCGCGCACCGAGCTGTAGCCTTCGCCTCGATGGCTGACGAGCTGTTCCATATCGTCTGTCGAAAGGCCCTTGATCTGCCGGAAGCCGAGCCGCACCGCATGCCGTGTCTTGATGATCTCGCGCATCTCATGATGCCGAAAATCGATAGCATTCCGATCGAAAGCAGCTTCTTCCAGACCGCAATCCCAGTTCGAGTCATTGATATCGACCGGCAGGATCTTTACCCCGTGCTCGCGTGCATCCCGCACCAGCTGCGCCGGCGCATAAAAGCCCATCGGCTGGGAATTCAGCATCGCCGTGCAGAAGACGTCGGGATAATAGGCCTTGAGCCATGAGGAGGCATAGACGAGCAGTGCGAAGGAGGCGGCATGGCTTTCCGGGAAACCGTATTCGCCGAAGCCTTTGATCTGGTTGAAACATTGCTTCGCGAACTCCGGATCATAGTCCTTTGAGACCATTCCCTCGATAAACCGCTTTTCGAAGTTGCCGATCGTACCCGTTCTCTTGAATGTCGCCATCGCTCTGCGAAGCTTGTCGGCTTCCGCCGGTTTGAAGCCTGCGGCGGTAATGGCGATCTGCATGGCCTGTTCCTGGAACAAGGGCACGCCGAGGGTTCTTTCCAGAACCGTTTCCAACTCCTTGCTCGGATATTTGATCGGAATGTTCTTGGCCCGCTGCTCCCGGCGCTTCAGATAGGGATGCACCATGTCGCCCTGGATCGGTCCTGGTCGCACGATCGCCACCTCGATGACGAGATCGTAGAACACCTTCGGCTTCAGACGCGGCAGCATGCTCATCTGCGCCCGGCTTTCGATCTGGAAGACGCCGAGCGTATCGGCCCGGCCCATCATGTCATAAACCGGTTCGCCTTCGTCCCCATGCTCCTTGTTGCCGAGGTCTGCGAGCGTCTTCTTCACGTCGTAATGCAATTCAAGCAGCGAGAAGGCCTTCCGCAGGCAGGTCAGCATGCCGAGCGCCAGCACATCCACCTTGAGGATCTTGACGTTATCGAGGTCGTCCTTGTCCCACTCGATCATGTAGCGATCCGGCATCGCCGTCTTCATGATCGGCACCACCTCATCCAGCCTATCGCGCGTGATGACGAAGCCGCCGACATGCTGGGTGAGGTGGCGCGGGAACCCGAGAAGTTCGGACGCATACTGAAGAACGTTTCGGGTCACCGGATCCTTGACGTCGAGACCCGCCGCCTTCGCGTCCCGCTCCGAGAGATTATCCTCCGACCAGCCCCAGACGAGGCTGCTGATCGCCGACTGGACATCCTCCGATAGCCCGAAGGCCTTGGAGACCTCGCGGCCCGCCGAGCGCGTACGGTAGGTCGTCACCCCCGCCGTCAGCCCAGCATGTTCTATGCCGTATCTCTCATAGATGAACTTGATGACCTCTTCACGCCGGTCATGCTCGAAATCGACATCGATATCCGGTGGTTCGTCCCGATCCATTGAAATGAAGCGGTCGAAAAGCAGTGTGCTTTTTTGAGGATCGACTTCCGTTATCTCGAGGCAATAGCAGATAACCGAATTTGCCGCCGATCCGCGCCCCTGGCACAAGACCTTAAGTTCATAGCGGGCGTGCTGTATAATCCTGTGAACCGTCAGGAAATAGGAAGCATATTTCTTCCTTCCAATCAGATCGAGTTCATATTCGATCTGCGGCGCAACCTTCGGCGGAATACCCTGGGGATAGCGTCTTGCTGCTCCCGCTCTCGTCAGCCTTTCGAGAGTCTCCTGCGGCGTTTCGCCGGGATCGTTTTCAAGCGGATAATTGTGCTCCAGCTCCTTCAGCGAAAAGGTCAGTTTGCTGAAGAAGCCTTGCGTATTCTCGATCGCATCAGGATAGTCCCGGAAGATCCGGACCATTTCACGTGAATCCTTGAGGTAACGCTCGGCATTCGGCGCCAGCAAGAATCCGGCTTGCGCTATCTGCACATGCTCCCGGATCGCGATCACGACATCCGAAAGCGGCCGGCGGTCGGGATGATGATAAAGCGGCTGGTTGGTCGCAATCAGCGGCACGCGGTTTTTGGTACCAAGCATGGCAAGCACCGCAAAGACCTGCCTGTCGCGGCCGTCATAGGCTGGCGCCAGCACCATAAAAAAAGCCTTGCGGAAGCGTTTGCGAAACCGTTCCAGGTAATCTTCCAGCGTCGACTGACTCGTCTGATGATCGACAAGGGTGCGATCGGGAACAAGGGCAAGCATCATCTCGTCCCCCCATTCCATAAGTTCCGCTTCCGTGAGAATGCAGCTTCCCTTGACCGCTTCTTTCTTCAGATTGCCGGCGGTGAGAAGACGGCAAAGGTTCGCCCAGCCCCGCCTGTTGCTGGGATAGGCGAGGATATCGGGAGTTCCGTCGGAGAAAACGAGACGGGCACCCGGCTGAATCCGGATGGGATCGAGGATCTCCTCCTTTTTTCCTTCCTTCTTCGCCTGGACCAGAATCTCATCCCTGTTCTTGTATCTCTCCTCAAGCTGTTCTGCCTGCGCATGCGCCCGCACCACGCCGGCAACCGAATTCCGGTCCGCAATCCCGAGACCGCCGAGCCGTAGACGAGCAGCCTGCACGACCATCTCCTCCGGGCCAGAGGCGCCTTCAAGAAACGAGAAATTCGTCCTTGTGCCGATCTCGAAAAATGCGCGCGCGATTGTCATGCGAACACGCCATGCATGAACCAACGAGGATCAAGCGCCTGACCATAAAAGCCCCGCCGATAGATCCAGAAGCGATGTCCGGTCTCATCCTCGATGCGGAAATAGTCACGCGCCTCGGCGTCATTCCCATCGATCCACCATTCCATGGCAATCCGTTCCGGCCCTTCGCTTCTTGCCACCTGATGCTGCATGCGCCGCCAGCGGAAGATCTGCGGCGGACCATCGGGCACTTCGGCAAGTATGGTCTCGACGGGCTCCGGCGTTGCAAAGAGCCGCAGCGGGCGCTCTTCGCGAAAAGGAAGCTGGATGTCCTGGGCTGCCTTCCGCCTGGGAAGGCTCTCCATCACAGGAACCGTGATGACGGCGCGTTCCGGAACATGGCTCTCGCGGAGCTGAAAGCTTTGCAGGCAATCCGCACCAAGCCGGGCCGAGACCCGGTCGACGAAGGCCGAAAGCGAGATCTCTCCTTGCCGGTCGCCCTCGAAATCACCTTGTGCCTCGTTGAAGGGATCGTGCCGCAACACATTCAACCGCAGGATCTCGAAACCATAGCCGGCATCGAGATCGTCATAGACCGCCTGCAATCGCTCGGAAAAAAGCCCTGCAATGAACTTGGGTTCGCGAAGCGGCTGCGAAGCGCCGACGGAAATACGGAAGACCCTGCCGTCGACGCGGAACAGGACCAGTTCGAACACGCGCCCACCGGCTCCCCGCGCCTCAAGCGACGGCTGCAGCGACATGGCCACCTGCCTGGTGACGGCAAGGATCTGTTCTTCCGTCCCGATGGGCTCGATCAGGCGGCTTTCGGCCGAGAGGCTGGCAACAGGACGCCGGGGCGAGACCGGCTCCTCTTCACGTCCCAGCGCCTGGTCGAGACGCAGAAGCAGCTCCGGGCCGAACCGGCGGGTCAGCGGCGCTCGCGGCGCATCGATGACGTCGCCGATATATTTCAGACCGAGCTTCTTCAGGGCATCGACGGTTCGTCCTTCCAGCCGCAAGGCTGCAACCGGCAAGGACACCAGCACATGTTCCGTCTCTTCATCCTCGATCACGCCGCCTGGCCCGAAGCGGGACGCGGCCCAGGAAAGGCCGGGAGACGATGAGATCGCGCCGCGGGCATCGAACCCCATATGGAAAAGCCGCGACAGCACATCCCGAAGAAGCGCCTTTTCACCACCGAAGAGATGGGCGCAGCCGCTAATGTCGAGAAACAGGCCGTCCTTGCCGTCGAACGCCACCAGCGGCGTATAGCGGTCGCACCAGTCGGCAATTGCCTCCAGCAACCGGCGGTCGGCCGCCGGATCCTCTTCCGCGACCTCGAGCATCGGGTACATGGCGCGCGCTTCGGCAACGCCCAACTCCTTCCTCAACCCCAGCCTCTCGGCCAACTCGTCCAGTGCCGTCAGCCGCATGGCATTGTTGAGCTTGCCGGAACAGACGATAGGCGGCGTCTCAGGACGCCCTTTCGAACGCCAGGAGAGCCCCCATCGCTTGCGGGCGATGCGGTCCGTTGGCAGATGCGGAAAGCTGAGCGCCAGAATGCGCTGACTGTTCGCCTGGAGGGCGAACGAGGTTTGGTTCGGCGACAGGGAGAAATTCGCGTTCATGGGGATTCCACTCCAGAAGAAAGGAGAGCGGGGCCGGATTACGGCTCTTCTCCAGCGTCAGACGAAAAATCGGATTGCCGATGCTGCCGGAAAGTGTCGATCCATCCGGCAACGGCCGCAGAGCGGACGGGGCCGGTTCGACATGCAAACGCAAGGCCGCACTGCTTGCCTCCTCCGCCCCGGCCTGACGGACAAGAAAGAGCGGACGGCGGGCAGCATGCGCCCTGAGACTAAGCCGGCGGCTTTCGGTCAGGCCGAAATGGGCGGGATTGCCCCGGACTTCGAAGATGACGGCCGAGAAGGCAGCACTTTCCACCGCCACCTCCGCCAGCCAGAGCGCCTCGTCCAGCTTGCGCGGCGCGGCATGGAGAAACCGCTCCGGGCTCAACCCGAAATCCCGAAGCCCGGGAGCATAGGGACGGCCGGCCTCCAGTGTGCCGACGGCATCGCCGATCCAGAGCAACGGCAGAAGGCGGCCGCCATCCGCCTCCTGTTTTTGCAACCGCGCGGCAACAGCCATCGCCAGCCCGCTTGCAGCACCGGCATCGCGAGACAGAGCGGAACGGAATTCGGTGATCGCATCGAGCGGCAGACCGCCTTCCAGCGCCCTGTCGAGAAACTCCACCCCAAACGCCAGGGGCGGCAGTGTGCGCTCCTGGTGGGTCTTACGTCCTTCCGCCAGGGCTTCCCGTTCCGCGGCGGCAAGCGCCGGCGCGAGTCTTCCCTCCAGTCTGGCGATGGTTTCGCGGAGCGCAAAAAGCCGCTCGCGCGCCAGGGCGTGCTGCGCCATGGCGTTCTCCGATCCGTCTTGTTCCTGTTATGTTCTTATAGATTCCAGAGAGCTAATGAAGAGTCAACGGCCATTTTCTATGAATTTATTCCTGCCTTTGATTCCGCACTCGAAAATAGGCAATAAAGGTTCTATATGGGCCCGCAAAGGAAGGAATATTCATGGCCCGCATAGACCAGAGCGATGATTGGCGGGACCGCCATGCGCCGACGATCAGCGCCTTCGAGTCGCTGGCGATGGATGCCTATAGCCATCTGCCGGATGAATTCCGCCAGCTGACGACCAACCTCACGATCGAGATCGAAGATTTCCCCGATGACGACGTTTTCGAGGACATGGCGCTGGAAACCCCTTTCGATCTGCTCGGCCTTTTCGAGGGCAGGGGCATTTCCGAACGTTTCACGGTGGAAACCGGCGAGATGCCGAACCGCATCCGCCTCTACCGCCGCCCCATCCTCGATTACTGGGCTGAGAACGACGAGACGCTCGGCGATATCATCACCCACGTCCTGATCCACGAGATCGGCCACCATTTCGGGCTGAGCGACGATGACATGGAGCGGATCGAGGCAAGCGCCGAGGAAGCCGCTGAGCGATAGAGCGCCGCGCGTCCAAGGACGCGCTAAGGACGCTCTATCACTTTCAATCACGCATAATCCTTTCCGAAAATCGATTACGATTTCCGGAAAGGATTATGCGTTAAAACCTCACTGCTCGGAGAGTTTCATCTCAGGATCGTATTCCTTGCCTTCGACCTGCTTGACGACGGCCTGGCCGCACTGCATCGCGCCGGTTGCGGCATTGAAGGCATAGGTCGGGGAGCCCTCCAGCGACCAGCCCTTGTTGAGGGCGGCGGTGACCTTATGGCAGAAGGAAGCATCGTCGGGACCGGTCAGAAAGCGGTAGAGTTTCATCACATCGTCTTTCGTGCTGCAGCCTGGCGGGCTGCGATCAGGTGGGCTTTATGGACCAGACTTTCCGCCTGGACAAGATGCAGCCGCTCGACCATCCGCCCGCCTGCATTGATGACGTTCAGCCCGTCGGAAGCGGGGTCGGCAAAGGCTGATATGATCGCCTCCGCTTCCGCAATCGCTGCCGGATCCGGACCGAAATGCCGGTTGGCGGGCTCGATCTGCGCCGGATGGATCAGCATCTTGCCGGCAAAGCCCATGGCCCGGCCCTGCAGACATTCGGCATCAAAACCCTGTTCGTCCCTGAAATCGTTGAAGACGCTGTCGATTGCATCGAGCCCGTAGGCGCTGACCGCAAGGACGACCTGCATCAGCCACGGCACGAGATAGTTCCGCCCCGGCTGTGGAAGCACGCCTGTTTCCTTGCGCAGGTCGTTGAGCCCGACGACGAGGCAATCGAGCCGCGAGCCCGGCGTGCGCCCGGCTTCAGCGATAACAGCCGCATTGAGGATACCGCGCGGTGTCTCGATCATCGCCCAGATGCGCAGATCATCAGGTGCATCCGCCTCGGAGAGAAGGTCACCGAGCGCCATGACATCCTGCGGTTCATCGACCTTCGGCAACAGCACGGCGTCGGGATTGAGCGCGATTACCAGTTCCATGTCCGCCAGGCCGAAATTGGTCGACAGGTCATTGATGCGGATGATCCGTTCCTTGCCTTGGAGCGGCCGAGCCGAAAAGAAATTCCACAGATTTTCCCGCGCTTCCGCCTTCTTTTCCGGCGCCACGGAATCCTCGAGATCGAAGATCACCGCATCGCAATCGACCGCGTGAGTTTTTTCGAGGGCGCGGAGATTGATGGCAGGCACACTCAGCACCGAACGGCGCAGGCGGACGGAGCGGGGCGTGGGGTTTCGGCTCATGGCGAATTAGTGCCAAGCTTTGAAAGCCGAAGCAAGCAGCCCACCCCAGAACATCTAGCAGAACAACAAAAAGCCATGCTTGCCTTGCAGAGAGGAAGGAGAAGGACCACATTCCTTTCCGAAGAAAGGTCTCTAACCATGCAGAACATTCGCTCCATCTTCCTCATGCTTGCCGGCGCCACCGTTTTCGTGGCCATGCTGCTTTTCACCTTTTCGGTGACGCTCGCCGTCGGCGGCATCCTGACCGTGCTCATGGTCGGACGTGCGCTTTCGATGAAGATGAAGCCCGTTCCGGTCCGCGCCAAGGCAAACAACGGTAAGCGTGAGATGCGCGTGTGGAACGACGGCCGCGGCACGATCATCGATCTCTGATCACCGGATTTTCCAAAAATTTTGACCGACACTGTCGGCTCCAGGTTCCATCATGCGTCCTTGAAACAGCCAGGCATTCCGCCGGCTCGTGAAAAACGTATGGAGGACGAGCATGGATACAACGACAGAGAGCAACTCGACCAAGATGCCGCCGGTCAAGAATGGCCTGCTGCCCTATCTGACGGTCGATGGCGCAGTGAAAGCTGCGGAATTCTACAAGAAGGCTTTCGGCGCCGAAGAGGCATATCTCGTGCCGGTCGACGAGAGCGGCAGAACGATGCATGTGCATCTCTACATCAACGGCAGTTCCCTCATGCTGTCGGACGCCTATCCCGAATACGGCCATGCCTTCAAAGGCCATGAAGGCTTCGCCATCCAACTGGTGATCGACGATATCGATTTCTGGTGGGATCGCGCGGTTGCTGCCGGCGCCGAGGTCGTCATGCCGGTCGAACTGATGTTCTGGGGCGATCGCTATGGCCAGCTTCGTGATCCGTTCGGCGTCCTCTGGGGCCTGAACGCACCGTCCAAATAAGGGACAGCCGCAATCGGTGGACCGCGCGAAACGTCGCGTGGCCGCCGTCTGTGAAAGATTCTCCTTCATTTCGGCAAAAAACTGGACTAGATGCAAATTCAGAAAGTAGATTTGCTGAAATGGAGCATGGATCATGGATAAATTCGTGAAGCTCACGGGCGTTGCAGCGCCCCTGCCGGTCGTCAACGTCGACACCGACATGATTATTCCGAAGGATTATCTGAAGACGATCAAGCGCACCGGCCTCGGCACCGGCCTCTTCGCGGAGGCTCGTTATAACGAAGACGGCTCAGAAAACCCGGATTTCGTGCTGAACAAGCCGGCCTATCGCGCTGCCAAGATCCTCGTTGCCGGCGACAATTTCGGCTGCGGCTCCTCGCGCGAGCACGCGCCCTGGGCGCTTCTCGATTTCGGCATCCGCTGCGTCATCTCGACCAGCTTCGCCGATATTTTCTACAACAACTGTTTCAAGAACGGCATCCTGCCGATCAAGGTCAGCCAGGAAGACCTCGACAAGCTGATGGACGACGCCTCGCGCGGCTCCAACGCCGTCTTGACCGTCGACCTTGAGAACCTCGAGATCACCGGCCCCGATGGTGGTTTGATCAAGTTCGATCTCGACGAGTTCAAGCGTCACTGCCTGCTGAACGGCCTCGATGATATCGGCCTGACGCTGGAAAAGGGCAAGGCGATCGACAGCTTCGAAAAGAAGAACGCCGCTTCGCACCCCTGGGCAGCCTGAGCCTATCCAATCGGTTGCCGATCAAGCCGGGCTTTCGCCCGGCTTTTTCTTTGGCGTAGATCAAAGAAACTTTTCTTTCCAGCCCCTGAGTTTATCGAGCGACACGCCGATGCCGCCGCAGACTTCGATAAGCGGATTATCGAAGCGCTGAAGCAGCCCGGCATGTACATCGGCAACCGCAAGGGCCGCACCGCAAGCCGGCTCGACCAGAATGCGCTGCGCATCGGCAAATTTCAGGCAGGCGGCAACGGCATCAGCGTCGCTGACGACAACACTTTCGATCGGATGCTGCTTCGGCAAGTCGAAGACATGCTGCGCCACCTGCCGCGCGCCGAGCGAATTGGCAATCGAAGTAATGGCGGGAAGGGTGATACGCTCATTCGCCTTGAGGCTGGCGTTCAGCGAGGCCGCCCCTTCCGTTTCGACGGCGATAACAGGCACATCGGAAAGCCCGTTGCGCTTCAATCCCTCGACAATGCCGGCAAGCAGCCCGCCGCCACCGACGCTGGTGATGACGCAATCGAATTTTGCCCCTTTGGCCACAACCTCGTCGATCAGCGTGGCATGGCCATCCCACAGAAGCGGATGGTCGAAGGGGTGAACATAGGTTGCCTTGCGGCTCCGGGCGAGTTCGACTGCATGAGCATTGGCCTCATCGAAAACCGAACCATGAACGAGGACATTCGCACCCGTTGCGGCAATCGTCTGCCGGACATCGGCCGCCGTCGTCTCCGGCACGACGATCGTGACCGGCACACCGAGCGCCCGGCCGGCATAAGCCGCGGCAATGCCGGCATTGCCGCCGGAAGCGCAGAAGATCTCGCGCGCCCCATTTTCCACCTCGTGCTGGCAAAGCCGGCCGACGCCGCGCAGCTTGAAGCTGCCGGAAGGCTGCAGAGCATCGAGCTTCAGCCAGAGCGGTTTGCCGCTGGCGCTATAGCCAGGTGCCGTCTGAACCAAGGGCGTGTCGAGATGGAGAGGTACGAAAGGCATGGGAACCATCCAGGATAAAGATAGGGTCACCGTTTAATCCGTTTGCGGACGCAGGAGCAACCGTCACTGCTCAAAGTGAAGCGTACCGATTCACCGCTTCTGTCGCTTGAAATGCCCAATTCCGGGGTCTAAGAAACCGCAACTTGTTTTTCCCAGGAGGGTTTCATGACAGCGCGCAATCTTTTCCTGCTGCCGGGTGACGGCATCGGTCCCGAAGCCATGGGCGAGGTCCGCAAGATCATCGCCTATATGAACGAGGCGATGAATGCCGGTTTCGTCACCGACGAAGGCCTTGTTGGCGGGTGCGCCTATGATGCGCATGGCGCTGCGATCTCGGAAGCCGACATGCAGAAGGCGATTGCCGCCGATGCCGTTCTGTTCGGCGCCGTCGGCGGTCCGAAATGGGATAGCGTGCCTTATGAAGTGCGCCCGGAAGCCGGCCTGCTGCGCCTGCGCAAGGATCTGCAGCTCTTTGCTAACCTGCGCCCCGCCATTTGCTATCCGGCCCTTGCTGCGGCCTCGTCGCTGAAGCCGGAGCTGGTCGAAGGCCTCGATATCCTGATCATCCGCGAGCTGACGGGCGGCGTCTATTTCGGCGAGCCGAAGGAAATCATCGACCTCGGCAACGGCCAGAAGCGCGGCATCGACACGCAGGTCTACGATACCTACGAGATCGAGCGCATCGCCGGCGTCGCCTTCGAAATGGCCCGCACGCGGCAGAATCGCGTCTGCTCTATGGAAAAGCGCAACGTCATGAAGTCGGGCGTGCTGTGGAACCAGGTGGTGACCGAAACGCATAAGGCGAAATATTCCGACGTCCAGCTCGAACACATGCTGGCCGATGCCGGCGGCATGCAGCTGGTGCGCCAGCCCAAACAATTCGACGTCATCGTCACCGACAACCTCTTCGGCGATATGCTCTCCGACGTCGCCGCCATGCTGACCGGCTCGCTCGGCATGCTGCCATCGGCCTCGCTCGGCGCGCCTGACGGCAAGACCGGCAAGCGCAAGGCGCTTTACGAGCCGGTGCACGGCTCGGCCCCTGACATCGCCGGCAAGGGCATTGCCAATCCGATCGCCATGATCGCCTCCTTCGCCATGTGCCTGCGTTACTCCTTCAATCTGGTGAAGGAAGCCGACGATCTGGAAAAGGCGATCGCCAACGTGCTCGACAAGGGCATCCGCACCGGCGACATCATGGCCGATGGCGCAAGGCAGGTCGGCACCATCGAGATGGGCGATGCGATCCTCGCCGAGTTCAAGACGCTTTCCGCCTGATATTTCACGTGAAACAGTTCCGGCCCTTCGCATCATGCTTGCGGGGGCTTTTTCCTCCTGAACGCGAGCCGCATCGGCTTGGTCGAATTATCCCAAACGGACTATTCTCGGCCACAATCTCGTGTATTTTTGCGCCGGATTTTAACGAGCGCATAACCTCGACATTGGAAACGATTTTCCAATGGACTACGCGCCAATTCAAAATAATAGAGCGTCCTTAGCGCGTCGTGGCACTTTAGGGCAAATTTGAACGGACGACGGAATGCGGGCATTTTGGGCTTCCTTGGACAGGCGCTGGCGCCGGAGCAGCGCTGGCATACCGCCTTTGCGTTGGCAGGCCTGCCTCTTCATCACGCTGAATGCCGTGATTCTCTCCATGCTGCTCTTCGATGCACCGATCGGCGCCAGCGAGGCTCCTGCACCGGTGAAGCACCTCGGCGAAATGCTGACCGGCTTCGGCGATTCCGCCTGGCTGATCTATACCAGCATCCTGCTGTTCTTTCAGGGCCGGGCCGGCTACAAGCTTGTGAAGACGGCGCGCTCCAAGGCGCAAGCGCTTTATGTCAGCTGGATCGGCGCTTATCTCTTCATCACGGTTGTCTTCTCCGGGCTGCTCGCCAATCTGCTAAAGCGGGCGATCGGCAGGGCGCGTCCCGATCATTTTCATGACTACGGCATGTTTTCCTTCACGCCCTTTTCAGGCCATGCCGCTTTCGAAAGTTTTCCGTCCGGCCATTCCACCACGGTCGGCGCCTTCTTTGCTGCCTTCGCGCTGCTGTTTCCGCGCTATCGCGTTGCCTTCATCGCTTGCGCCATCTGGCTCGGCATGACGCGTGTCATGGTCGGCGCCCATTATCCGAGCGACGTCATCGCCGGCCTTGCCTTCGGTGCCTGGTTCTCGCTGCTGACGGCGATCGTCTTTGCGCGCTGCGGCTTGCTCTTCAAGCTGGCGCCGGATGGCTGGCCACTCTCGAAGCGCCTGTTTCGCACTGCATAATTCCTTCAATCGGAATCGATTTAAGGATAAAATTATGCAGCAATTCAATATGTTACAGCGTCCTTTGCGCGTCCGAAAAGACGCGCGGCGCTGTAATATGGAAAAGCCCGGCGCCTTGTGAGCGCCGGGCCTTTTTCTCAAGCGCGGATTGGTCTCAATCCGCCGCTCAATCCATGGCGTGGATATCCCTGTTCTTCGTTTCCGGCAGGAAGATCAGGCCGATCACCAGCGTGATCGACGCAAAGACGATCGGGTACCAGAGACCGTAATAGATATCACCCGCGGCAGCGCTCATCGCGAAGGCTGTCGCCGGCAGCAGGCCGCCGAACCAGCCGTTGCCGATGTGATAGGGCAGCGACATGCCGGTATAGCGGATGCGGGTCGGGAAGAGCTCGACCAGCAGTGCCGCAATCGGGCCGTAGACCATCGTCACATAGAGGACGAGGACGAACAGCACCGCGATCGTGCCGATCCAGTTGACACGGGCGGGATCAGCAACCATGGCGAAGGCGCCGCCATTGGCGACGTTGTAGACCGCCATGTCGGTGACGCCATTGGCCTCATCCGCGGTCAGCAGCTTGGTCTCGACCAGCTTGGCCGCCGGTACGGTTTCCTTCTCGCCGGCGCGCACGGCTTCGGCGTTGAGCGACAGTTCCGGATTGGCTGCAATGAAGGCATCAAGCTTGGAATCCGGCACCTTGATGGCGCCGCGGTTCAGCGGGTAGCCGGCATCATGGAGCGCGATGTTGACGCTCTTTTCGAAGGCGGCGGTCATGCCCTTGGCCTTGTCGCCGGCAGCGACGACGTCGAAGCTTGGGATCGTCGCGTTGCCGACCTTGACCGTTGCCGGCTGTCCGGCGGTACCGGGCACGACGTCGTAAGGCACCGAGTTCCTGGTCAGGAACGCCGTCGCCACGTCGCAGGAACTGGTGAACTTCGCCGTGCCGGTCGGGTTGAACTGGAACCTGCAGTCGGCCGGATCGGACGTCACCGTTGCCCGAATCGAAGCCTGCGCTTCGGCAAGCGCCGGGTTCGCCGTCCAGGTCATCGCCTTGAAAAGCGGATTGTAGGTCAACGCCGCAATGAGAAGGCCTGCCATGATGATAGGCTTGCGACCGATCTTGTCGGAGAGGCCGCCGAAGATGACGAAGAACGGCGTGCCGAGGAGAAGAGCGATGGCGACCATCACATTGGCCGAGAACAGGTCCACCTTCAGCACGTTCTGCAGGAAGAACAGCGCATAGAACTGGCCGCCGTACCAGACGACCGCCTGGCCCATGGTGGCGCCGAGCAGCGCGATGATCGCGATCTTGGCATTTTTCCATGTCCCGAATGCTTCGGTCAGCGGCGCCTTCGAGCCCTTGCCTTCCGCCTTCATGCGCTGGAATGCCGGCGATTCGTTCATCTTCAGGCGGATCCAGACCGATACGCCGAGCAGGATGACCGAGACCAGGAACGGGATGCGCCAGCCCCAGGCGGCAAACTGAGCCGCACCCATCAGATATTGAACAAAGACGATGACTATCAGCGACAGGAACAGGCCGAGCGTCGCCGTCGTCTGGATCCATGAAGTGAAGTACCCGCGGCGCCCATTCGGCGCATGTTCAGCGACGTAGGTTGCCGCACCGCCATATTCACCGCCCAGCGCCAGACCCTGGAGCAGGCGCAGCCCAATCAGGATGATCGGGGCTGCGATGCCGATCGTAGCGGCACCCGGCAGGACGCCGACGAGGAAGGTCGACAGACCCATGATCAGGATCGTCACCAGGAAGGTGTATTTGCGGCCGACGAGGTCGCCGAGACGGCCGAACACCAGGGCGCCGAAGGGGCGCACCAGGAAGCCGGCAGCAAAGGCGAGCAGCGTGAAAATGTTGCGCGTCGCCTCAGGATATTGGGTGAAGTAGGTCGCGCCGATATAGGTGGCGAGCGAACCGTAAAGATAGAAATCGTACCATTCGAAAACGGTGCCAAGCGAAGAGGCGAAGATTACCTTCTTCTCCTCGCCGGTCATCGGAGCGGCCTTCGCGCCGTCGATGCTTGCGACATTTGCCATTGTCTGTCCTCCACAGAGTGATGAGCACGCGCGCGGCCTACTTCTCCTCAAAGCATACCCCTGGCCGCGACACGCCTGACGGGAGTGTGCCAGAAACGACAGATCAAAAAGAGAGAGGCTTTCGGATTATGACTTTAGTCTAATAATGACGCGCGGTTCTCACGCACATCAGGCCCGCCGCCACCCGTGAGGATTGTGCTGCCGGAGGTTTCGAAGCAGGTTTCACGCGGTTGTAATGTGGACCCGTTACGCTCTCAGCGCCTGCGCCGGCGATTGCCGATAGGCAAGCACTGCCGGCAGCGCAGCGAGAAGTGTGGCAAAGGCAAGCAGCACTGCCGCAAGCCCGGCATCTTCACGGGCGAAGCCGACCGGCATGGCAACCCCGCTTGTTTGCGAGAACATGCCGGATAAGATGAGGGCTGCGGCATAACCGAGCGCGAATCCGAGTGCGATGCCAGTTGCCACCAGGAAGAAGAATTCCAGCCAGACGATGCCGAAAATCGCGCCGCGTGGGGCGCCGAAGGCCCTCAGTGCGCCGATCTGACGGCGGCGCTGGCCGATATGGATGACCGTGACCAGCACCAGCGAGGCTGCGACGAGAGCTTGCGCGCCGGAGGCGACGGCGACCAGGATCTGTTTGGCGTCGCCGAGCGTGGCGTAGAGATTGGTCAGCACCTCGCCGGGAAAGACAGCGACGGTATCGCCGCTGCGATAGTCCTGCCGCAGCTTATAGGCATCGGCGATCGTCTTCGGCTTGACGAGAATGGCGGGAAGGCCAGGAGCGCCCGCAGTCCAGCTCTCATCAAGCGCGGCATCCGGATCGGCTTTCCCGTGATGCCCATGCCCATCATGATCAGCGCCGGCTTTCTCGTGCTCATGGCCATGTTCAGCGCTGTCCGTGCCGGACGCCGCTTCATGATCGTGCTCGGCTTCGGCACCATCTTCCAAATGCTCTTCCGCCTCCATGCCATGGATGTGCCAGACAGCCTGGATCGGAACGAGAATGGCCCGGTCCCAGGCGGTGCCGGTCGGCCGCAAACGGCCGGCGATATGATAGACGAGCTCGGTATGAGTCTCGCCGCCCTCTTCCAGCGACCCGTGCATCGGCTTGATCTCGCCGCCGAGCGACAGCTTGACGGCGGCGCCGATCACTGCCTCGCCCTCGCGTGCGAAAATCTTGCCTTCGCCCAAACCGCCGGACAGGTTCTGCGCCAGCATGGTCGTTGTGCCGATGATCGGATAGCCGGAGAAGGAATCGCCGAAGCCGATCGGGGCTGCCCAATCGACCCGCGGATCCGCGGCAAGCTTGCCCAGCACTTCGCCCGGCATCAGTGGCAGCGGCGAGGGCTGCAGGAAGACGGAGGACAGCACGAGCTGCGTCTCGCTGCCGCCGGCGCCGATGACAAGATCGAACTTGTCGGCGGCGCGTGCGCTGCCGAGACGAAGCGCCCGCTCCTGCAGGACGACAGAAACGCCGAGCGCGATCGCAAGCGCCACCAAGAGCACGACCACCAGCGACCCCGCCCAGAGGCGACGAAGGTCGGAAAGGATGAAGCGGATCATGCAGCCTCTCCCGCCGTTGCCGCGGAATCATCGCCGATCCGGCCGGAACCGAAGGTGATGCACCTGTCGAGGCGGCCCACCAAGCGCTGGTCGTGTGAAACGACAATCAGCGTGCTGCCTTCGGCAATGGCCAGATCGAGGATGAGATCGCCAACCGCCTCGCCGCTTTCGGCATCGAGGCTTGCAGTCGGCTCGTCTGCGATGATGACGCCGGGCTTGCGCAGCAGCGCCCGGCCGATCGCCACGCGCTGCATCTCGCCGCGCGACATGGTTTCGATTTTCTGGCCGGGGCGCGAAAGACCGACCGTGCCCAAAAGCGCATGCGCCCGCTCGATGACATCAGCCGTGGCGGCGCCGGCAAGCCGCGCCGGCAGGAGTACGTTCTCCAGTGCAGACAGGCCGGGAAAGAGATGGAACTCCTGCATGACCAGGCCGATATTGGCGGCACGGAACCGGTCGCGCCGGCTTTCTGAAAAACCCGCGATATCCTCGCCGTTCCAGCAGATGCGGCCTTGCCGCGTCCGCTCCAGCCCGGCAACGATATTGACGAAGGTACTCTTGCCGGATCCGGACGCGCCTGTGACGGCGACCTTGCTGCCTGCCTCGATCGACAGGCGGCCGATCGCCAGTGCCGGCGAGGACAGGCCCGGAAAGGCAACGGTCAGGTTTTCGATATCGAGAGCGAGCATACCGGTTCAGACGGCGGAATATTCGGCCTGGCGGATCCGCAGCAGGCTGACGAAGCCTGTGTCCGGATCCGTCCACGAACCGTATTCAAGCGTCCCGCGCACTTCTATCGTCTGGCGCGGCTGCACGAAGGTCTGCTTCTCGCCGAGATAGACGACGACGATATTGTCCGGCCAGTCCGCATCCGAGGAACAGAAGGGGCAGAGCGACATCGGCACCTCGGTGAGCACGAAGAACTGGGCCTCGGCCTTCAATGGCGGTGCCATGAAACCTTTCATGCTGACGTCTTTGCCGGCAAGGCGCTTCACCTTGTCGGAGAATTCGAGGCCGAGCACGCCGAACTTGCCGTAAAGCTCATCGAAGCTGATCAAGGAATCCGCAGCAAAACTCGGGCGAGCAATAGCGGCGAAGGCCAGCGTGCCGATGGCGCCGATCAGGCTGCGGCGGCTGAGATGCAGCAAAGGGAGCTTTTCCATGGCGATCTCCAAGAATGAAATCCCGGCCGCTGAACAGCCGGGACCATGATCGGTGAAAGAGGCAAGGCCGGCAAGCGGCCTAGCCGGATCAGATAGGCTTCAGATCAGTTCGTCTGCTTGGCGCCGAGAGCGAAGGTGTCGGCGAGCACGCGATAGACGTCGCTCTGTTCCATGTAACCATGGAAGCCTTCAGCGCCAGGACCTGCCGACTGCAGGACGACGTCGTCGACGGCGTGGACGCCACTATCGCCGGCCTTCGGGATATTGCCCTGAACGAAGACCGCGCCGGGAACATCCTTATACTGCTCGTTGGCGACATATTCCTTCTTTTCGTTCTGGACAGCCGGAACGAACGGGCCATCGAGCTTCGGACGGAAGGTCTCGTAGTGATCGGGGCCATTGTTGGCACTCAGGAACAGGCGGCGGCTGACGTCGACCTTATCGGGATAGCCGTCGCCGTTTTCGTCCTTGTAGTTCGGGAAGCCGGCTTCGGCATAGGTCCCGACCTTTTCGCGCATTTCCGTGCCGGGCTTTTCATCATCGACGGTACCGATGATGGATACGCCATGCGTGTGGTCGCCGGTGACGACGATCAGCGTGTCCGGATGGGCCTTCTGGAATTCGCGGGCAACGCCGATGGCCTGGTCGAATTCGATGGTTTCGTAGACGGCACGATCCCAATCGAGCGGATGAGACATTTTGTCGATCGAGGAGCCTTCGACCATCAGGAAGAAGCCATCAGGATTCTTCGAGAGGCGGTCGAGCGCAACCTTGGTCATGGCGACGAGGCCCGGCTGGTTCGGGAACTTGTCGACGGTGCCCTTCTTCAGGAACTCGCGATCAAGCGTCACGTCCATATTGCCGGTGTGGAAGAGACCGAGGAGATTGCCTTCCGCCGATGCATTGGCTGCGAGCTCGTTCTTGTCGGTCGCAAGCTTGTAACCGGCATCCTGGAACTGCTTGATGTAGTCCTGATTGTCCTTGCGCTTGGAGCCGGCGACTTCCTTGCCGAGGAAATAGGCCGAGCCACCGCCGAGGAGGACTTCCGGCTTGACGTCGAGCAGCATGCCGACAACGTCGGCCTTGTCGTTGCGGTTGCGGGTGTGGGAAACGACCGCGGCCGGCGTAGCATCTTCGACCTCGGCCGTTGCAACGATGCCGATCGACTTCTTGGTCAGGCGGCGAACGGCTTCTGCGAAGGTTTCAACACGCGGATCATCGAGGGAGGCCGGCGTACGGTCCGCATAAACGCCGATCGCGTTGACGGCCGTCTTGTGACCCGTCATGTAGGCCGACATGGTGTTGGCCGAGTCCGTATCGACGGCATTCGTCGCCGACGTGCCGATAAACGCCATACGCTCGAGATCGTCCATATTCAGGCGGCCATTCGCCTTCCCTTCGGTCATGCCCTTGGACATGATGCGGGCAGCGGTGCGATGCGCAACGGAAAGGCCGTCACCCAGCAGGAAGATGATGTTCTTTGCCTTCGGCTGGGCCGCTGTTTCATAAACATTCCAGATGACAGACTTCGTTTCGTCGCCGGCAGCGACTTCGATCTTGTAGTCGCCAGGAGCGGAAATCTTCAGGTCGCGCAGCAGGATAGCGGAGCCGAGAGCCTTGTCGTCCTTGCCCTTTTCCAATTCGACGAACTGCGCTTCTCCTCCGAGGACGGTCTTGTAGTCCTGGCCGTTGACGGTGATCTTCACGTCTTCGGGCTTGACCTGCTTGTTGAGCTCGACCTTGAAATCGAACGGCGAACCGGCAAGGATCGTCGCGCGATCAAGCGGATAGACCGTCGTCGCCTGAGCGGCGCCCGCAAGGATGGTGGTGGCCGCAAAGGCGGCAAGAAGCGTACGCATGGAAAACCCCCGTTTTCGTTGCAGACATTAACAACCGGGCCGGGATACCTCCCGAGGATGACAGCGGCATGACAAAACGTCGCAGCATTGCGGCAGCCGCTTTCGCCTGCGAGCTCCAAGCGCAAAAACCTTGACTCCTGTGGAAAACCTTCTAAGAGCAACATCGGAAAAGGAATATCCATGGTTCGCGACGAACACGCCATTGCCGAATGCAATGACCGGGCACGGGTTGCCGGGGTGGACATTGCCGTTCCGGTTTCTGCCAAAACCAAGGCCAAAACGACGACGAAAACCGTCTGACGTCTCTGGCCTGCCGCTCTCTCCCCGGCTCGGCTGGGGACAGGAAGACGCGATTAATCGCGCCTTTCCCCTCACCGGACAAGAGGAGAGAAGAGAAAGAGAGCTTGAGAAATGGGTTTCAAAGTAGCAGTTGCGGGAGCGACCGGTAATGTCGGCCGGGAGATGCTCAACATCCTCTCTGAGCGAGGCTTCCCCGCCGATGAGGTCGTGGCACTCGCCTCCTCGCGTTCGCAGGGCACCGAAGTTTCCTACGGTGACCGGACGCTGAAGGTCTCCAATCTGGAGAATTACGATTTCTCCGATACCGACATCTGCCTGATGTCGGCCGGCGGCGAGGTCTCCAAGAAGTTCTCGCCGAAGATCGGCCAGCAGGGCTGCATCGTCATCGACAATTCCTCGGCTTGGCGCTATGACGCCGACGTGCCGCTGATCGTGCCGGAAGTGAACCCGGATGCGATCAGTCAGTTCACCAAGCGCAACATCATCGCCAATCCGAATTGCTCGACCGCCCAGTTGGTGGTGGCGCTGAAGCCGTTGCACGACTTCGCCAAGATCAAGCGTGTCGTCATCTCGACCTACCAGTCGGTTTCCGGCGCCGGCAAGGACGGCATGGACGAGCTCTTCAACCAGACGCGCGCCGTCTTCGTCGCCGATCCGATCGAGAACAAGAAGTTCACCAAGCGTATCGCCTTCAACGTCATCCCGCACATCGACGTCTTCATGGAGGACGGCTACACCAAGGAAGAGTGGAAGGTGCTGGCCGAGACGAAGAAGATGCTCGACCCGAAGATCAAGGTGACCTGCACGGCGGTGCGCGTGCCGGTTTTCATCGGTCATTCGGAATCGGTCAACATCGAATTCGAAAACGAGATCACTGCCGACCAGGCCCGCGACATCCTGCGCGATGCACCAGGCTGCCTCGTCATAGACAAGCGCGAGGACGGCGGCTACATCACGCCATATGAATCCGCGGGCGAGGATGCGACTTACATCTCGCGCATTCGCGAGGATGCAACTGTCGAAAACGGCCTCAACATCTGGGTGGTCTCCGACAACCTGCGCAAGGGTGCTGCCTTGAACGCCATCCAGATCGCCGAGCTGCTCGTCAATCGCGGCCTTGTCAAGCCGCGCAAGCAGGCCGCCTGATACCATTTGTAAACCATAATATGCTAAAGCCCTGCTGATGAAGGCAGGGCTTTTTGCCGAGCCGTGGGCGCCCTCTATCCATAAGCGCTTACTAAAAGGTGATCGTGACAAAATCGCCTTCGGCTGGCATTCTGCCCGGCGTCAGCCAAGCTATGCCGCCCGAGACCGTGTAGCGGTTTGGGGCAAGGACATGAACAGAACGAAGATTTAAGGCGCGTCTCATGGTCCCGATCGGCCGCGGCGCGCTTCAGCAGACCGGAGCGGGGTTCCTCATGCGCATGACAACATTCCTTCTGGCGGCGTTTACGGCAGCCGGCGTTCTCCACGCGCTGCCGGCAGCGGCCCAGGGCGCCCAATGCGGCAATAATAGCAGCGGTTTCACTGCCTGGGTCGCCGACTTCAAGCAGGAAGCAGCGGCAAACGGCGTCAGCCGCTCGGTCCTCGACCGCGCCTTCGCCAACGTCAATTACAACAAGCCGACGATCGCCGCCGACCGCGGCCAGAAAAGCTTCAAGCTCTCCTTCGACGCTTTCATGCAGAAACGCGGCGGTGCCACGGTCATCTCCCGCGGCCGCAGCATGAAGGCCGCCAACCAGGCGCTTTTTGCCTCGATCGAGCGCCGTTACGGCGTTCCGGCCGGCCCGCTGATTGCGATCTGGGGCATGGAGACCGGTTTTGGCAGCTATATGGGCAACCAGCATACGCTGTCGGCTGTTTCGACCCTTGCCTATGACTGCCGTCGCTCGGACTATTTCACCGACCAGCTCTATGCAGCACTCCAGCTCGTCTCCGAGGGTTATCTGAGCCCGCAGGCCAAGGGCGCTGCCCATGGTGAAATCGGCCAGACGCAGTTTCTGCCGCGCAATGTCGTGCGCTTCGGCGCCGACGGCGACGGCGACGGCCGCGTCGACATGGTCGGTTCCCGCGCCGATGCACTGGCCTCGACGGCGAATTTCCTCAAGGGCCATGGCTGGCGCGCCGGCTCCGGCTATCAGCCGGGAGAGCCGAATTTCGTCGCCATCCAGGGCTGGAACGCCGCCAGCGTCTACCAGCAGGCGATCGCCTATATCGGCCAGCAGATCGACGGCAAATAGGCCTTTACGGCGGATAAGCCTTCATCGACACCAATACCCGAAAACGCCGCTGCGATATGCGGCGTTTTTCACATGCGGGAATCAAAGCCGCCGCCGGACGCCGCCTTGCGTCGCTCCTCCTGCACCGGGGCCGGCAGGGTCGGTCCCGAGAAGACGCAGTTGCGGCCGGAGGCCTTGGCTGCGTAAAGCGCCAGATCGGCGCGTTTGACCAGATCCTCGAAGTTCCGGTTGGTGGCTTCATTTGCCCGTCCGGCGCATCCGAAACTCGCAGTCACCTTGAGAACATCGCCGCTCGTCAGGGGGATTTCCGCCCCCTCGATTGCCAGCCGCACGCGCTCGGCAACGATTGCGGCATCATCAGGCGTCGAATCCGGTAGAAGCGCCAGGAACTCCTCGCCACCATGGCGCACCAGCAGATCGAAGGAACGAAAATTCTGGCGCGCAACGCCCGCGACATGCCGGAGCACGGCATCGCCGGCGTCATGCCCGTGAATGTCGTTGATCTTCTTGAAATGATCGAGGTCGAAGAGCACGACGGAAATCCAGCGTGATCCATGCTCGGCCTGAGTGAGAAGCGCGGATGCGGCGACCTCAAAGCCGCGCCTGTTGTAAAGACCGGTCAGAAGATCGGTCTGCGCGGCGCTGCGCAACTCGCCGACCAGCGTCTCCCGATCCTGGGTCAGCCGGTCGATCAGGCGCAGGCCCTTTGCCGCCAGCACCAGCACCAATGTGGCGAGTATCAGCAGGCCGGCACACAGCGCCAGGATCCGCGTCAGGTGTATGTGCGAGCGCGTCGACAGGTTTTCGCCGGTCGCGTGAATATCCTGTGCGGCCTCGATCATCTTCTGCTGCAGGAAGCCCATGCGCTCGCTCTGCGCGGCCGCCCAGACGTCATGCACGGCCCGTGTCGGCCGCGATCCGGCGAGAATGGCATCGGTGATCGCATTCGCCTTCACCTGGCTGCTGCGGCCGAGATAAGCGACGATGTTGCGCACGATCGGCGCGGAGGAATGGAAAACCATGTGATCCATGCCCTCGCCGAGCATGACCTTGCCCTGCACGAAGAGCTCCACCGGCAATCTGGCGGAAACCCCTTGGTTGAGATAACGGGTGCCGATCCCGGTGATCAGCCTTTCGCCGTAATAGGTCAGCAGGATGCCCATCAGCTGGTTGGATTTCTCAAGCAGCACCGGATCGCTGATCAGCGGTGAAAGCGCATCGACGACGGCAAGCTGCTTGAGAGCCGCATACCAGTAGATGGAACCAGGATCGCTGCCGGCATAGCGGCCCTGGTCGACGGCGCTGCGCGCAGCGACGATGCGGCTGTAGGCAAGGCTGAGAATCGATAATTCGCCGACGAGCCCTTCGTCGAGCGCATCGCGGGAGGGCAGGCTGGCATAAAAAGCGCGGCGTTCGCGATCGAGCGTCACCCGGCTTTGCTGCATGTCGACGGCATTCCTGTCGCTGGGATCTGCGAGGTAGCGGCGGGTGGCGTCAATTTCAGTCAGAATCTCCGTAGCGGCGATCGACCCGCCACGGGCAAGCACATCGGCGAATTGCCGGTCCTTTTCGAGGTTCCAGTATTGATTGACCGAAGAACGTATGACGACGACGCCTTCAATGAGCATGAAGACGAAGGGCAGCATGATAGCGGCCAGGATAACCTTTTTAATGGTTTCGAACTTCATCGCCAATCGCCACGGTGATCAAAACGTCGGTCGTGCGCGACCAATTGGCGGCGAGCTTAACAACAATCCTTAAAAAACTGATAAACCGGCATGTCCCTAGATTTCGGGACGAATGAAGTCGCGTGTCTCGGCGTCCATGACCCAGAGTTCACCGGTCGAAATGTCGAACCAGGCGCCGTGGAGATGCAGGTTTCCCGCTTCCTCGAGCGCCTTGATGTCGGGAAAGCTTCTGAGATTGTTGATCGAATTGCGGATGGAGACACGCTCCAGCGCCGTCTGCCGCTCGGCGGCCGTCATCACGTCGTTGCTCTGGATCTGCTCGGCGGCGGGTTTGACCAGCGACATCCAGCGGCCGATGAAATCGCCGGGCGACAATGGCTCGGCATTCGGATCGAGTGCTGAACGGATGCCACCGCAGCGGCCGTGACCCATCACGACGATATCCGAGACCTTCAGAACCTGTACGGCAAATTCGAGTGCGGCCGACGTCGAATGAAAATGGCCATCCGGCTCGTAGGGCGGGACCATGTTGGCAACGTTGCGAATGACGAAGAGCTCGCCCGGGCCAGCATCGAAGATCAGCTCCGGGGCCGCGCGAGAATCCGAACAGGCAATGACAAGCGTATGGGGACTTTGGCCGTTTTCGGCAAGCTGCCGATACCTGTCGCGGGCGTCGGCATAACGCCCGTTCATAAAGTTGCGATAGCCGTCCAGAAGGGGGTTTGGAAAACGCTGCATGCTTCTGGATTAGCGCGCGCGGACGACAAGATCAACTGCTGCACCGCAAAATGAACATATTTGCAGATGCGTCATTTTTTCCGCCGCTGCGCCGGGTGCACGAGTCGGCGCATCTGCACCATGGCCATCGGCGTCGAAAGACTGGAAGCATCGCTGGCCAGCATCAACTCGTTGCTGCCGCGCTTGACGGCACGCGCAAGCACCTCGAAGACGCTGGCGGTGGCAAGCTGCAGCGCCTTTTCGTCCTCGATCCCGGAAAGCAGGCGCGACAGGAAGACAGCGGCGATGAGGTCGCCGAGACCATTCGGCGGGTTTTCGACGACGCGATGCTCGGCAAGAAGGGCGTGACGGCCGGAAAGATAGAGATTGCCGGTACCGCCCGCCATCATCGGCACCGCCGAAGTGACGAGCATGCGCGATGGTCCGAGCGCGAGCGCCGCCTCCATGATCGCGCTGTTGTCTTCGAGGGCTGCCCCCGAAAGCCATGCGAGTTCGTAGCGGTTCGGCGTCGCGAGCGAGGCAAGCGGAATGAGATGATCGCGAATGGCCTCTGCGGTCGCTTCCGGCACGTAAAGGCCGCCGAGATCGCCCATGACGGGATCGCAGACATAGAGCAGATCGGGATTGTTTTGCCTGAGCGCACCTATCAGCCGGGCGACGGAGCGAGCCTGGGCGGCATTGCCGAAATAGCCCGAAAGCACCGCCTTGACTTCGCCGATCCAAGGCGCGCGGATCAGATCGTCGATCGCCGCATCGAAATCCGTTTCCGCAAAAGTCAGCCGCGTCGAGCGGCCGTGGCCGGGATGCCAGGGCAGCACGATGGTCGGCAGGGCCCAGACCGGATGACCGAGCGTCTCCAATGCAAAGACGGCGGCCCGGTTTCCGACCGAACCACGCACCACATGGCTGGAAATGACGATGACTGCGCCCGCTGCATTTTCCGACATGATATCCAAGATCCAAATGATGACCGCGTTTGATGATCTTTTTGACGCCACGCTGTCAACCATTCTTCATGCGGGCGTGGAAATGTGCGGCGGAACAAAAAAACCGGAAGACGGGGCTTTCGCTTTCGTTTGGCGAAGAAAGCGGAAAATCTCTTACAATTTCTCGTTTCCAGCGCCAAAAAGCGTCAAAACAATCCTTCGGACCGCTCTTTTAGAGATTTTTTCGAAGAATCTTCTGCTAGCTTGCGGAAAATCAGACCATTGAGGGAGGCGATCCATGGCTGCCAGAAACAATCCGAAACGGGAAAAGCAGATCGAGAGCGCGCGCAAGATCGCCAAGGCGACAGGCGAGGCGCATCTCGATCCGGAAATTCTCTTCGGCCGGGCAAGCAATGACGATCTCGAACTCTATACACCGGAAATGCTGGCACTCTCTGCCGTGCGTTCGGCAAAGGAACTCGACGCCTGGAACGGCAAGGCGCCTCGCGTCAGCATCGACACCATTGCCGATGTGACGCCCGGTGGCATCGCCGTCTCGGTGCTGTCAGTCACCGACCAGAACATGCCTTTTCTGTTTGAATCGGTCATGGGCGAAGTGACGAGCACCTATCGCGACCTGTTCATGGCCGTGCATCCCATCCTGATCGTGGAAAAGGGCAAGGCGCCGGTGATTTATTCCGCCGATCACCCGAGCGACGCGGCCAACCGCGTCAGCCATATCCAGCTTCATATTGCGCCCCTCAACTCCAACCAAGCCGCCGATCTCGCCAAACGCATCGAAAAAGTCCTCGAACAGGTCCGCCTGTCGGTTTCCGACTGGAAGCCGATGCTCTCCAAGATCGACGGAGTGATCGCCGAGCTTGCGGCCAATAGCGCCAGCCGGAAGAAGGCCGATCGCGACGAAGCCGTCGCTTTCCTGACCTGGCTGCGCGATGAGAATTTCACGTTCCTCGGCATGCGGGAATATGTCTATTCAGGCAAGGGGATCGATGCCAAGGTCGAACGCGACAAGGGTGCTGGCCTCGGCATCCTCTCCAATCCCGATGTTCTGGTGCTGCGCACCGGCAAGGACGCCGTCACGACAACGCCTGAGATCCTTGCCTTCCTCGACGGCCCCGACTTCCTGATCGTCACCAAGGCGAATGTGAAATCGATCGTCCATCGCCGCGCCTATATGGATTATGTCGGCGTCAAGCGCTTCGACGCTGAGGGCAACGTCACCGGCGAACTGCGCATCGTCGGCCTTTTCACCTCGACGGCCTACACCTCGCTCGCCTCCGAAATCCCGCTGCTGCGTTCCAAGATCGAGAAAGTGAAGGAACATTTCGGCTTCGACCCGATGAGCCATTCCGGCCGCATGCTCGACAACACGCTGGAATCCTATCCGCGCGACGACCTTTTCCAGATCGACACGACGCTGCTTGCAAGTTTTGCCGAACAGATCAACGACCTGGCCGATCGGCCGCGCGTGCGCGTCCTGCCGCGCATCGACCATTTCGACCGCTTCGTCTCGGTGATCGTCTACGTGCCGCGCGAGGAATATGACTCGATCGTACGCGAACGGATCGGCACCTATCTGAAGACTGTCTATGACGGCCGTGTCTCTGCCTATTACCCGGCTTTCCCGGAAGGCGGCGTGGCGCGCGTGCATTTCATCATCGGCCGCTCGGGCGGCAAGACGCCACGCATTCCGCAGGCAAAGCTCGAGCAGGTGATCCGCGAAATCACCGCCCGCTGGGACGACCGTTTCGAGGCGCTGGCAGGCGCCAAGGCGCCGAAGATATCCGTCGACCAAGCCTTCCAGGATTCCTTCACTCCGGAGGAAACCGTGGCTGACCTCGCCGATATCGGCGCCTGCGCCGCCGGCGAGCCGCTTCGTATTCAGTTCTACCATCGTCGGGAAGAATACGGCCGCACCCTTTCCTTGAAGATCTTCCACGCCGGCGGCCAGCTGGCGCTGTCGCGCCGCGTGCCGCTTCTCGAGAATCTCGGCTTCAATGTCGTCAGTGAACGCACTTTCGACATCGGGGTGCCTGCCGCCGATGGAGAAAAGAAACTCGTCGTGCTGCACGATATGGAGCTCGAGGCCCGCAATGGCGGCGAGATCGATCTGCAGCGTTACGGCGCCGCCCTCGAGGAAGGCTTCGTTGCCGCCTTCGCCGGCACGATCGACAATGACAGCTTCAACCGGCTGATCCTTTCGGCCGGGCTCTCGGCGCGCGAGACGAACGTCCTGCGCGCCTACGCGCGTTATCTCCGCCAGGCCGGCATCGCCTATTCGCAGGATTATATCGCCACGACGCTCGACAAATATCCCGGTGTCGCCGCCGCTATCTTTCGTCTCTTCCATGACACGCTCGACACCAGGCTTTCGGAGAAGATCCGCGTCAAGAAGCTTGCCGAACTGCACCAGGCGATCGAGGCCGAGCTTGCCAACGTGCCGAGCCTCGACGACGACCGTATCCTGCGCCGCTACGTCAACATCGTCGATGCGACGCTGCGCACCAATTATTTCCAGAAGAACCCGGATGGTTTGCCGAAAGCGATGCTGGCCTTCAAGCTTGATCCGCATCTGGTCGACGGGCTGCCGCAGCCGAAACCCTTCCGCGAGATGTTCGTCTACGGCGTCGAGGTGGAAGGCGTGCATCTGCGCTTCGGCAAGGTGGCGCGCGGTGGCCTGCGCTGGTCGGATCGCGCCGAGGATTACCGCACTGAGGTGCTCGGCCTCGTCAAGGCGCAGCAGGTCAAGAACGCAGTCATCGTGCCGGTCGGCGCCAAGGGTGGCTTCTATCCGAAGAAGCTCCCTGTCGGCGGCAGCCGCGACGAGATCTTCAATGCCGGTCGCGAAGCCTACAAGACCTATATCCGCACGCTGCTTTCCATCACCGACAATATAGTAGGCGCCGATATCGTCCCGCCAAAGGATACCGTCAGGCTCGACAGTGACGATCCCTATTTCGTTGTCGCCGCCGACAAGGGCACCGCGACCTTCTCCGATACCGCCAATGCACTGGCGCAGGAAGCTGGCTTCTGGCTGGACGACGCCTTTGCCTCCGGCGGCTCGGCCGGTTACGACCACAAGAAGATGGGCATCACTGCCCGCGGCGCCTGGGAAACCGTGAAACGCCATTTCCGGGAAATGGACATCGACATCCAGACGACGCCTTTCACCGTCGCCGGCGTCGGCGACATGTCGGGCGACGTCTTCGGCAACGGCATGCTGCTCTCTCCGAAGATCCGACTCATTGCCGCCTTCGATCACCGCGACATCGTCATCGATCCCGACCCCGATATGGAAAAGACGCTGGCTGAGCGCCAGCGGCTCTTCGACCTGCCGCGTTCAAGCTGGCAGGATTTCGACAAGAGCTTACTGTCGAAGGGTGCAATGATCATTTCGCGCGCAGCGAAATCGGTCACGCTGACGCCGGAAGCGGTTGCCGCGATCGGCATCGACAAGGCCGTGGCCACGCCCCTCGAGATCATGACGGCGATCCTGAAAAGCCCGGTCGACCTGCTCTGGTTCGGCGGCATCGGCACCTATGTGAAAGCGCCGTCCGAAACCGATGCCGAAGTCGGCGACCGCGCCAACGACCCGATTCGCGTCGCGGCGACAGAGGTGCGCGCCAAGGTGATCGGCGAGGGCGCAAACCTCGGCGTCACCCAGAAGGGCCGCATCGCCTATGGTCTCAAGGGCGGGCACTGCAATTCCGACGCCATCGACAACTCGGCCGGCGTCAACACCTCGGACGTCGAGGTCAATATCAAGATCGCGTTGGCAGCCGCCATGCATGACGGACGCCTGACGCGTGCGAAGCGCGACCAGCTTCTTTCTTCGATGACCGGCGAAGTGGCGACCTTGGTGCTGCGCAACAACTACCTGCAGTCGCTGGCGATCTCACTGACAGAACGCAAGGGCACGGCAAACGGTCTGCAGCTTGGCCGCTTCATGACTGTGCTTGAGGGCGCCGGCCAGCTGAACCGCAAGGTCGAGACACTGCCGGACGACCAGACCCTGGCCGAACGCTATACAGCCGGCAAGCCGCTGACGCGGCCGGAAATCGGCGTGCTGTTATCCTATGCCAAGATCGTACTCTTCGACGCGCTGGCCGCAAGCGATCTGCCGGACGATCCCTATTTCATCGCGACGCTTTTGAATTATTTCCCTGTGAAGATGCAGAAGTCGAACGCCGGCGATATCACCAGTCACCGCCTGAAGCGCGAAATCGTCGCGACCGTGCTTGCCAACGAAGCGATCAACCGTGGCGGACCAAGCTTCACCGTCGCCATGATGGACGCGACGGCAGCTTCGGCACCGGAGGTGGTGCGCGCCGCAATCGTTGCGCGCGACGGTTTCGACCTGACCCGCCTCTGGGCCGAGACGGACGCCCTGGACGGCAGGATATCAGGCGAGATGCAGAACCGCATCTACGAGGAGATCGGCCACAGCTTTGTCGTGCTGACGCGCCTGCTGCTGAAGACGGGCATGACCAAGGCCGATATGGCGGAAGTGATTAGCCGGCTGCAGGCGGCCCTGAAGAAGCTGAAAACCGCCTTCGCCGGACAGGTGGCCGGCGAGGTCGCCGTGCGCCAGGCGGAGTACAGCCAGGCGGGCCTGCCCGAAAAACTTGCGGCCGAGATTGCCAGCCTCCCGATCTTCGCACTGGTGCCGGAGATCATGCAGATCGCTGAACGCACCGGCGAACCGCTGGTGCGCGCCGCCGAGAACTACATCGCTGTGTCGCAGACCTTCCGTATCGGCAGGCTGCTGGCGGCGGGCGGGCGGATCCTCACCTCAGACCATTACGAGAATCTGGCGCTTGCCCGCAGCATCGACCAAATCGCCAGCGCAAGGCGCGACATCGTCATCTCGGCCCTTTCCGATCACGGCAAGGAAAAGCTTCCCGTTCAAGCCTGGCATGCGCAGGATCGCATCCGCATCAACCGCATCCTCGAGGAGCTTTCAAGCCTCAGCGACGGCGGCGATCCCAATCTCGCGCGTATTACCGTTGCTGCAGGTATCCTGACCGATCTTGCGCGCGACCGGGCGAGGTGAGACAGTCCGCGTCAAAACAAGGAGCGGATGTTGAATCGCATTGACTGGACAGGAACGCAACCGCCGAAGGCCACGGAGAAGGGCATCTGGGGGTGGATGTTCTTCGACTGGGCAGCACAGCCCTTCTTTACCGTGGTCACAACCTTTATCTTCGGCCCCTATTTCGTTTCCCGCCTGACCGATGACCCGGTTTCCGCGCAGACGACGTGGAGCAACATGGCGACGATCTCCTCTGTGATCATCGCCCTGCTCTCACCCGTTCTCGGTTCGATCGCCGACCAGTCCGGCGCACGCAAACCCTGGATCGGCTTCTTCGCGATCATCAAGATCGCCAGCCTCTCCTGCCTGTGGTTTGCCGCACCCGGTTCGCCTATTGTCTATCCCGTCATTTTCATGATCCTCGCCTCGATCTCGGCCGAGTTTTCGATCGTCTTCAATGATTCGATGATGCCGCGCCTGGTCGGCAAGCACGAAGTCGGCAAGCTTTCCAACACCGCCTGGGGGCTCGGTTACCTCGGCGGCATCATTGTGCTCATTGCCGTCGTGACGCTCTTGGCGGCGAGCCCCGAGACCGGCAAGACCATCCTCGGTCTCGATCCGCTATTCGGCCTCGATCCTCGGACCGGTCAGGATGCACGCATCACCGGGCCGATCTCGGCCGTCTGGTATCTGATCTTCATCCTGCCGATGTTCTTCTTCACGCCGGATGTCGGCAGGGGGCTTCCCTTCGGCACTGCCGTCCGCTCCGGCTTGCGTGAACTCAGAAACACGCTTGACGAACTCACGGAACGCCGCGGCATCCTGACATTCCTCATCGCCCGCATGATTTATCAGGACGGCGTCAACGGCCTGCTGATCCTTGGCGGTATCTTCGCGGCCGGCATGTTCGGCTGGGCGACGATCGAGATCGGCATCTACGGCATCATCCTGAATGTTGTCGCGATATTCGGCTGCCTGATCGCCGGCCGCGTCGACAAGAGCGTCGGTTCGAAGGTGACCGTCGTCATCAGCCTCACGATGCTGCTTCTCGCCACCATCGGCATCATCTCGACAGGACCTGGTTACACCCTGTTCGGACTGATGCCGCTGCCGACGGCCGATTCCGGCGGCCTTTTCGGTACTGCGGCGGAAAGGGCCTACATCCTCTACGGCCTGCTGATCGGGCTCGCCTTCGGGCCGGTGCAGGCCTCGTCGCGCTCCTATCTCGCCCGCAGCGTCAGCCCGGAGGAAGCCGGCCGCTACTTCGGCATCTACGCGCTTTCGGGCCGCGCCACCAGTTTCATGGCGACGCTGCTCTTCTCTCTGGTGACCTATATGAGCGGATCACCGCGGCTCGGGATGGCAACGCTGATCCTGTTTCTTGCCGGCGGACTGGTGCTCTTGTTCCGTACACCCTATCCAGCCGACCGGGCATAGGAACGAGCCCGATCAAGCCGGAGATGAGCGCGTGACCGCGCCCAATCCTCATTCAGTGCCGGAAATGGCGCATGCCGGTAAAGACCATTGCGACGCCGTGTTCGTTGGCGGCATCGATGACTTCCTGGTCGCGCATCGAGCCGCCCGGCTGGATAACTGCCGTCGCCCCTGCGGCGATCATCGACAGAAGACCGTCGGCAAAAGGCAGGAAGGCTTCGGAGGCGACCGCCGAGCCATGCGTCATCGGCACTGCGAGGCCGAGCGCCTTGGCAGCCTCTTCGGCCTTCAGCGCGGCAATGCGGGCGGAATCGACCCGGCTCATCTGGCCGGCGCCGATGCCAGCGGTCTGGCCGTCCTTGGCATAGACCACGGCATTCGATTTCACATGTTTGCCGACCTTGAAGGCGAACTTCATGTCATCAAGTTCCTGCGCCGTCGGCGCACGCCTGGTGACGACCTTGAGTTCCAGATCCTCGACCATGCCGTTGTCGCGGCTCTGGACGAGCAGGCCCCCGGAAACGGTCTTTGCCGTCAGGCCCGCGGCACGCGGATCGGGCAGGCCACCTGCAGACAACAGTCGCAGGTTCGGTTTGCGGGCGACGATCGCCTTTGCCTCCTCCGTGACATCCGGCGCGATGATCACTTCGGTGAAGAGCTTGACGATCTCTTCGGCCGTTTCGGCATCCAGCGTCTGGTTGAGCGCGATGATACCGCCGAAGGCGGAAACGGAATCGCAGGCGAGCGCCCGCCGATAGGCCTCGACCAGGCTCGATCCGGTGGCGACGCCGCAGGGATTGGCATGCTTGATGATCGCGCAGGCCGGCGCCTTCTCAGGCAGGAACTCGGCGACCAGCTCGTAGGCCGCATCCGTATCGTTGATATTGTTGTAGGAGAGCTGCTTGCCCTGGAGAAGAGCGGCCGTCGAAACACCCGGACGCTTCTCGCCGGTCACGTAGAAGGCAGCCTTCTGGTGCGGGTTTTCGCCGTAGCGCATCTCTTCCTTCAGCGCGCCGCCGATGACCCGGTGGCGCGGCGTGTTGATCGACAGCGCCTCGGCGAACCAGTTGGAGATCATTGCATCATAGGCGGCCGTGCGGGCATAGGCCTTGGCGGCCATACGCTGGCGGAAGGCATAGGCGGTCTTGCCGTCATCTGCGGAAAGCTGCTCCAGCAGCTCGGCATAATCAGCCGGATCGGTCATGGTCGTCACATAGGCATGGTTCTTGGCCGATGCGCGGATCATCGCCGGACCGCCGATGTCGATATTCTCGACCGTCGTCGGATAGTCGCCGCCGGCGGCGCGCACCTCCTCGAAGGGGTAAAGGTTGATGACGGCGAGGTCGATGCCCTCGATGCCATGCGTTTTCATCGCTTCCTGGTGTTCGCTGTCGTCACGGATCGCCAGCAGGCCGCCATGCACCGTCGGATGCAGCGTCTTCACACGCCCATCCATGATCTCCGGAAAACCGGTGATTTCGGAGACATCGGTGACGGCAAGACCGGCAGCAGTGATCGCTTTATAGGTGCCGCCGGTCGAAAGCAGGCGCACACCTCTGGCAGACAAGGCGTGGGCGAGGTCGACGATCCCGGTCTTGTCGAAGACGGAGATGAGCGCGGTCTTGATTTCGACCTTGTCGGGGGCGGGGATCTTCTTGGAAATGACGGCCATGAAACCTTCTCCGTTCGGGCTTCGGGAGGACATCCGCAAGGGATGCTCGCATGCTGGCGTCGCGTTAGCACAGGTTTGCCGCCGCGCAAACAGGCCTCAGAGCAGATGTCGAAAGCACGCGCCATTTTTGGTCGGCATCGTACTCTACTCACTTGATGTGGATGCGATCCCATTCTCGGGCCACTCGGCCCAAGATCATCCACCCCTAGCTTTTGCGGGACAAAAACCAGCGGATTTCCATCTTCTCGGCAAGATCGAAATCGATCTCGATCTGGTCCGAGCCGCAAATGCCGGAGCTGTCGGCAAAGAAGATGTCCTCGGTGATCAGCACTTCATTGCCAGGTGCGGAAAACAGCCAGCTTTCGCCGTCCGGCGCCGTCAGCAGCACGGACTCGCCATCACTCTGATGCAGGACGATCGAAGGATGAATATGAAAGCGGGCGACCGCCTTCAACGGTTCGTCATGCTCATATCCTTCGCGGACGACGAGCCGGTCGCGGCCGGTCACGATCGAGCCTGCAGCATTGAGTGTCAGCTCACGCTCGTGCAGCACCCCGAACACCCTGAGATAACCGTCATGGCTGAGCTTGATGCCGTCGCGTCCGTCCTCTGTTTCGGCACGCTCCACGGTAATTGTCCTCACCGGTTCGGTGATTGCGTGGTTAAGGAAGGGCGAGGGCGAAAAACGGCTGGACGAGGTGTCGTTGAGGATGACGGTCGAATGCGCCGCCGTCGTGCGCGCCATCTGGACATAACGGTGCCCGGCAAATTTCGGCGAACCGGAATTGACGATGAAGCGATGGCGGCCGGACGACATCTCGAAGGAGAGGCTGCCCGCATGCGCGGTCCGAAGCGCGCCTCCCGAAGGCGGCGTGCCGGTATCGGCAATGATCACCGTCTTGCCCCCCGAAAGCCGCTGATAACGCGAATGCGGTAAAGCCTTGAACGGCTGACCGGCGGTTTCGTCATATCGCAGCACCGACATCAGCTCGTTTGCGAGCGTCGAGGTCGCGCCGTTGAAGAGCGCCAGGTCCCCGTCCTGATGGCGAAAGAACCGCAATGCCGGGTAGATGCGATCTATACCGGAGATCAGCTTCTGCGGCAGGTCATGGCCGAGATTGACATAGGTCTGTCGGAGCGGCAACAGATCGAGCAGCAATTCCAGCCCGACGCGCGGATTGCGCGACACATGGCCCCCATCCGGCAGAATCTGGCTATCGAATTCGCGGTCGAGCGCTTGTGCCGCCCTTCTCAGCGTAGCGGCGCGGGTCGGCATGGCGACGGAGGCCATGGCGAGCGCGATACGCAACCGAAACAGCTCCAAGCCGCCGAGGGTGAACGGCGCCATACGGCGCAGGAACCTCACCTGGAACGCCAGCGACTTCATGAAGCGGCGATAGAAGCCGCGGTCGGCATTCTGCAGCACCACCGGCGAATGCGACAACCAGGCGATAACGCGCTGGGCGGTGACGTCGGTCTCCCAGGCAATCCCCTCCATGCGACCGGCATGGATGGAAAGCCAGCTGTCGACGATCGCGCGGGCGGCAGCCGAACTGCGCTCCGTCTTGTTCGCCCGCATATGCCGCAGCCAGCCGAAGCTATGAAGACGGATCGCAAAGGGGCGCGAGGGCAGGGTGAAGGTGAAAGGCGACTTCTCGTTGGTTTCCAGCATGCGCCCGGCCAGGAGAAACCGTCCGTTGAGGATCTCGTCGGCCACATGCGGATCGATGCTGCGGAGATCGGTCGGCGCGACGATCAAACGCTCGGGCACCTTGATCGAATGACGAAAGAGCTTCAGGCGCAGCAACGCAACGCGGCGCAAGGCGCGCCGCCAAGCCTCCCGAACATACATGCTCGCAAAACGCCGACCGGACTGCATATTCTATTGTCTATTGACCCTCGTGGTTAAGAATAGGTGAAAAGTGGCCTATTTCATCGTCCACAATGAATTAATTCGTGACAAGGTTCGAATATACGCAAATTAACGCGTTTCACCTGAAATCATGCGGGCGGTTTTGGAGCACGGCATGCGTGACACGAGGCTATGAAGCAACTCGTTTAGTGCAAGCGTGCCGCGAGCGCTCAAGTCTTGCAATCAGGCCACGCGCCGCAGCACAGCCGCATAGAAGCCGTCGAGGCCGGATCCGATGCCAACAGGCATTTTCAGCATGGTGGGAAGCGTGCGGAATTCGCCGAGCGGCGTGATCGCCGCCTCAAGACCGGGCCAGTCACCGGCGCCGATCGGAACGCGCTCGACTGCATCCGTATCGGAAAGAACACGGGCGACGACTTCCTCACCCTCGACAGGATCGAGCGAACAATTCGAAAAAACCAGTGTGCCGCCAGGCTGCAGCAATGTCAGCGCATGCCGCAGCAGCCGTTCCTGCAGCGCCGCCAGCCTGGCGATATCCTCAGGCCCTTTGGTCCACAACACGTCAGGGTGCCGGCGTGTCGTGCCGGTAGAAGAGCAGGGAGCATCGAGCAGAATCGCGTCGAAACGCTCCGCCGGCTCGAATGTCGTCAGATCTGCCGCGATCGTCTCCGCCTTGAGGCCGAGCCGGTCGAGATTCGACCGCAGCCGTCTCAGCCGATTTTCCGACTGGTCGAGGGCGGTGACTGCGCCGCCAGCAAGGATGAGCTGCGCCGTCTTGCCGCCAGGCGCAGCACAGAGATCGGCGGTGCGTTTGCCCGAGAGATCACCGAAAAGCTTGGCCGGTATGCTTGCCGCCGCATCCTGCACCCACCACGCGCCCTCGTCGAAGCCTTCGACCGAAGGGATGCCGCCGTCGAAAGCCGCGAGCCGCACGCCGCCGGTGGGCAAAACAACGCCGTTCAGCCGCTTCGCCCAACCTTCAGGGTCGGACTTGACGGTCAGATCGATTGCGGCCGGTTCGAGCTGGGATTCCGAAATCGCCAGCGCCGCGTCCCGGCCATAGGCCTTTTCCAGCCTGGCGATGAACCAGGCCGGCATCGGCGCGACCTTGCCGATCTCATCAAGCACCTGCTCCTTCTCGCGGCCGAGCCGGCGGAGGATAGCGTTGACCAGCTTGGCGAAACGGCGATTGCGTGGATCCTGATTGGCCTGCTCAACGGCAAGATCGACAGCCGAATGATCCGGCACGTCGAGATAGAGGATCTGCGCCGCCCCGATTGCGAGCACGTGATGCAGCGCCCTTGCGCCCTCCGGTAACGGCGAATCCAGCAGCCCGGCAATCGCGGCATCGATGCGCGGCAGGTGACGCAGCGTCGTGTTCAGGATGGCGCGGACGAGCGCCCGGTCGCTTTCGCCGAGCGCCCTATAGGCCGGATTGCCGTGTTCATGATCGAGAGCGCCGTCGAGCGGCAGCTTGCGGTCGACTACGGCGGCGAGAATTTTTGCCGCCGCGGCCCGGGCCTGCAGGCCGGGCTTATCAGGCGCAGATCGCTCAGTGGAGGGCTTACGCTTGCGGAATGGTTTCTTCGTGCCGTCTGAATTCAAGACCACGGACCTTTTGGCGGTTGCGAACCACCGCGACCAAGACCCGTATCCGGAACAGAGCGCGATTTGCGCGACGGATTAGCAGCACGAGCCGGCGACGTCGAGACATTCATGCCGCTTTGCGCCATGTCGTGCAGCGCCGCGATGCGGTTTTCCGTGTTCGGATGTGTGGAAAACAGATTGTCCATACGCTCGCCGGAGAGCGGATTGATGATGAACATATGCGCCGTCGCCGGGTTACGCTCGGCGTCCGCGTTCGGCACGTGGGCGGCACCCCGCGCGATCTTGCCGAGCGCCGAAGCGAGCCAGAGCGGATTGCCGCAGATCTCGGCGCCGCGGCGGTCCGCCGAATATTCGCGCGTGCGGCTGATTGCCATCTGCACCAGCATGGCGGCCAGCGGCGCCACGATCATCGCGACGAGGACGCCGACGAAGCCGAGGGGATTGTTGTTGTTCTCGCGGTTGCCGCCGAAAAAGAAGGCGAAGTTGCCGAGCATGGAGATCGCGCCGGCAAGCGTTGCCGTGATCGTCATCGTCAGCGTATCGCGGTTCTGAATGTGGGCCAGTTCATGCGCCATGACGCCTGCGACCTCCTCGGGAGACAAGGCGCTGAGCAGGCCGGTCGAGGCGGCGACGGCGGCATTATCGGGATTGCGGCCGGTGGCGAAGGCATTCGGCTGCGGACTGTCGTAGAGATAGACCTTCGGCATCGGCAGGCCGGCATTGCGGGCCAGATCGCGCACGATCCGGAAGAATTCCGGCGCATTGCGCTCGTCGACCTCCTGGGCGCGATAAGCCGAAAGCACCATGCGGTCGGAATTCCAGTAGGAGAAGAAATTCATGCCGGCGGCAATGACGAACGCGATCATCATGCCGGCCCGACCGCCGATCAGGAAGCCGACAAACATGAAAAGCGCCGTCATGAAGGCAAGCAACATGGCAGTGCGAACGAGGTTCATGGCGGATCTCCATCTCCGATTTCGGCGTCACAAGCTTTCAATCCCGACACCGGCGCATTATGATTTGGTTATTCACCAGCCATTTTCAATATTTTCCGGCAGGAGACGGCCATGCAGGACGCCGATAATGACAATAGCGAAACGCCGAGGGCCGAGGGAACAGAGCCGCCGCGCAAGATACTGTCCCCGGCTGCCAGACGCGCCCTTGCCGAAGCCGAAGAGCGGCGAAAGAAACAGAAACCGCTGGAGTTGTCGCCAGAGATCGGCGGCCGCGGCGGAGCCGAGCCGGCGCGCTTCGGCGATTATGAAATCAATGGCCGAGCGATTGATTTCTAAGTCGATATTCCTATTGGCGTCTTACGGTCGGAATAGCCAAGAATCCGGCTAACGAAAGAGCCGCTCCGGAACCGAACGGACGGGAGCGGCTCGATATGTCAGGTGGTTGCCTTGTTCTGCCGGTTGGCGATCAGGTCGTCGACGACTGCCGGATCGGCAAGCGTCGAAGTGTCGCCGAGAGCGCCGAAATCATCCTCGGCAATCTTGCGCAGGATGCGGCGCATGATCTTGCCGGAGCGGGTCTTCGGCAGGCCGGGCGCAAACTGGATCTTGTCGGGCGCAGCGATCGGGCCGATTTCGGTACGAACATGTTTCACCAGATCTTGGCGAAGCGTATCCGATCCCTCGTGGCCGGCCATCAGCGTCACATAGCAATAGATGCCCTGGCCCTTGATCGGATGCGGATAACCGACGACCGCGGCTTCCGAGACCAGATTGTGCGAGACGAGAGCGGATTCCACCTCCGCCGTGCCGAGCCGGTGGCCGGAGACGTTCAGCACGTCGTCGACGCGGCCGGTGATCCAGTAATAACCGTCCGCGTCGCGCCGGCAGCCGTCGCCGGTGAAATACTTGCCCTTGTAGGTGGAGAAATAGGTCTGAATGAAGCGCTCGTGATCACCATAGACCGTGCGCATCTGACCTGGCCAGCTGTCGGTGATGCAGAGATTGCCATCGGCGGCGCCTTCCAGCACCTTGCCCTCATTGTCAACAAGCTGCGGCTTGATACCGAAGAACGGGGTCGTCGCCGAACCGGGTTTCAGATCGGTGGCGCCAGGCAGCGGCGTGATCATATGGCCGCCAGTTTCCGTCTGCCACCACGTATCGATGACAGGGCAGCGCTTGTCGCCGACGACATTATAATACCATTCCCAGGCCTCGGGATTGATCGGCTCGCCGACCGTGCCGAGCAGGCGCAGCGAAGAGCGCGAGGAGCGCGTGACGAATTCGTCACCGGCACCCATCAGCGAGCGGATCGCCGTCGGCGCCGTATAAAAGATGTTGACCTTGTGCTTGTCGATGACTTCCCAGAAACGCCCCTGGTCCGGGAAATTCGGCACGCCCTCGAACATCAGCGTCGTCGCGCAGTTCGCAAGCGGCCCGTAGACGATATAGGAGTGGCCGGTCACCCAACCGACATCGGCCGTACACCAGTAGACGTCGCCGTGGTGATAATCGAAGACATATTCATGCGTCATCGCCGCATAGACGAGATAACCGCCGGTCGTGTGCAACACGCCCTTCGGCTTGCCGGTTGATCCTGACGTATAAAGAATGAAGAGCGGATCTTCCGCCTTCATCTTCACCGGCGGGCATTCCGCCTTCACCGTGGCAATTTCTTGGTGATGCCAGAGGTCGCGGCCGGGCGCCCAGCCGGTCTTGCCGCCGGTGCGGCGAACGACCAGAACCTTGTCCACGATTACGTGCTGGCGCGCTGCAATGTGAATTGCGGTATCGGTATTGTCCTTCAATGGCACCGGCTTGCCGCCGCGCAGGCCTTCGTCGCAGGTGATGACGAAGGTGGATTCGCAGTCGACGATGCGCCCGGCCAGCGCCTCGGGCGAGAAACCGCCGAAGACGACCGAATGCACCGCGCCGATGCGGGCGCAGGCAAGCATCGCATAGGCCGATTCCGGGATCATCGGCATATAGATGGTGACGCGATCGCCCTTCTTGACGCCGTGCTTCTTCAACACGTTCGCCATCCGGCAGACATGCTCGTAGAGTTCGTTATAGGTGACCTTGTTGTCGATATAGGGGTTGTCGCCCTCCCAGATGATCGCCACCTGGTCGCCATTCGTTTTCAGATGGCGGTCGATGCAGTTGTAGGAGACATTTGTCTGACCGTCCTCGAACCACTTGATCGAAACCTTGCCGGTAAAGGAAGTGTTCTTGACCTTGGTATAGGGCTTGAACCAGTCGATCCGCTTGCCGTGCTTGCCCCAGAACTTGTCCGGGTTCTCAACGCTTTCCTCGTACCATTTCAGGTACTTTTCCTTATCGATCAGGGCGCGCGCCTTCACCGGCTTCGTGACCGGATAGATCTTCTCCGACATGCAACTCCTCCTCATGGGACATGCGACGGGCCGCGTGAGCTAGGAAGGGCCCGGATTTGAAATCACGGCAATTCATAGCAGTTCGCATCGCCACGGCAATTAGACAAAGGTCATTTCATTTCGGAAGAATTGCAATTATGCGACAGTGCGGTTATATAGCGGCATATTTCCCGGACATTGTGGTGACAATCCACGGACCGCGACCGGCGCGGACGATAGAAGGACTATATCCATGGCTCAAACACTGCTCATGCCGAAGGCGACCGCCATCTGGCTCGTCGACAATACGGCACTGTCTTTCGATCAGATCGCGCAGTTCTGCAAACTGCATCCGCTCGAAGTCAAGGCGATCGCTGACGGCGAAGCGGCGCAGGGCATCAAGGGCCTCGACCCGATCTCGACAGGACAGCTTTCCCGCGACGAGATTGCCCGCGCCGAGGCCAATCCGAACCACAAGCTGAAGCTTTCCGAACCGAAGGTGCGCGTGCCGGAATCCAAGCGCCGCGGTCCGCGTTATACGCCGGTTTCCAAGCGTCAGGACCGCCCGAACGCCATTCTTTGGCTCGTTCGCAACCATCCGGAGCTGAAGGACGCGCAGATTTCCCGCCTGGTCGGCACGACGAAGTCGACCATCGAGCAAATCCGCGAGCGCACGCACTGGAACTCTGCCAACCTGGCGCCGATGGATCCGGTGACGCTCGGCCTCTGCAGCCAGATCGATCTCGACATGGAAGTGGAAAAGGCCTCCAAGGGCCGTCCGCTGCCGACCGCCGCCGAGCTTGGCGCGACGCTGCAATCGGCTCAGGAAACCGAGCGCCTGACCCCGAGCTACGAGCGCGAGGAGGAAAAGGAAAAGGAAATCGACGCCGATGCCGTCTTCCGCAAGCTGAGCTCTCTGCGCTCGGCCCCGAAGGACGAGGACGACGATCAGTACTGAGATATCAGCGATTTCACGAAAAACCCCGCCGGTATGAGCTGCCCGCGGGGTTTTTTATTGCGAATGGCCTGTTTCGAATTAGCTACGGAATAGGGTAAGAATGTTCTGCGCCGAACTATTGGCGATCGAGAGCGACTGGACGGCGAGCTGCTGCTGCGTTTGCAACGCCGAGAGCTTGCTTGATTCCTCTTCCATATCGGCATCGACCAGGCGCCCGACGCCGGAGTCGATCGAATCGTGCAGACCGCTGACGAATGTTTCCTGCAGCTGAATACGGGTCGAGATCGAGCCCAATGCCGAGCCGGCGGCGGTCATGGCGCCGAGAACCAGTTCGACACCGGTCAGGGCTGCGTCAAGCTGGCCCTGGGTGAAACCGGTGATGTCGAGATCATATATTGACGCCATGACGATCACGGTGCCGCCGTAGGTTCCGTTGAAGGCCGTGCCGATGATACCGCTTGATGTCTCGATCGCACCGGTGCTCGTCATGCCGAAAAGCACGTTTCCAAGCGAGCCCGAATCGAGCACATAGTCCGTCATCTTGACGGAGACGGCATTGCTGCCGTCGCGGACGAAGGACGAAACGACGCTCTTCGTGCCGGAAGCGCCGGCAACCCAGTTTTCGCCGGAGAAGGACGCCGATTGAGCAATGCTCAGCAGTTGCTCCTGCAACTGGTCGAGTTCTTGCTGGATCTTCGTCTTGTCGACGCCCTTTTCGGTGGCGGCGACGATCTTGGCCTTGATGTCGCTGACGACATCGAGCGCGCTGTCCATAGCCGAATAGGCCGTGTCGACCTTGGCCGCGCCGAGACCGAGCGCGTCGGAGACGGCCGAAAGCGCCTGGTTGTCAGAACGCATGGTCGTAGCAATCGACCAGTAAGCGGCATTGTCAGCTGCCTTTTCGACACGATAACCCGATGAAACGCGACCCTGGGTGTCCTTGAGGCTATCGTTTACGCCGCGCAAAGTCTGCAGCGCTGCCATAGCAGCGTTGTTGGTAAGGATGCTTGTCATGATCCGTTCCACAATCGTTGAGAAAGAGGCAATCCGGACTACAGCGCCGCGCGTCTTTCAGACGCGCAAAGGACGCTGTAGCACTTCTACTGCTGCATAATTTTGCCCTTAAATCGATTCCGATTTAAGCAATTATGCAGTAGGCCGGTAACGGCGACCGCGTCATGCAAAGCCTGCTATGCAAGCCATTGCCGTTAACAAATGCTTGCATCAACATGGTTAACAATTCCTCAATTAGCTTTACCGAAAGTTTAATTCACATCGGCAAGGAGCCTAAACCGCGCCCACGCAGCGCCTCGGCAATTTCCTCTAAAATCGTTGGATCATCAATGGTTGCGGGCATTTTCCAGGGTATGCCGTCGGCGATCTTCTGCATCGTACCGCGCAGGATTTTGCCGGAGCGCGTCTTCGGCAACCGGTTAACAGTGATGGCCGTCTTGAAGGCAGCAACAGGCCCGATCGAATCACGAATCATCGCCACGACCTCTGATTCGATCGCCGTTGCGTCACGGGAAACATGTCGTTTCAGCACCAGGAAACCGCAGGGCGCCTGACCCTTCAGCACATCGATCACGCCGATAACAGCGCATTCGGCGACATCGGGATGACGCGCGCAAACCTCCTCCATCGCCCCCGTCGAGAGCCGATGACCGGCGCAATTGATGATGTCGTCGGTGCGCGACATGATGAAGAGATAGCCATCCTCATCGACGTAGCCGGCATCGGCCGTCTTATAGTAACCGGGAAACTCATCGAGATAGGCGGATCGAAAACGTTCGTCCGCGTTCCAGAGGGTCGGCAGGCAGCCGGGCGGCAAGGGCAGCTTGACGACGATATTGCCGAGCGTTCCCGCCTCGATCGCATGCCCGGCATCGTCAAGAACCGCAATATCATAGCCGGGCATCGGCAGCGCCGGCGAACCGTGCTTGACGTGAAGGGCGCCGAGACCGAGCGGATTTGCGGCGATCGGCCAGCCGGTTTCCGTCTGCCACCAATGATCGATGACGGGTATGCCAAGCATACGCTCCGCCCATTTCAGCGTCTCCGGATCCGCTCTCTCGCCGGCCAGAAACAGCGCCCGTAGATCGGGCATGGGATACTCGTGCATCAATTCACCGTCACCATCCTCCCGCCGGATGGCTCGGAATGCCGTCGGCGCCGTGAACAGCACCCGTACCTTATGCTGCGAAACGATGCGCCAGAATGTGCCGGCATCCGGAGTGCCGACCGGTTTGCCCTCGAAGATCAGAGTGGTTACACCGGATAGCAACGGGGCATAGACGATATAGGAATGTCCGACGACCCAGCCGATATCCGAAGCCGTCCAGAAGACTTCGCCCGGCTTCAAGCCGTAGATATTCCGCATCGACCAGTTGAGCGCGACCATATGGCCGCCATTGTCGCGCACGACGCCCTTCGGCTGGCCCGTCGTGCCCGAGGTATAGAGGATGTACAGCGGATCGGTTGCCTTGACGGAGACACAGGCGATCTCGGCGCCACGATGCTGCGCCACAGCCGCCTCGAAATCTTGATCGCGGCCGCTGACGAGATCTGCCCGAAGCTCCGGCCGCTGCAGCACCAGGCAGCGCTCCGGCTTCGAGCGCGCGATCTCGATCGCCTGGTCGACCAGGGGCTTATAGGCGACAATGCGACCAGGTTCGAGCCCGCAGCTCGCGGTGATCACCAGCTTCGCACCGCAATCGTCGATGCGCGCCGCAAGTTCGCTGGCGGCAAACCCGCCGAAAACGACGGAGTGAACCGCACCGATGCGGGCGCAGGCGAGCATGGAAAAGACCGCCTGCGGCACCATCGGCATATAAAGGATGACGCGATCGCCTTTGCCGATGCCGCGTTCCAACAACGCTGCTGCGATGGCCATCACCTCCCGAAGCACCTCATCATAGGTGAAATGGCGCTTCTCGCCGTTCATTGCGCTGTCGAAGATGACCGCTGTCTCGCCGCCGCGGCCGGCAGCCACATGCCGGTCCAGGCAATTGTGGCAGGTATTGGTTTCCGCTCCGGAGAACCAGCGGCCGTAGACGCCCTCATTGGGCGAAAAAATCCGCTCCGGCGGCTTGAACCAGTCTATGTCGACCGCCGCTTCGCGCCAGAAGGCTTCGGGATCACTTTTCCAGGCCGCATAGGCCTGATGATAGCCGTTCTGCATCTGCTCCTCCCCAGGACATGCAAACCTAATCTAGGCGGCATTGAGGGGAACAGGAAGCCCGACCAAAGCAGCGTTTCAGCGCGTGCCGAATATCGCTGATCCCACACGCACGCTGGTGGCGCCGAAGGCGATTGCCGTCTCGTAGTCGCTCGACATGCCCATGGAAAGTTTTCCGACGCCGCATTTGAATGCAAGCTTTGCCAGCAGGGCAAAATGCGGCCCGGGATTTTCATCGGCCGGCGGAATGCACATCAAACCTTCGATGGAAAGGCCGAGCTCATCGCGGCAAAGGGCAATGAAGGCCGGCGTGTCGTCAGGAACGATACCGGCCTTCTGCGGTTCGAGCCCGGTATTGACCTGAACGTAGAACCGCGTCGTCTTGCCCTGCCGCTTCATCTCTTCGGCAAGCGCGCGGGCGATCTTTTCCCGGTCCACCGTCTCGATGACGTCGAAAAGCGCTACCGCATCCGCCGCCTTATTCGATTGCAGCGGTCCGATCAGATGCAGTTCGATATCCGGATGCTCGGCCTTCAGCGCCGGCCACTTGCCCTGGCTTTCCTGCACCCGGTTCTCGCCGAAGACACGCTGCCCGGCTTCGATGGCCGGGCGGATCGCGTCCGCCTCGAAGGTCTTCGACACCGCGACGAGCTGAACGGAACCGGCCGGACGACCTGCTTCGCGTTCCGCAGCGGCGATCCGCGACCGCACGTCGTTCAAGCGCTCTTGAAGTTCCATCAATCTGCCTCGGCATATCCGCATGAAAGGATCGGCAATGCCTAACGAGCCAATCTGTGCTTGCCAAGTCCCGCCTTGGCGAAATCGCTTGGTCACGATCAAGATCGGACGCTTGCAGCGCCTGCAAAACTTGACGCTACGGTGGTTTCATGGTGAAGGTCTCGACCAACCTCCCCTGATGTTCCGGAAATACGAATACCATGGCCACCGAACGTTATAATCCGCGCGATGCCGAGCCCCGCTGGCAGCAGAAATGGAATGAAGACAAGGTCTTTGAGACCGACAATGCCGATCCGCGCGAAAAATATTACGTCCTCGAAATGTTCCCCTACCCCTCGGGGCGCATCCACATGGGTCATGTCCGCAATTACGCCATGGGCGATGTCGTCGCCCGGTACAAACGCGCCCGCGGCTACAACGTGCTGCATCCGATGGGCTGGGATGCTTTCGGCATGCCGGCGGAGAATGCCGCGATGGAGCGCGGCGTGCATCCGGCCTCCTGGACCTACCAGAATATCGGCTCGATGAAGGCGCAGCTGAAGGCTATGGGGCTTTCGCTGGACTGGAGCCGCGAATTCGCCACCTGCGACGTCGAATACTACCAGCACCAGCAGCATCTCTTCTTGGATTTCCTGGAGAAGGGCCTGGTCTATCGCAAGCAGTCGAAGGTCAACTGGGATCCTGTCGATAACACCGTACTCGCCAACGAACAGGTGATCGATGGCCGCGGCTGGCGTTCCGGTGCGCTGGTCGAGCAGCGCGAACTGACGCAATGGTTCTTCAAGATCACCGACTTCAGCCAGGATCTGCTGGACGCGCTGGATACGCTCGACCAGTGGCCGGAAAAAGTGCGGCTGATGCAGAAGAACTGGATCGGCCGTTCGGAAGGCCTGACGATCCGCTGGGAGATCGTGCCGGAAACGGCGCCTGCCGGCGAGAGCGAAGTCACGGTCTATACCACCCGGCCGGACACGCTGTTCGGCGCCTCCTTCCTGGCGATCGCCGCCGATCATCCGCTGGCGAAGGATGCTGCCGCGAAGAACGCCGATATCGAAGCCTTCTGCGAGGAGTGCCGCCGTGCCGGCACGTCGCTCGCAGCACTCGAGACCGCCGAAAAGAAGGGCATGGATACCGGTATCCGCGTCAGGCATCCGCTTGATCCCTCCTGGGAGCTGCCTGTCTATATCGCCAATTTCGTCCTGATGGATTACGGCACGGGCGCGATCTTCGGCTGCCCATCAGGCGATCAGCGCGACCTCGATTTTGCCCGCAAATATGGCCTTCCGGTCGTGGCCGTCGTCATGCCGAAAGATGGCGATGCTGCAAGCTTTGCCGTCGGCGACACCGCCTATGACGGCGATGGCGTGATGATCAACTCCCGCTTCCTCGACGGCAAGACCACCGAGGAAGCCTTCAACATCGTCGCCGACCGGCTGTCGGCTGCTTCGCTCGGCAATGCGCCGCAAGGCGAACGCAAGGTCAATTTCCGTCTGCGCGATTGGGGCATTTCCCGTCAGCGTTATTGGGGCTGCCCGATCCCGGTCATCCATTGCGATGATTGTGGTGTCGTGCCGGTGCCGAAGAAGGACCTGCCGGTCAAGCTGCCCGACGACGTCACCTTCGACCAGCCGGGCAATCCGCTCGACCGTCATCCGACATGGCGTCACGTCTCCTGCCCGAACTGCGGCAAGGATGCCCGCCGCGAGACGGATACGATGGACACCTTCGTCGATTCGAGCTGGTATTTCACCCGCTTTACCGCGCCCTGGGAAGAAAAGCCGACCGATTCGGAGGCGGCGAACCGCTGGCTGCCGGTCGACCAGTATATCGGCGGCATCGAGCACGCGATCCTGCACCTGCTCTATTCCCGCTTCTTTACCCGCGCCATGCGCGAGACCGGTCACGTCGCGGCCACCGAACCTTTCAAGGGTCTCTTCACCCAGGGCATGGTGGTCCACGAAACCTATAGCCGTAGTGCCGGCGCCAGCCGCGAATGGGTGGCACCCGCCGATATCCGCATCGACGAACTCGACGGCAAACGCCGGGCTTTCCTGCTGACGTCGGGCGAAGAAGTCGCGATCGGCTCGATCGAGAAAATGTCGAAATCGAAGAAGAATGTCGTCGATCCCGACGATATCATCGCCTCCTACGGCGCCGATACCGCCCGTTTCTTCGTTCTCTCCGACTCCCCGCCCGAGCGTGACGTCATCTGGTCCGAAGCAGGCGTCGAGGGCGCCCATCGCTTTACCCAGCGCCTGTGGCGCCTGATTTCCGAAGCCGCGGACGCGCTCTCGGCCGTGGCACCGGTGCCGGCGACCGATGGGGAAGCGTTGCCAATCTCGCAGGCCGCCCACAAGACGCTGAAGGCTGTCGAGAACGACTACGACAAGCTCTGGTTCAACAAGGCCGTTGCCCGAATTTATGAACTCGTGAACGCGCTGGCCGCACCAATGACGAGGGTTGCGGCAGGCGAAGGTGATGCCACCTATCGCGCGGCGGTGCGCGATGCCGCCGAGATCCTGATTCAGCTCGTCTCTCCGATGACGCCGCATCTGGCTGAGGAATGCTGGGCCGCGCTCGGCAATGAAGGCCTGCTCGCCCGGGCAAACTGGCCACGCTACGACGAAACACTCGTCATCGAAAACGATGTCGTCCTGCCGGTACAGATCAACGGCAAGAAGCGCGCTGAATTGACAATTTCTCGCGATGCAGATCAGAATGCCGTCACCGACGCCGTGCTGGATCTGGATGCGGTGAAGAACGCGTTGAACGGACAGGCACCGAAGAAGATCATCGTGGTTCCCCAAAGGATTGTAAACATTGTCGTCTGATATCGCTTGCAAGCTGGCCCGCAATGCCGGCATCGCCATGATCCTTGCCTCCGCGGCTTTTCTCTCCGCCTGCCAAGTCCGTCCGCTCTATTCGGAGAGTTCAGGTGTGGTTGAAAAACTTTCCTCGGTCGGCTTTTCCGAGGCAGGCAGCCGGGTCGAGCAGCAGGTTCGCAATCGCCTAATCTTCCTGGCGTCACGTGGTGCAGGCGAAGCGGTAAACCCGCAATATCAGGTCGAAATACACGCGACGTCGGCCGTTGCCGATACGCTGCTGGCCGAATCCTCCGACACGTCGAAGGCCGGCCGTGTGACCATCAACGTCAGCTACACGCTGCGTGCCACTGCCGACAATCATGTCATCAAGGCCGGCAGCCGCCAGGCCACGGCGCTGGTGGATTTCTCCGAGCAGGAATTCGCCAAGCAGCGGGCGATCCGCGATGCCGAGAACCGCGCGGCGGACCAGACGGCGGAATTCGTGGGAGCCGATATCGCCGCTGCCCTCAGCCGCTGAGGGCGGAGATGTGGCAGAGATAAAATCCCACGAATTCGAGAATTTTCTGCAAGAATCGGCGCGGAACTATCGGATTTTCGTCATCTACGGGCCTGATCGCGGCCTTGTTTCCGAACGGGCAAGCCTGCTCGCCGGTAAGAGCGGTGTTGCTCTCGATGATCCCTTCTCGCTGACGAAACTCGATATCGGCGACCTGCAGAAAGACCCGGGTCGGTTGGTCGACGAGGTCCAATCCATCGGGCTGTTCGGCGGTGAGAAGCTGATCTGGATCCGCGGCGCCGCCAACGAGAAATACCTCGTTGATTCCCTGGCGCTGCTGGCCGAAAAACCACTCGAAGCCGCCTATCTGATCGTCGAGGCCGGCGACCTGAAGAAGGGTTCTCTGCTGCGCAAGACCGCGGAGGCCGCACGATCTGTCATGACGATCCCCTCCTACGCCGATGACAGCCGCGCCCTGAATGCCTTGATCGATACCGAGCTCGGTGCAGAGAAGCTCGGCATTACACCGGCCGCGCGCCATGCGCTGATGGCTTTGATCGGCGGCGATCGGATCGCTTCCCGCAACGAAGTGCGCAAGCTTGCTCTTTACTGCCGCGGCTTCGATACGGTCGAAGAACATCACGTTACCGAAATAATTGGTGACGCCAGCGCCATCTCGGTTGACGACGCCGTCGATGCCATCCTCGGCGGCGATCTCAACGCCTTTCTGCACGCCATGCAAAAAATCAGCAGCTCGAAAACCGCGATCTTTCTCGTTCTGCAAGCATGCCTGAAGCAATTCCAGCTTCTGGATTCGATGCGCGCCGAAATGGACGAAAAGCGGCTGCAGCCGCCTCAGATCATGCAGACCATGGGGCGGCATTTGCATTTCCGCCGCAAGCCGATTATCGAACAGGCGTTACGTCAATGGACCGCGGAAAGCATCGCCCGTGAATCCAATCGGCTGCAGGCCGCTATTCTGCAAAGCAGACGACGGCAGGTTCTGGAAGACAGCGTTGCAATGCAAACGCTTCTGTCTACCACCCTTCAATCTGGCCGGAAATCCGCCTGATCAGCGCATCGGCCCAATCAGAATCGATTTCGAAAGCACGATGCGTTGTTTCAAGGAAATAGCGCGTCCTACCGCGCTCTAGAGAAATTCCAGCAAAAGTGCGGAGCGGTTTTGCGTCGGGAATTGCGTGAAAACAAAGAGATAGAGCATTTCCGTGATTCGGAGAAAAACGGAAACGCTCTAGCGCCTCTCAAGCAAACGGCAGATTTCCTCGAGCTGCTCTAATGACTTATAGGAAATTTTGATCTGGCCGCCGCTTGCCTTGTGATTGATCGCAACATCAAGGCCGAGTGCATCGGAAAGTGTCCGTTCCAGCGCCAGCGTGTCAGAATCTTTCTGATCTCGCCGCAACGTCGTTTGCGGCGGCTCCGATTGGGCCTTGATATTGTTTTGCGCCAGCTTTTCCGCATCACGCACCGACATGCCCTTGGCAACGATCGTGCGGGCAAGACTTGCCGGATCAGATGTCGAAACCAGTGCGCGTGCGTGCCCAGCTGATAGGCTGCCGGCGGCAAGCAGATCGCGAACCGGATCAGGCAATTTCAACAGACGCAACGAATTGGCAACATGGCTGCGGCTTTTGCCGATGATTTCGCCGAGGTCGTTCTGGGTGTAGCCGTATTCCGCGATAAGCTGCTCGTACCCCAAGGCCTCTTCGAGGGCATTGAGATCCGCGCGCTGCACGTTTTCGACAATAGCGATTTCCAGCGCCGTCTTATCATCCACATCACGGATAATGACGGCAATCTCGATCAGCCCGGCAAGCTGAGCTGCGCGCCAACGTCGTTCGCCGGCGATGATCTCATATCGATCCCGCGACATCGTCCGCACAACAATCGGCTGAACGATACCATGTTGACGAATGGAGCTTGCGAGATCGTGCAGCTCCGAGTCATCGAAGAACCGACGAGGATTGCGAGGATTGCGGCTGACGAACTCTATCGGGATCATTCTGTCGGCGCTGATAGTCCGCTCAGCTTCCACCGGGACAGGCTGATCCATTTCACCAATCAGCGCCGCGAGACCACGACCCAATCGCCTCTTTGATACATCGTCATTCATGATCTACACTCACCTACTCCTAAAATGATATCACGCGGCCAGTCTTTGGCGTTCTCGCTGGATCACCTCGGAGGCCAGCTGCAGATAGGCCTGACTGCCCGCGCACTTCAAGTCATAAAGAATAGCCGGCTTACCGTAGGACGGAGCCTCGGAAACCCGGACGTTGCGCGGAATTAACGTGTGGTAAACCTTGTCCCCGAGATGAGTACGCACGTCATTAACAACCTGCTGGGCAAGATTGTTGCGCGCATCGAACATCGTCAAGACGATACCTTGAATATCCAGACGCGGGTTAACTGTCCGCCGAACCTGGCTGACGGTCTCAAGCAACTGGCTCAATCCCTCCAGCGCAAAGAATTCACATTGCAGCGGCACCAGGACCGAATGCGCTGCCGCCATGGCATTCATCGTCAGCAGATTGAACGACGGCGGGCAATCCAGAAGAATATAAGAAAACGCCATCGCCTCGGGCGAAGATAGCGCTTTCCGCAATTTGAACACCCGATCGCTCTGCTGCGAGATTTCCATCTCGATGCCAAGAAGATCCATCGTTGATGGGACAATAAACAGATTAGGAACTGCTGTTTCGAGAGTCACTTCGGGGATCCCACGATCACCAACCATCAGATCGTAGGAGGACAGCTTGCGATCACGACGATCGATACCGAGGCCTGTGCTGGCATTGCCCTGTGGGTCGAGATCGACGATCAAGACGCGCTCGCCGATAGCAGCAAGCGCCGTTGCCAGATTAATTGCTGTGGTCGTCTTGCCAACGCCACCCTTCTGATTTGCGATGGTGATAATCCGATGTCGTTCGCCAGCCATTGCCGCAATATCCGATCTGTTAAACCAAGCGCCGGAGATTTGATACTTCCAAAATAACAGATTCCTGCTCGACGGCGCTCTTATGTTCTAACAGATCGAATTCCCACCGACCACGTGCTTTGTTGACTTCCCTCAAGTAATCCCGGCCTTTGTGAAAAAAGCCGCGACAATTTTCCTTGCCAAGCATCCAAGGGGCTGAATACTCGATGAGCCCGTCAAGATCAGCAAGAGCGCGCGCTGAAATCGCACCACATTCGCCAATCTCCGCATAAGAATCTTCGATTCGAAGGATATGAACGCTGCCGCGCGCACTTGTCTCGCGCAACGCCGTCCGTAGAAACGCCGCCTTTTTATGGTTGCTTTCGACCAGATGGACCCATCCACCTCTCATCTCAGCCAGAAAAATCGCCGTGATAACGCCGGGAAAACCGCCTCCACTGCCGAGGTCAACCCAGCTTGCTGGTTGAGGATGGATTTGAAACACCTGGCTGCTATCGGCGATGTGCCGATGCCATAGATCATCGAGCGTCGACGGCGCCACTAGATTAATCGCTTTTGCCCACTTCTGAAACAACGCTGCAAAGTGCTGCAGCCGTTCCTGTGTTTCACGTGAAACACGCAAACCGTTCAATTCCATTCTGAAAGACTCTCAAATCTTGCAATCAAGCGCTATGACGCTCGGCAGAGGATCGGCGACGCAAATGCACAAGCAGCAATGCCACCGCTGCGGGCGTCATTCCTTCGACGATTGCAGCCTGAGCAATGTTGAACGGGCGAGCAGCGCTGAGTTTCGCCTTGATTTCATTCGAGAGACCGGACAGTGCGTCATAATTAAAGTCAAGCGGTATCTGCCGTTCCTCGTCGCGTTGCTGGTCGGCAATCGCCGCGGCTTGCCGATCTAGATAAACCGAATACCCGGCCTCAATTTCCAACGCTTCCGCGATCTTCGGTCCAATCACGCTGAGCCTCTCCGGCCAAACATGCCGGAGCGCGGCGAAATTATAATTCGGATAGGACAACAAATCATACGCCGTTCGGCGCTGGCCATCGAGATTGATATTCAAGCCAGCGCGGCGCGCCTCATTCGGCGTAACCGCTAGCGACTGCAACAGCGCCCGACTGGTTTCGATCTCCGCCTGGTAGGATGTAAATCGCTGCACTCGCGCGCCACTAACGCACCCGAGCCGCATCGCCAGCGGCGTCAAGCGCATATCGGCGTTGTCAGCCCGCAAAGTCAGCCGATACTCCGCACGCGATGTAAACATTCGATACGGCTCCGTAACGCCTCGCGAGGTGAGATCGTCGATCATGACGCCAATATAAGAATTCGTCCGGCTGAAATGGAACGGATCCGAATCGCTGCTTCGCAATGCAGCATTCAACCCGGCCGCCAATCCCTGCGCGGCCGCCTCTTCGTAGCCGGTGGTGCCATTGATCTGGCCTGCGAGAAAGAGGCCTCTCAGCCGTTTGACCTCAAGCGATGGAGTCAGCTCTCTCGGATCGACATGATCATATTCGATCGCATAGCCCGGTTGCAGTATTCTTGCCGCTTCCAGGCCGGGAATGGTTTTGATGAAGTCTGCCTGCACTTCCGACGGCAGGGAGGTGGAAATCCCGTTCGGATAAACCGTGTCATCGTCCAGTCCCTCTGGCTCAAGAAAGACCTGATGTCCATCCCGCTCTCCGAATTTCACCAGCTTGTCTTCGATCGACGGGCAATAACGAGGTCCGACCCCTTCGATCTGCCCGGAATACATTGCCGAGCGCATTATGTTGTCGACAATGATCCGGTGGGTCGCTTCAGTCGTCCTGGTGACCCCGCATTCGATCTGTGGCGTGGTAATCGTGTCTGTCATAAAGGAGAAGGGGACAAGCTCCTCGTCAGCCCCCTGTCGACCGACGGATTGCCAGTCGATCGTTTTTCCGTCCAGCCGAGCGGGGGTGCCGGTCTTCAGACGTCCCAGCCGCAGTCCCAGCCGGCCGAGGGTCGCAGACAATCCGATCGACGGCGCTTCACCAACACGCCCGGCCGGAGTCTTTTCCGACCCTATATGAATAAGACCGCGCAGAAATGTTCCAGTGGTCAAAACCACGGCCGGCGCTTTTAGGGTTCGACCATCCTTCATAATCACGCCAGCGACACAGCCATCGACAACGTCCAGATCGAACGCATCGCCTTCGATGATATCCAGGTCCGGCGTCGCTTCGATCGCCGCCAACATTGCCAGGCGATACAGCTTTCGATCGGCCTGCGTCCGCGGTCCTCGGACAGCCGCACCTTTCTTCTTGTTGAGTATCCTGAATTGAATGCCTGCAACATCGGCGACGCGACCCATCAGGCCATCCATCGCATCGATCTCCCGAACAAGATGGCCCTTGCCCAGGCCGCCAATCGCCGGATTACAGGACATGACCCCGATCGTGTCCCGCCTATGCGTAATGAGCGCGGTTTTTGCTCCAAGGCGCGCAGCTGCGCTGGCAGCCTCCGAGCCCGCATGGCCGCCGCCTATCACAATTACATCGAAAACATTATCCGTCATTCAGGGACTCCACATCCGGCAGACGTTTCACGTGAAACCACGCAGGCGTCTTGTCGCCCCAAGGTTTCACGTGAATCATTTGCCGATACAAAACTCAGAGAAGATCACGCCGAGCAACTGCTCGACATCGACTCGTCCAGTAATTCTGCCCAAATACTCAGCGGCAATTCGCATCTGCTCAGTCCGCAGTTCGAGATTCACATCTGACTGCGATATCGCCGCATCAAGCGCCGCTAAACATTTCGCAAGCGAATCCTTATGCCGTTGCCGGCTGGGGATTGCCATAGACAGACCCCCAAAACGTTTTTCGATGATGTCGCCGATCAATCGTCGCAATTCCGGCAGACCGTCACCCGTCGTTGTCGAAATCTGCAAGTCGTACCGATCCTCGGCAATGCCGATGAGATCCTTCTTTGTCCCGACAGTAACATGTGGAGAGGTCTGCTCCAAGCCGTCGGGAATCAGAGGATCCGTCATATCAACCAGCAACAGGACAAGATCGGCATCACGAAGCGCCACGCGCGCGCGCCGCACCCCTTCTATTTCGACCCTGTCTTCCGCCTCGCGAAGCCCCGCAGTGTCATAGAGCTTGATCAGGTATCCATCAATATCGAGATCAACCTGTAGGACATCGCGGGTGGTTCCGGCGATCTCTGTCACGATTGCCACGTCGCGACGCGCCAAAGTGTTCAACAGGCTCGATTTTCCAGCATTCGGAGCGCCGCCGATGACCACCTTGAAGCCGTCTCTGATAATCTCCCCGGCCGAAGCTGTCGCCAGGTGATGCTCGATATCGCTGCGAAGCTTCGCCATATCGGCCCAGACCATATCCGATACCGAGCCTGGAACATCATCCTCATCCGGGAAATCAAGCTCGGCCTCGATCAGCGCCCGGGCGCGCGTTAATCGTTCCGCCCACGAATCGTAAATTGCGGAAAGCCCGCCTGCGCTATGTTCGACTGCAAGGCGTCTCTGCATTTCAGTCTCGGCGCCGATGAGGTCGGCCAGACCCTCAACCTCGAGGAGATCAAGTTTGCCGTTCTCAAAAGCCCGGCGGGAGAACTCACCCTCGGCCGCCATCCGCACACCCGGAATATCCCCAAGTGCGTGAAACAGCGCCGCCAGCACGGCTCTGCTGCCGTGGATCTGCAACTCGGCAACATCCTCGCCGGTAAACGAATTCGGAGCAGGGAAAAATAGCACCAGGCCGCTATCGATCGGCTCATTGTTACGAGTCCGAATCGTTCGGTGAGATGCATGCCGAGCTGCCGGGACGGATCCGGCAAGCCTCACCAAAACGTCTCTGGTCAGCGGGCCGCTGATTCGAACGACCGAAACACCCGACGGCGGGCCACCGCTCGATAGCGCATATATGGTATCATTCAACATGCCATATCGCCTGGTTCATCGGGTGGAATCGAAATCGATTCCTCGCAAATAGAAAAGCTGGAGGCATCGTGACAATGCCTCCAGCTTAAAGGGGTGAATCCGGCTAAGGATTATGTGTTCATCGATTCGAAGAAGTCGGAATTGTTCTTCGTCTGCTTGAGCTTGTCGATCAGGAATTCGACCGCGTCGGTCGTGCCCATCGGAGCGAGGATGCGGCGAAGCACGAAGATCTTCTGCAGATCCTGACGCGGAACGAGAAGGTCCTCCTTGCGCGTGCCGGACTTCAGGATGTCCATGGCCGGGAAAATGCGCTTATCGGCGACCTTGCGATCGAGGACGATTTCCGAGTTGCCCGTGCCCTTGAATTCTTCGAAGATCACTTCGTCCATGCGGCTGCCGGTATCGATCAGCGCGGTCGCGATGATCGTCAAAGAGCCGCCTTCCTCAATGTTACGCGCCGCGCCGAAGAAGCGCTTCGGCCGCTGCAAAGCGTTGGCGTCCACACCGCCGGTCAGCACCTTGCCTGACGAGGGAACGACCGTGTTATAGGCACGGCCCAAGCGGGTGATCGAATCGAGCAGGATGACAACGTCGCGTCCGTGTTCGACAAGGCGCTTGGCTTTCTCGATGACCATCTCGGCCACCTGCACGTGACGGACGGCTGGTTCGTCGAAGGTCGAGGAGATAACCTCGCCGCGAACCGAGCGCTGCATGTCGGTCACTTCTTCGGGGCGTTCATCGATCAGCAGGACGATCAGATAGCACTCCGGATGGTTGGCGGTGATCGAATGCGCGATGTTCTGCAGCAACACAGTTTTACCGGTACGCGGCGGCGCGACGATCAATCCACGCTGGCCCTTGCCGAGCGGCGCCACCAGGTCGATCACACGTGGCGACAGATCCTTGGTGGTCGGAATATCGAGTTCCATCTTGAAGCGCTCGTTCGGATAGAGCGGCGTCAGATTGTCGAAATGGACCTTGTGCCGGATCTGTTCCGGATCGTCGAAATTGATGGTGTTGACCTTGAGCAGCGCGAAATAGCGCTCGCCTTCCTTCGGTCCACGGATCGGACCTTCGACGGTATCGCCGGTTTTCAGCGAGAAACGGCGGATCTGCGACGGGGAGATATAAATATCATCCGGGCCCGGCAGGTAGTTCGCATTGGGCGACCGCAGGAAGCCGAAACCGTCCTGCAGCACTTCGACGACGCCTTCGCCGATGATTTCGACATCCTGGCTGGCAAGCATCTTAAGGATCGCAAACATCAGCTCCTGCTTGCGCATCGTGCTTGCGTTCTCGACCTCGAGCGATTCGGCAAATGCCAGCAGATCCGTCGGGGATTTACTCTTAAGTTCCTGAAGCTTCATTTCAGCCATGAAGTGACCAATACTCTTTTTAATTTCAAAGGGGAAAGGCGATGTTGGGTCGTATTCGGTACCGCGAAAGGGCTCGCAGACGACTGAACTCTACACACATGCCACGTAGATGAGATGCGCGGAAAATAGCGACTCGCAATCGCTGCCGCAAGAGGGCTGCTTAAAATGAAGCAAATTTAACCTGAGGACGATTTTCCTCAGAACGGCTTCACCACGACGAGGATGACGATCAGGATCATCAGCACTGTCGGGGCCTCGTTCATGAACCGCCAATAACGCGCCGAGCGGCGATTTTCATCCCGCTCGAACGCTCCGACGGCGCGGCTGAAGAACATATGAACAGCGGTCAGCAATACAACGAGACCGATCTTGGCATGCAGCCAGCCGCCCTGGAATCCATAAACCGACCAGGCGAGATAGAGGCCGAAAATCCACGTCAACATCATCGCCGGCGTCATGATGATTCGAAGCAGCCGGCGCTCCATCACCTTGAAGGTTTCCGATTGCACCGAACCCGGCTCCGCATCAGTGTGATAGATGAACAGCCGCGGCATATAAAACAGCCCGGCCATCCACGAAATGACCGCGATGATGTGCAGCGCCTTGATCCAGAGGTAGAGATTGTCGGGGTTCCAAGCAAAAAGCCCGATCGCCATCAGCGCAAAGAAGGCCAGCGCAAAATGAGCCCGGCGCCGGGCGTAAGCGCCAGATCTGCGATCGGTCTGTTTTTCCATCGTCACGCCCCGCCTCGCACACGATCCACCAGCAGACGCACATGCTCGGGGTTGGCCTGCGGTGTAATGCCGTGACCGAGATTGAAGATCAGCGGACCATTGCCGAGATGCTGCAGAATATCGTCGATGCCGTCTTCCAGCGCCCGGCCGCCGGCAACGACGCGCATCGGATCGAGGTTGCCCTGAACAGGTCCATCCTTTTGAAGTTCCGCGGCAAAGGCCAGCGGGACAGACCAGTCGAGGCCGATTGCATCTGCGCCCGTCTTCTGGCGATAGGTTTTCAGCTGATAGCCGGCGCCCTTCGCAAAAGCGATGATACGCGCATGCGGCCGTTGTGATTTGACCGAAGCGATCATCCGCGCAACCGGCCTGATCGCAAACGCCTCGAACTCCTTCTCGCCGAGAACACCTGCCCAGGAATCGAAGATCTGCACGGCATCGGCGCCGGCATCGATCTGGGCGACGAGATAGTCGGCTGAAACGTCAGCAAGCAGCATCAGCAGATGCTCGAAAGCGCGGGGGTGCCTGTAGGCGAAGAGACGGGCAGGCGCCTGATCCGGCGTGCCGTGACCGGCGATCATGTAGGTCGCAACCGTCCATGGCGCGCCGCAGAAGCCGAGCAGCGTCGTCTCGACCGGCAACTGCTCGCGCAGCCGCCGCACCGTTTCCAGAACCGGCCTGAGATAATCGACAACCTCTTCGCCATTCAATCTGCCGATACCGGCTTCATCGATCGGATCCATCTGCGGACCGTGGCCCTCGGTGAACCGGACATTCCGCTTCATTGCATCGGGAATGACCAGGATATCGGAAAATAGAATGGCCGCATCGAAGCCATAGCGGCGGATCGGCTGCAATGTCACTTCGACGGCATGGTCAGGCGTATAGCAGAGATCGAGAAAACTCCCTGCCTTTGCCCGCGTCTCCCGATATTCCGGGAGATAACGTCCTGCCTGTCTCATCAACCAGAGGGGAGGAGGGGACAGGCTTTCGCCACCCAAAACCCTCATGATCTTTCGGCGCGTATCGCTCAAGCGCTTTTTCCCTATAAAATAACAAAGATATTTTAAAAGGTTTCTATTTCTTAGAGTCGGTGACTATCAAGGATTAAAATCCATCCACCGCCGATGCCATTTGTCGCGCGGTTGCAAAACAAAATCGGGAAGATTTGTCGATCTCGTCCAAATTTCGGGGAGAAGCCGAATCCGGAAATGATTTCAAATCCTTCCAGAGCGGCGATTTTTCTCGTAGCTGTGGACGGGCTGTGGACGAGCTTTCAAGAAGCCCAGCCCTTCCCCACCGTCCACAGGGCCAACCGAAACCGTTCGGCAAAATCCGAAATGTGGATAAAGAGGCATGTTTTCCCTTGCCGGAGACTGCCTCGCCGCCGTAGCTCTGTTTCATCCAGTGTTTTCAACAGGCAGCGGAAAATAGCGTGGAGAACAGAACGAACTTCTTTCATCTGCATCTGATTTCTGACTCAACGGGAGAGACTCTGATCTCCGCCGGGCGCGCCGCGTCGGCGCAGTTCAGATCGGCGCAGCCGATCGAACATGTCTATCCGCTGATCCGCAATCGCAAGCAGCTGCTGCCGGTTCTGCAGGCGATCGATGACGCCCCCGGCATCGTGCTTTACACCATTGTCGACCGCGAGCTTGCAAGCCTCATCGATGAGCGCTGCATCGAGATGGGTGTCGCTTCGGTGAATGTGCTGGAGCCGGTGATGAATGCCTTCCAGATCTATCTCGGCGCTCCGTCGCGCCGTCGGGTCGGAGCTCAGCATGTGATGAATGCCGGCTACTTCGCGCGCATCGAAGCGCTGAATTTCACCATGGATCACGATGACGGCCAAATGCCTGATGATTACAACGACGCCGATGTCGTGATCATCGGCATCAGCCGTACATCGAAAACACCGACCAGCATCTACCTCGCCAACCGAGGCATCAAGACGGCGAACATTCCGATCGTCTATGGCGTGCCATTGCCGGAGAGCCTCTTCGTCGCGAGCAAACCGCTGATTGTCTGCTTGATCGCCACCACCGATCGTATTTCCCAGGTGCGGGAAAATCGTGTGCTCGGGGTGACGCAGGGCTTCGATCGCGAACACTACACCGATCGCGCCGCGATTTCCGAGGAACTGAAATATGCCCGCTCGCTTTGCGCTCGTCATAACTGGCCGCTGATCGACGTTACCCGCCGCTCAATCGAGGAAACAGCCGCGGCAATCGTTGCCCTGCGGCCGAAGCTGCGCTAAGCGCTGGCGAAAAGCCGGCACTCTGAGGAACCCATGACGCCGAAACTCATCCTTGCATCGTCGAGCCCCTTTCGCCGGATGCTGATGGAAAATGCTGGTCTGTCCTTCGAGGCACATGCCGCAAGGATCGATGAACGGGCCGTCGAAGCGCCGCTGGAAAAAGCCGGCGCCAAGCCGGATGCCGTGGCCCTCGTCCTGGCCAGGGCCAAGGCCGAGGAAGTCAGCAGCCGTTTTCCGGAAAGCCTGGTCATCGGTTCGGATCAAACGATGTCGCTCGGCGACAGCGTCTTCCATAAGCCGAAGGACCTGGCCGACGCGGCTAGCCATCTTCAAGCCCTTTCGGGGGTCACCCATCGATTGAACAGCGCCGTTGCGATTGTGAGCGCCGGCGTGGTCTTATGGGAGCATCTTGCGCATGCGGAGCTGACGATGCGGCCGCTGACGGTGGAGTTCATCGCCAGACATCTGGCGCGGGTTGGCGAACGGGCGCTTTCCAGCGTCGGCGCCTATCAATTGGAGGGGGAGGGCATCCAGCTCTTCGAAAAGATCGAGGGTGATTATTTCACCATTCTCGGCTTGCCGATGCTGCCGCTCTTAAAAAAATTGCGAGAACTCGGAGCAGTCGATGGGTGATTCACGTGAAACATTGGGGCCGAGAGCGTTTGTCACCGGCTTTCCCGTCAAGCATTCGCGCTCGCCCTTGATCCACGGATATTGGCTGAAGACGCTCGGCCTGCCAGGCAGCTACCGCGCTCATGAAGTGGCACCCGAGGCTTTTGCCGATTTCATTCACTCGTTGAAGGATGGCAGTTCCGGCTTTACCGGAGGCAATGTCACCATTCCCCACAAGGAATTGGCGTTCCGGCTCGCCGACAAGCCGGACGCGCTGTCGCGCGAACTCGGCGCCTCGAACACCCTCTGGCTGGAGGATGGTGTTCTGCATGCGACGAATACCGACGGTCGTGGCTTCATCGCCAATCTTGACGAACGCCATCCGGGCTGGGACCGGCATGGCACGGCCATCGTCCTCGGCGCCGGCGGCGCCAGCCGGGCGATCATCCAGGCGGTCCGTGATCGCGGTTTCAAGGAAATCCACGTCGTCAACCGCACCGTCGATCGCGCGCGTGAACTCGCGGATCGTTTTGGCCCGCGTGTCCAGGCCCATCCGGCCGGAGCGCTTGCCGAAGTCATGAAGGGTGCTGGCCTCTTCATCAATACCACCTCGCTCGGCATGGACGGGGAGCCGGCGCCGCAACTCGATTTCTCGCCTCTTGCAGCCGATGCCGTCGTCACCGACATCGTCTATGTGCCCTTGAAGACGCCGATCCTGACGCAGGCGGAAGAGCAAGGATTTCCCATCGTCGATGGTCTGGGGATGCTCTTGCACCAGGCCGTGCCCGGATTCGAGAAATGGTTCGGCCAGCGTCCCATCGTCGACGCTGCACTGCGCGCGCTCATCATCGCGGATATGGACGCACACTGATGCTGAAGATCGGCCTCACCGGCTCCATCGGAATGGGAAAATCGACGGCGGCAAAGCTCTTCGCCGATGCAGGAATCCCGGTGAACGATTCGGATGCCGTGGTCCATGATCTCTATGCCGGCGAGGCTGCACCCCTGGTGAATGCCGCCTTCCCCGGCACGATGAAGGATGGAGCCGTCGACCGGCGTGAACTCGGCCGCCAGCTCGCTCTTGATCCTGACGGCTTCAAACGCCTGGAAGCGATCGTCCATCCGCTGGTTCGCAAACGCGAGACGGAATTTCTGAAGCGACAACGCGCCGCCGGCGCCGACATGGTATTGCTCGATATTCCATTACTTTTCGAAACCGGCGCTGCGGCTAGAGTGAACGTCATCGTCGTCGTCAGCACTGATCCACAGATTCAGCGCCAAAGGGTGCTTGCGCGCAAAGGCATGACCGAGGAAAAATTCGACATGATTCTCTCACGCCAGACGCCGGACACGGAAAAACGGCGGCGGGCCGATTATCTCGTCGACACCAGTCACAGTATCGCGGCGACGAGGAAACGGGTACTCGAGATCGTCGCCGACTTGAAAACGCGGATTGCCAAGGGAGATTTCCGGAATGCGTGAGATCATCTTCGATACGGAAACGACCGGTCTCGACAACCGCGCCGACCGCATCATCGAAATCGGCGGCATCGAACTCTTCAATCATTTCCCCACCGGCAATACGATCCATATCTTCATCAATCCCGGAGATCAGAAGGTTCATCCGGATGCGCTCGCCGTGCACGGCATCACCGATGAATTCCTGAAGGACAAGCAGCCTTTTGGGGAGGTTGCCGAACAAATCCTGACCTTCTTCGGCGATGCGAAGTGGATTGCCCATAACGCCACCTTCGATATGGGCTTCATCAACGCGGAATTAGCACGGATCGGTTTGCCGCCAATCCTGCCGGAACGGGTGCTCGATACCTTGTCGATGGCGCGGCGCAAACACCCGATGGGACCGAATTCGCTCGATGCGCTCTGCCGGCGCTACGGCATCGATAATTCGCACCGCACCAAACACGGCGCGCTGCTCGACTCCGAATTGCTCGCCGAAGTCTATATCGAGATGATCGGCGGCAGACAGGCAGCCCTCGGCCTCGGCATGGCCGGCAAGTCCAACCAGGCAGCCCGCGGTGACATGGCGATGGAAGACGACGGGGTGATTGCCGCAGTGCTCGAGCGGCCTCGGCCCCTCGCCCCGCGCCTCAGCCAAATCGAGGAGCAGGCACATGAGGCGCTCGTCGCCAAGCTCGGTGAAAAAAGCGTCTGGGCGAAATACGCCAACGTCGATTAAACTGGTCCTCAATTGAAAATGCCCGGGACCAGCCCGGGCATCCGCATTTCAGACAAGCAAGACCTGGTCAGTTCGGAACGGCCTGAACCTTGGCGCGGGCCTGTTCCTCGGCGACGCGCTGAGCGAACATCTGCGTGAAGTCGATCGGGTCGATCATCAGCGGCGGGAAACCGCCGTTGCGGGTGACGTCGGCGATGATCTGACGAGCGAAGGGGAAAAGCATGCGCGGGCACTCGATGAAAAGAACCGGCAGCATGTGTTCTTGCGGGAACCCGGCAACGCGGAAGACGCCGCCATAGGTGAGTTCGGTATGAAAAACCGTCTTGTCGCCGTCCTTGGCCTCGGCATTCAGCGACAGCACGACATCGAAATCCGTATCGGAAAGCGGGTTGGCGTTGACGTTCACATTGATGTTGATCGTCGGCGCCTTGTCGCGGGCCTGCAGCGAACGCGGCGCACCTGGATTTTCGAAGGACAGATCCTTGGTATATTGCGCAAGGATCGAAAGGGTGGGGTTGGCCGCACCGTTGCTGTTGTTATCGTCTGCCATTGGCTTTTCCTCGAGGGGCATGGGAATGGTGCCGCCATCTAACATTTCAGGGAAGGGCTTACAACCCTGGGCGCTTGGCGCGGTTGATCAGCCGCAGGCCTCAATCGCCGAGATGTTTGCCCGACCACGGCGAGTTGCGATCCGGCTCTCTATGATAGTCCTCTTCGTCGAGATCGACCACCTTCGCGTTCGGCTTGCGGTCGCGGAAATCGGGTTGCGGGCCTGAGGAAGAGCCGGCCTTGGCATTGACGACGACGAATCGGTTGGCGATCGCCCGCCAGACGAGATCGCGCACCGGCGGAATAAGAATGAGGATAGCGATGATATCCGTGAGGAAGCCGGGAATGATCAGCAGCAGCGAGGCTATGACGTTCATCGCCGGCCGCAGCAGGTCGCGGCCCGGCATCACGCCATTTCGTCCTTCGCTCGACATGCGGCGCAAAATACCGATGCCCTGCCGGCGCAGCAGAATCACGCCGAGGACGAAACCCAGCATGACAAGCGCCAGCGTCAGCCACAATCCGATAGCCCGGCCGACGACGACGAAACCGGCAATTTCGGCGAGCGGCAGCAGCAGAATGAAGGCTGGCAGGATCGAAAAACGCATGTCGGTCATGTCCCGGGCTCGCCGGTCTCCTCTTGGCGCCGGCGAAGATGCCAGCCATCATTTGAATCATCTGTATAGGCAGACTATATGGGAGTACAAATCAGAGATGTTAACGGGCGGCTGCGATACGATATGAGTTCGAACGACTTCATCACATTATTTTTCCTGGTGGCGGCTGTGCTGATTTTCTTTCAGCTCCGCTCCGTGCTCGGGCGCCGTACAGGAAATGAGAAGCCGCCGCGCGATCTCTATACGCCGCGGGATGCGGCTCCGGCCGAAGCCGCCGATGCCGGCAAGGTCGTGACACTGCCGCGGCGTGATGCGACGACGGAGGAGGAGGATCGCTTTGCTGCCATCGATGCTTTCGCGGCACCCGGAACGCCGCTCAACGAATCGCTGCGCGCGCTGAACAAGGCCGATCCCGCCTTCACCCCGAAGGAGTTTCTGAACGGCGCCCGCATGGCTTACGAGATGATCGTCATGGCCTATGCCGACGGCGACCGGAAAACGCTGAAGAACTTGCTGTCTCGCGAAGTCTATGACGGCTTCGATGCGGCGATCGGCGAGCGCGAAGCCCGGGGCGAGAAGGTGAAGTCCACTTTCGTCGGCATCGACAAGGCCGAAATCACCCATGCGGAGACGAAGGGCAGCGAAGCGCAGATCACCGTGCGCATCTCCAGCCAGCTGATATCGGCCACCTACGACAAGGCGGATGTGCTGATCGAAGGCGACGCCGAAAACGTCGCCGAGGTCAACGACGTCTGGACCTTTGCTCGCGACACTCGTTCGCGCGATCCGAACTGGAAACTCGTGGCGACCGAATCGGAACATGAGTGACCACGCATCGGACTTCGTCCTGCAGGCCATAAGCTTCGACACTTTGGAAGGCTGGAAGGATGATGATCCCTCCGGCCTTTTTGAAGTGATGCGAAGCTGCCGGCGGCAGATCACCGATGTCAAACCTTACCGCACCGGATCACTTGGCCTGAGTTCGGAAGACCTGCTTCCGCTTCTCGCCGCTGCCGAAGATTTCACGCCGTCATCTCCGGCATCGGCGCGCGCTTTTTTCGAGACGCACTGTCGGCCCTTTCTGATTCGCCGCACGGACGGCAATTCCGGCTTCGTCACCGCCTTCTACGAACCCGATATCGACGTGTCGGAGCAGCCGGACGAAATTTTCCGTTTTCCGTTCTACCGGCGTCCGGACGATCTGATTGATCTCGATGACGCCAATCGCCCCGCCGAGCTCGACAAGGCCTATGTTTTCGGCCGTCTGCATGACGACCGCGTCGCTGCCTATCCGGACCGCCGCGCCATCGATCAGGGTTTTCTCGAAGGCCGCGGCCTCGAAATCGCCTGGGCGAAGTCGAAGGTCGATGTCTTCTTCGTGCATGTGCAAGGTGCTGCCCGCCTGCGTTATGAGGATGGTCGTATCGGCCGCATCACCTATGCCGCGAAGGCCGGCCATGCTTTCTCGGCGATCGGCAAGCTACTCATCGAGCGCGGCGAGATCGATCGGGCGGAGATTTCGATGCAGGCGATCCGTGCCTGGCTGGCGCGCAATCCCGAGCGCGTCGACGAAGTATTATGGCATAACCGCTCTTATATTTTCTTCCGTGATGCACCGGTTGCCGACCCGCAGGCAGGTCCGATCGCGGCTGCCAAGGTGCCGCTTCTCGCTGGGCGAGCGCTTGCGGTCGACCGGATGATTCATACTTTCGGCTTTCCTTTTTTCATTCGCGCCGAAAGCCTCACCCATCTCGACCAGGGTCGCCCGTTCCGCCGGCTGATGCTGGCGCTCGATACCGGCTCGGCGATTATCGGGCCGGCGCGGGGTGATATCTTCACCGGCTCGGGAGACATGGCCGGGGAAAGCGCCGGCACCGTCCGCAACGAGGCCGATTTCACCATCCTCATTCCCAATGCCGCCGCCGGAAGATTCGACTGATGGCCAGGGACCGCAAGCTGAGCGCGGATGAGAGGATCCTCTGGGGGAAGGTTGCCCGCAGCACGCGGCCGATGCCCGGCAAGGCGGGGGCGTTGACCGAACTCGACGCCTTTCTTGCCGAGGCCGAGGCGGCGGCCGAACGGGAACAGGAAAAGCAGACGCCCGCCACACCCACGCCGCTGCAGGCGACAGCACCGTCAACGGCGAAGCCATCGGCCGGGGTGCATCATCCGCTGGAGAAGCCGGTCAAGCGGAAGATCGCCAAGGGCCGGCTGGCGCTCGAAGCGCGGATCGACCTGCACGGGTTGGTGCAGAGCCAGGCTCATGCCATCCTTCTCGATTTCCTGATCCGCGCCCATGAGCGCGGCATGCGCCATGTGCTGGTCATTACGGGCAAGGGCAGCTCGATGGGCAGCGAGGGCGCACTGAAGCGGGCCGTGCCTCTCTGGTTTTCGAAGCCGGAATTCCGCTACCTGATCTCCTCCTATGAGTCGGCCGCACAGCATCATGGCGGTGAGGGCGCGCTCTACATTCGCCTATCGCGGCGGCATGGGGAAAGGCCATGACACCCTTCGGAGAGGCGGTTCGCAGGCTGAGAGCGCGCAAGGGCGTCTCGCAAAAGGAGATGGCGGAAGCACTGAATGTCTCCCCCGCCTATCTCTCGGCGCTCGAACATGGAAAGCGTGGTTTGCCGACATTCGATCTGCTGCAGCGCATCGCCGGCTATTTCAACATCATCTGGGATGAGGCCGAGGAACTGTTCTTGCTCGCCCGCTCGTCCGACCCGCGCGTCGTGATTGATACCTCCGGACTGCCCCCCGAATATACCGAATTTGCCAACCGGCTGGCTCGGCGGATTCGCAACCTTGACAGCGCGGAGATAGGCCGGCTATCGGCTCTTCTTGAAAATGGCGGCAAAGGCGACGGAAAAGCGTCATAATCCCCTGTTTTATGCCTTGTTTTAGGGGCTTGCCATTGGGAAGTGGGTTCAAAAAACCTATATACGAGAGTGAAGAAAGCCGGTGATTCGCAAGGCGCGCCGCAGCTTTACGACAACAGGGAAAATCTCGACAGAATGAGCGATACATCCGCGACGGAAAACGGCGTAAGCACCGAATATGGCGCAGATTCCATCAAGGTTCTGAAGGGCCTCGATGCCGTGCGCAAACGCCCCGGCATGTATATCGGCGATACCGACGACGGCTCCGGCCTGCATCACATGGTCTATGAAGTCGTCGATAACGCGATCGACGAAGCGCTTGCCGGCCATGCTGACATCGTCACGGTGACCCTCAATTCGGATGGCTCGGTGACCGTCACCGACAATGGTCGCGGCATCCCGACGGACATCCACACCGGCGAAGGCGTGTCGGCCGCCGAAGTCATCATGACGCAGCTTCATGCCGGCGGTAAGTTCGACCAGAATTCCTACAAGGTTTCCGGTGGCCTGCACGGCGTCGGCGTCTCCGTCGTCAACGCGCTGTCCGTCTGGTTGAAGTTGAAGATCCGCCGTCACGACAAGATCCATGAAATGAGCTTCACCCATGGCGTGGCCGATGCTCCGCTGAAGGTTACGGGCGACGCGCCGAATGAAACCGGCACGGAAGTGAGCTTCATGCCGAGCACCGGCACCTTCACCATGACGGAGTTCGACTACGGCACGCTGGAGCATCGCCTTCGTGAGCTCGCCTTCCTGAATTCAGGCGTCCGCATCCTGCTGACCGACAAGCGCCATTCCGATATCAAGCAGGAAGAGCTGCGTTATGACGGTGGCCTCGAGGCTTTCGTCGCTTATCTGGACCGCGCCAAGAAGTCGCTCGTCGACAAGCCGGTTGCCATCCACGGCGAAAAGGACGGCATCACCGTCGAAGTCGCGATGTGGTGGAACGACAGCTATCATGAGAACGTGCTCTGCTTCACCAACAACATCCCTCAGCGCGACGGCGGCACGCATATGGCCGGCTTCCGCGCGGCGCTGACGCGCCAGGTCGTTTCCTATGCCGACAGTTCCGGCATCACCAAAAGGGAAAAGGTAACGCTGCAGGGCGAAGATTGCCGCGAAGGCTTGACGGCGGTTCTGTCGGTCAAAGTGCCGGATCCGAAATTCTCCTCGCAGACCAAGGATAAGCTCGTTTCCTCGGAAGTCCGTCCTGTTGTCGAAAGTCTCGTCAACGAGGCGTTGAGCACCTGGTTCGAAGAACATCCGAGCGAAGCCAAAATCCTCGTGGGTAAGGTCGTCGAGGCAGCCGCCGCACGCGAAGCGGCCCGCAAGGCACGCGAGTTGACCCGCCGCAAGGGCGCACTCGATATCGCTTCGCTGCCGGGCAAGCTTGCTGACTGCTCCGAGCGCGATCCGACAAAATCCGAAGTCTTCCTCGTCGAGGGCGATTCTGCCGGCGGTTCGGCCAAGCAGGGCCGCTCGCGCGAGAACCAGGCGATCCTGCCGCTGCGCGGCAAGATCCTGAACGTCGAACGTGCCCGTTTCGACAAGATGCTGTCGAGCCAGGAAATCGGCACATTGATCACAGCGCTCGGTACCGGCATCGGCAAGGACGAGTTCAATGTCGAAAAGCTGCGCTACCACAAGATCATCATCATGACCGACGCCGATGTCGACGGCGCCCATATCCGCACCCTGCTGCTGACCTTCTTCTTCCGCCAGATGCCGCAACTGATCGAGCGCGGTCATCTCTATATCGCCCAGCCGCCGCTCTATAAGGTCTCGCGCGGCAAGTCGGTGCAGTATCTGAAGGACGAGAAGGCGCTGGAAGAATATCTCATCAGCCAGGGCCTGGAAGATGCTTCGCTGAGGCTCGGCAGCGGCGAAGTTCGCGCCGGCCAGGATCTGCGCGAGGTCATCCTCGATGCTCTGCGTATGCGCGCGCTGCTCGACAATCTCCATTCGCGCTACAATCGTTCCGCCGTCGAACAAGCGGCCATTGCCGGCGCCCTCAATGCCGAGCTCGCCAGCGACCCGGCCAGAGCGCTGGCGCTGGCAAACGAAGTGGCTGGGCGCCTCGACATCATCGCCGAGGAAACCGAGCGCGGCTGGCGGGGCGATGTGACAACCGATGGCGGTCTGCGCCTCGAGCGCATGGTCCGCGGCGTCAAGGAACTCGTCGTGCTCGACATGGCCCTGATCGGTTCCTCGGATGCCCGTCACATCGACCAGCTGACGGCACGCCTCAAGGAAATCTATCAGACGCCGCCGTCGCTGCATCGCCGCGAAGGCGACGTCGAAATCTCCGGCCCGCGTGCCCTGCTCGACGCGATCTTCGCAAGCGGGCGCAAGGGTCTCACCATGCAGCGCTACAAGGGTCTTGGCGAGATGAATGCCGAGCAGCTCTGGGAAACGACGCTCGATCCGAACGTTCGCTCGCTGCTGCAGGTCAGGGTCAACGACGCCACTGACGCCGATGGTCTCTTCGCCCGCCTGATGGGTGACGAAGTCGAGCCGCGGCGCGAATTCATCCAGGAGAATGCGCTGAGCGTTGCAAACCTCGATATCTAATTGATATTTCAAAAATAAATGGCCCCGCTATCTTTAGGATGGCGGGGCATTCGTTTGCCCGATATCTGCTTGGCCTTTGGCTTCGCTCAATTCGCGACGAAGCGGCCGTTGAAGGCGACCTCGGAGAGCGGCTTGCGCTGGCTGGGGAATTCGCGGGCCTGATTGCGTTCGGAAAGAACGCTCTTATCGGCCAGCCGGCCGACGGCGACGCCTGCTTCGACCCGGTAGCCCTCGGGAATGGCGAAAGCCTGCCTGATCTCCTCATGCTTGATGCCGCCCATGCCATGGGCATAAAGGCCGGAGAGGCGCGCCTGGATTGCCAGATGCCCCCATGCCGCACCGGCATCGAAGGAATGGGTGTAGCTCGGCTTTTCCTCAGCCGAGCCGGCAGCCCCGGTGAAGGCGCGCGACACGACGAAGATCAGCGCCGATGCATGCTTGGCCCATTCCTGGTTGGAATCGTTGAGCAAAGCGACGAATTTCTCCCAATGCTCCGAACCCTTGAGGCCATAGACGAAGCGCCAGGGCTGGTGGTTGGCCGAGGACGGCGCCCAATGGGCGGCATCGAGCAGACTGAGCAGCTGCGCTTCCTCGATGATTTCGCCGGTGAAGGCGCGCGGCGACCAGCGGTCGAGAAACATCGAATCGATGGGATATTCCGATTCGCGACTATTGCTCTTCGTCATGCTTGTTCCATGGTTTGGGGGAGAAAATTTGGATCGGGGGCTGGGCTTAGTCCGTCCAGACGATGTCGAGTTCTTCGCGGAAGGCGAAGCGCTTCAGATGATCGTCGATGACGTGCTGCATCCTTTCCTGTTGCGAGGAATCGGCGACGGAAAGTGTCATGGTCAGCGCCGCATCGTCGGCCGCAAACGTCACCTCGGCCGTATCGCTGAACGGCACCCGGCCCTTCAGACGATCAAAATCGACGCTGAACTTGTGGCTCCAGTGTTTGCAGAGCTGCTGCAGATAGCGGCTTGCATGTTCGGTCCGTACGACGGCCTTCGAGAGATGCATTTTGAACTCCACGTCATCTTGCCTAAAGCATGTCGCGCAAAAGTGTGCAGCGGTTTTGAAAGATTGCGACGCGCTTCAGCGGAGTCATATTTCCTGCTTCACCGGCTTGGCAAGCGCAGCATCGTCGCAGTTGGGGTGTACAGACTGTCTCCATAAAAGCGGCCTCACGCCGGCGTCGAAGCAGGATAATAAACCGTTTAGTCAATCGTTCGGGGAGTTGCGCATGCTGGTGAACGGAAAATGGACGGAAGACTGGCAGCCCGTCCAGGCAAAGGACGAAAAGGGCGGCTTCGTCCGCCAGACCTCAAGTTTCCGCAATTGGGTGACCCCGGATGGCAGCGCCGGGCCGACGGGCGAAGGCGGCTTTGCAGCCAGCGCCGGCCGTTACCATCTCTATGTCGCCTATATCTGTCCCTGGGCCTCACGTACCCTGATCGGTCGCAAGCTCAAGGGCTTGGAAGACGTCATCTCGGTCTCGGTCGTCGAGCCGCTGCTGGGCAAGCAGGGCTGGCGCTTCGGCGATTATCCCGGCGCGACGGAGGATCACGTCAACGGCGTAACCTATATGCATGAAATCTATACCGGGGCAGCACCCGATTTCACCGGCCGGGCGACCGTGCCAGTGCTCTGGGACAAGCAGAAAAAGACCATCGTCAACAATGAATCCGCCGATATCTTGCGTATGCTGAACAGCGGCTTCGGCGGTCTGGCAAAAAATCCGATCGATCTTTACCCGGCGGAGAGACGCACCGAGATCGATGCTTTCAACGACCGCATCTATCCTGATCTCAACAATGGCGTCTACCGCGCCGGTTTCGCCACCACACAGGTCGCTTACGAAGAAGCCTTTGCCGATGTCTTTTCCTGCCTCGACTGGGTCGAGCAGCAGTTCGAGGGCCGGTCGTTTCTCTTCGCCGATCATCCCACCGAGAGCGATATCCGGCTTTTCGTAACGCTGGTGCGCTTCGACGTCGCCTATCACGGCATCTTCAAATGCAATCTGCGCCGGCTTTCCGACTATGCCAAGCTGCGCGCCTTCTGCCGCCGCATGCTGGATTGGCCGGGCATCGCCGAAACGGTGAACCTCGATCACATCAAGCGTGGCTACTATTCGATCGAAAGGCTCAACCCGACGAAGATCGTTCCCGTCGGCCCTGATCTGGCGGAAATTTTTAGAGCATGATGCCGAAAGATACGGACGGTTTTCGGCAGAAAATCATCCGAATCGCGGCAGAGCCGTACCGCTTCCCGGCAAAGCCGTAATGACACCGATGAATAATTCGTTCATAGGTGGTTGCAAATCCGTTTTCGATGAGGAGGAATTCCATGAAGCTGATGCGTGTTGGCGAAGCGGGCAGTGAAAAACCCGCGCTTTTCGATGCCGATGGCAAGATCCGCGATCTCTCCGGTCATGTCGCCGATATCGGCGGCGAAGCGATCACACCGGCAGGCCTTGCAAAGATAGCGGCGATCGATCCGAAGAGCCTTCCGGAAATCGCACCCGGCCGTATCGGCGCCTGCGTCGCGGGCACCGGCAAGTTCATCTGCATCGGCTTGAATTATTCGGATCATGCTGCCGAAACCGGTGCGGCCGTGCCGCCCGAGCCGATCATCTTCATGAAAGCAACATCCGCAATCGTCGGACCGAATGACAATGTCATCATTCCTCGCGGCTCGGAAAAGACCGATTGGGAAGTCGAGCTCGGCGTCGTCATCGGCAAAACTGCCAAATATGTGACGGAAGCCGAAGCGCTGGATTATGTCGCCGGTTATTGCGTCTCCAACGACGTTTCCGAGCGCGCTTTCCAGACCGAGCGGTCCGGTCAGTGGACCAAGGGCAAATCCTGCGACACCTTTGGCCCGATCGGCCCCTGGCTCGTGACCAAGGATGAAATTCCGCAACCGCAGAACCTCGGCATGTGGCTGACGGTCAACGGCCAGAAGATGCAGAACGGCTCATCGAAGACGATGGTTTACGGGGTTGCGTTCCTTGTCTCCTATCTCAGCCAGTTCATGTCGCTGCATCCCGGTGACGTGATCTCGACCGGCACGCCTCCGGGCGTTGGCATGGGCCTCAAGCCGCCGCGTTATCTCAAAGCCGGCGACGTGGTCGAACTCGGCATCGAAGGTCTCGGCACGCAGAAGCAGACCTTCGTTGCGGATCGTTAACGACGCTTCCTGCTGAGAAACTTAAGTTTTCAGGTCGATTATGATGCCGGGGATCAATTCTCCGGCATTTCTTGTGTGGGTTTGGTTCGTCAATGTTGCTGTGCAACAAAAACCTGTTAGTCTGCGCGACGTGCCCGCGTTACGAAAAGAGTCGATGCCTTTCAATCGGCGTCATCTTTTCGATAGAGAAAGGTGGCGCCTTCCGTGTTTTATCAGCTTTATGAATTGAACCATGCCGCCATGGCGCCGTTTCGTGCCGCGGCAGATATCATGCGATTTGCCTATGCCAATCCGCTGAATCCGTTCTCCCATACGCCTTTCGGCCGGACGATGGCGGCAAGTCTCGAAATGTTCGAACGCACGACGCGCCGCTATGGCAAGCCGGAATTCGGATTGAAGCAGACGACGATCGGTGAAAAGACGGTTTCCGTCCGCGAAGAGGTCGTCTGGTCGCGACCCTTCTGCAATCTTCTGCATTTCGCCCGCAGTATTCCAGCCGCCCGCGGCAATGACCCACGCATCCTGATCGTCGCGCCGATGTCCGGCCACTATGCCACGCTGCTGCGCGGCACGGTCGAGGCGCTGTTGCCGAGTGCCGATATATACATCACCGACTGGATCGACGCCCGCATGGTGCCGATGACGGAAGGCAGCTTCGATTTCGACGATTACGTCGACTACGTCATCGAGATGCTGCATTTCCTCGGTCAGGACACGCATGTCATCGCCGTCTGTCAGCCTTCCGTTCCGGTGCTGGCAGCCGCTGCCGTGATGGAAGAAGCCAGGGACCCGCTTTCGCCGGCGTCGATGACGCTGATGGGCGGCCCGATCGACACGCGCATCAACCCGACGGCGGTCAATAAGCTCGCCCAGGAGCGGTCGCTGCAGTGGTTCTCCGACAACGTCATCATGAACGTGCCCTGGCCGCAACCGGGCTTCATGCGCCCGGTCTATCCGGGATTCCTGCAGCTCTCGGGCTTCATGTCGATGAATCTTGATCGCCACCTCGTCGCGCACAAGGAATTCTTCATGCATCTCGTGAAGAACGACGGCGAGCCGGAAAGACATCGCGATTTCTACGACGAATATCTCGCTGTCATGGATCTGACCGCCGAATTCTATCTGCAGACGGTGGAGGAGGTCTTCATCAAGCATTCGCTGCCGAAGGGCGAACTGATGCATCGCGGCAAACGCGTCGACCCGGCGGCGATTCGCAACGTGGCGCTGCTGACCGTTGAAGGTGAGAATGACGATATCTCAGGGGTCGGCCAGACAAAGGCGGCGCAGACCATCTGCGTGAACATTCCCGAAGATATGCGCATGCACTATCTCCAGCCGGATGTCGGCCATTATGGTGTTTTCAATGGCTCGCGTTTCCGCCGCGAGATCGCGCCGCGCATCATCGATTTCGTCCGAAAGCATTCCCGTTCCGCCGTCAAGCCTCCGATCCGGCGTGTCATCAAGGGCGGCCGGACGGGCTGATTCAGGGATAGCTGAATTAGCAAAACGGATTCAAGGCCTTGTCCGATTTCGCGGGCAATCGTCTTGAAGGCGGTTATTGCGGTAACCACATCGATTTCAGCGTTCGGTATCCTGCCGGGCGCGGAAAGCGAGGGATACCCGCACGATGAACCAGTCAGCATTGCTTCGACCGGATTGGACTCCGGCTACCATTGCCCTGATGATTCTCGGCTTCATGGTTTTCTGGCCTCTGGGTCTTGCCATGCTTGCCTACATCATCTTCGGCGACCGTCTGCGCGGCTTCAAGCGTGACGTCAACCAGGCGACCGATGGCTTCTTTGCCTCCTGCCGCCGCCCGCATGGTCGTCACCGCCCACACTTCTCGACCGGCAACGTCGCCTTCGACGACTGGCGCAAGGCCGAACTCGACCGGATGGAGGAAGAGCGCCGCAAGCTTGACGAAATGCGCGAGGACTTCGACTCCTATCTGCGCGAGCTCCGCCGCGCCAAGGATCAGGAAGAGTTCGACCGCTTCATGCGCGACCGCAGGAACGCCAAGCGCGATGACAACGGCCCGGTGGCTGAATATCAGACGCCGTAAACGCCTGAATAATGAAATGATGACCGGCATCTCTCGATGCCGGTTTTTCCATGTCTGCCCTTCCGGCGATCATTTAGATTTGCCGGCGAATCGTATAGAAAACACGCATGTTCTCGCTTCTGAAAACAAGGTCGAAGGCGCGAAAGCCGGCTCCGCCCGAAATGCGGACGCTCGATGTCGCCGGCCGGCTCATGCCGCTGACGATCAAGCAGCATGACCGGGCGACACGCATCACGCTGCGCATCGAGCCGGGTGGCCGCGCCTTGAAGATGACGGTGCCGAAAGGCCTCGCCGCGCGTGAGGTCAATGCCTTCCTCGATCGTCACCAGGGTTGGCTGCTCACCAAGCTTGCCAAGTTTTCGACCGATACCGGCCTGCGTGACGGCGGCGAAATCCTCCTTCGCGGCGTTTCCCATCGCATCCAGCATAGCGGCAGCTTGCGCGGGCTGACGGAGGCGGTTTCCATAGACGGCAGGCCGGTGCTGCGCGTCAGCGGCATGCCGGAACATGTCGGACGGCGCATTGCCGCCTTTCTCAAGAAAGAGGCGCGCGCCGATCTCGCAAGACTGGCGACGATGCATGCCGCAGCGATCCGGGCGCCGATCCGCTCGATCTCGATGAAGGATACTCGCAGCCGCTGGGGTTCCTGTTCGTCGGAGGGAAATCTGAGCTTTTCCTGGCGTATCGTCATGGCGCCGCCGTTGGTGATCGATTATCTCGCCGCCCATGAGGTCGCCCATCTCAAGGAAATGAACCACGGCCCGCACTTCTGGGCCCTCTGCGGCAAACTTTGCCCCGGCATGGACGAGGCGAAATCCTGGCTCAAGCGGCATGGCAGCCAGTTGCATGCCATTGATTTCGACTAGCGCATAACCCCGAAAATCGGAATCGATTTTTCGAAAGGGATTATGCGCAGATTTAAAGTGATAGAGCGTCATTTGGACGCGCGGCGCTCTAGCCGAGAGCCATGCTAAATTCAGCGTCCGTCGCAAATTGGCTCGACTCTTTCTGCATTTCGTGTCACTTCGCTGCCATGAGACCGGATATCAAGATCTGTGGCTTGAAGACGCCTGACGCTGTCGATCGCGCGCTGAAACGCGGCGCGACCCATATCGGTTTTATCTTCTTCGAAAAGAGTCCGCGCTATATCGAGCCGGACCTGGCGGCAAAACTGGCAGAACCTGCGCGTGGCAAGGCGAAAATCGTCGCCGTCGTCGTCGATCCGACCAATGACGAACTGGACGAGATCGTGTCGATATTGAAGCCGGATATGCTCCAGCTTCACGGCAACGAGAGCCCCGAACATGTGCTGACCATAAAGGCGCTCTATGGTCTGCCTGTAATGAAGGTTTTTTCGGTCCGCACGGCAGACGACCTGAAGCGCGTCGAGGCCTATATCGGCATCGCCGACCGTTTCCTCTTCGACGCCAAAGCGCCGAAGGGTTCGGAACTGCCTGGCGGCAACGGTATTTCCTTCGATTGGAGCCTTCTCAGCTGGCTTGACGGCAGCGTCGACTACATGCTTTCGGGCGGGCTGAACAAGGACAATGTCGCCGAGGCGCTTTTCGTCACCAACGCACCGGGTATCGACGTCTCCTCGGGAGTCGAAACTGCGCCTGGCGTGAAGAGCGTCGCGAAGATCGATGAATTTTTTGACGCGGTCGAAAAGGCAAATGCGCCGATGATGGCCTCAGGGAGTTGAGAGTGAACGAGACGCCTAAACTGAATTCCTTCCGTTCCGGCCCCGATGAAGATGGCCGTTTCGGCATTTATGGCGGTCGTTTCGTCGCCGAAACGCTCATGCCGCTGATCCTCGACCTGCAGGACGAGTGGAACAGGGCAAAGAACGATCCGGCATTCCAGGCCGAATTGAAGCATCTCGGCGCGCATTATATCGGCCGCCCGAGCCCCCTCTATTTCGCCGAACGGCTGACGGCCGAACTCGGCGGCGCGAAGATCTATTTCAAGCGCGAGGAGCTGAACCATACCGGTTCGCACAAGATCAACAACTGCATCGGCCAGATCCTGCTCGCCAAGCGCATGGGCAAGACCCGCATCATCGCCGAAACCGGCGCCGGCCAGCACGGCGTTGCCTCCGCAACCGTTGCCGCCCGTTTTGGCCTTCCCTGCGTCGTCTATATGGGCGCCACCGACGTCGAGCGTCAGGCGCCGAACGTTTTCCGCATGAAGCTGCTCGGCGCGGAAGTCAAACCGGTCACGGCAGGCAGCGGCACGCTGAAGGATGCCATGAACGAGGCGCTTCGCGACTGGGTCACCAATGTCGAGGATACCTACTATCTGATCGGAACGGCAGCCGGTCCGCATCCCTATCCGGAGATGGTCCGCGATTTCCAGTCGGTGATCGGTATCGAAGCGAAAGAGCAGATGCTGGCAGCCGAAGGCCGCCTTCCGGACCTGGTCATCGCTGCCGTCGGCGGCGGCTCGAACGCCATCGGCATTTTCCATCCTTTCCTCGATGATCCCTCGGTCAAGATCGTCGGCGTCGAAGCCGGTGGCAAGGGCCTGCAGGGCGACGAACATTGCGCATCGATCACCGCCGGTTCGCCGGGCGTGCTGCACGGCAACCGCACCTACCTGCTGCAGGATGGTGACGGTCAGATCAAGGAAGGCCATTCGATTTCGGCGGGTCTCGATTATCCCGGCATCGGCCCCGAACATTCCTGGCTGAACGATACCGGCCGCGTCGACTATGTGCCGATCATGGACCACGAAGCGCTCGAGGCTTTCCAGACCCTGACCCGCCTCGAAGGCATCATCCCGGCGCTCGAGCCCTCGCATGCCATTGCCGAGGTGATCAAGCGCGCACCGACGATGGGCAAGGACGAGATCATCCTGATGAACCTCTCCGGCCGCGGCGACAAGGATATCTTCACCGTCGGCAAGATTCTGGGAATGGGGCTGTAAGACATGACCGCACGCATGGACAAACGCTTTGCCGAGCTGAAGGCCGAGGGCCGTCCGGCGCTTGTGACCTATTTCATGGGCGGCGATCCCGACTACGACACCTCGCTCGGCATCATGAAGGCGCTGCCGGAGGCGGGCTCCGACATTATCGAGCTCGGCATGCCCTTTTCCGATCCGATGGCCGACGGCCCGGCGATCCAGCTGGCCGGCCAGCGCGCCCTGAAAGGCGGCCAGACGCTGAAGAAGACGCTGCAGCTGGCGGCTGATTTCCGCAAGACGAACGATGCGACGCCGATTGTGATGATGGGTTACTACAACCCGATTTATATTTACGGCGTCGAGAAATTCCTCGACGACGCGCTCACCGCCGGCATCGACGGCCTGATCGTCGTCGACCTGCCGCCCGAGATGGATGACGAACTCTGCATTCCGGCGATCCGCAAAGGCATCAATTTCATCCGCCTGGCGACGCCGACGACGGATGAGAAGCGCCTGCCGAAGGTACTGAAGAACACCTCCGGCTTCGTCTACTACGTCTCCATGAACGGCATCACTGGTTCGGCGCTGCCCGATCCGTCGCTGGTGTCAGGCGCGGTCGCGCGTATCAAGCAGCATACCAAGCTGCCCGTCTGCGTCGGCTTCGGCGTCAAGACGGCGGAACATGCAAAGGTCATTGGCGGTTCGGCCGACGGCGTCGTCGTCGGCACCGCGATCGTCAATCAGGTCGCGACCAGCTTGACGCATGACGGAAAGGCAACGGCGGACACGGTTCAAGCCGTTGCCACGCTGGTGCGCGGCCTTTCCACGGGAACACGTTCGGCGCGCCTTGTTGCTGCCGAATAGTTTGCGCACATTGGCACAAAGCATGTCGCGCAAAAGTGTGCAGCGGTTTTGCGGCAACGACGTGCGGGAAACTAGGACCTAAAGCGCGGCAGATCGCGACGCGCCTTAGACTATCAGGAGTATTCGAGTTGAACTGGATCACCAACTACGTTCGCCCGCGGATCAATTCCATGCTGGGCCGTCGCGAAGTGCCGGAGAACCTCTGGATCAAGTGCCCGGAAACGGGCGAGATGGTCTTCCATAAGGACCTGGAAGGCAACAAATGGGTCATTCCGGCGTCTGGTTATCACATGAAGATGCCGGCCAAGGCGCGCCTGGCCGATCTTTTCGACAATGGCGAATTCGAATCGCTGCCGCAGCCGAAGGTCGCGCAGGATCCGCTGAAGTTCCGCGATTCGAAGAAATATAGCGATCGCCTGCGCGACAGCCGCCTGAAGACCGAACAGGAAGATACGATCCTCGCCGGTGTCGGAAAGGTGCAGGGACTGAAACTCGTGGCCGTCGTGCACGAATTCAACTTTATCGGCGGTTCGCTCGGCATGGCCGCCGGCGAGGCGATCGTCAAGGCTTTCGAGCGTGCGACATCTGAAAAGTGCCCGCTGGTGATGTTCCCAGCTTCCGGCGGGGCGCGCATGCAGGAAGGCATCCTGTCGCTGATGCAGCTACCGCGCACGACGGTTGCCGTCGACATGCTCAAGGAATCCGGCCAGCCCTATATCGTCGTGCTGACCAACCCGACGACCGGCGGCGTCACGGCCTCCTATGCCATGCTTGGCGATATTCATCTGGCCGAGCCCGGCGCCGAAATCGGCTTTGCCGGCAAACGCGTGATCGAGCAGACGCTGCGTGAAAAGCTGCCCGAAGGCTTCCAGACCGCCGAATATCTGCTGGAGCATGGTATGGTCGATATGGTTGTCAAACGTCACGATATTCCGGAAACGCTGGCGCGCCTCTTGAAGATCCTGACGAAGAAGCCGGTTTCTGCGGCGAACGACATGAATGGCGGCGCGATTGCTCTGGCGGCAAGCGCCTGATAACCGACAAGCAGGCGGGGTGCCGAATTGATACCCAGAGGCCAAACCGCGGTGAGTGAGGCAGCACAGGAGATCGACAAGCTCATGGGATTGCATCCCAAGGGTTTTGATCTGTCTCTCGACCGCATCACTCGTCTTCTCGATGTGCTCGGCAATCCGCACAGGAAACTGCCGCCGGTGATCCATGTCGCCGGCACCAATGGCAAGGGGTCGGTCACCGCCTTCTGCCGCGCCCTGCTCGAAGCCGGCGGCTACAGCGCTCATGTCCACACCTCGCCGCATCTCGTCAATTGGCACGAGCGTTATCGCATTGGTGTCAAGGGCGGACGCGGGCAGCTTGTCGACGACGCCGTTTTCGCCGAGGCCGTGCGCCGCGTGGCCGATGCCAATGCAGGACAGCACATTACCGTCTTCGAAATCCTGACGGCAGTCACTTTCATTCTGTTTTCCGAACAGCCGGCCGATGCTGCGATCCTCGAAGTCGGTCTCGGAGGCCGGTTCGACGCCACCAATGTCATTTCCGATCCGGCCGTTTCGGTGATCATGCCGATCTCGCTGGATCACCAGCCCTATCTCGGCGACAGGGTCGAGCTGATCGCGGCCGAAAAGGCCGGCATCATGAAGCCGGGATTTCCCGTTGTCATCGGTCATCAGGAATATGACGCAGCTCTCGACGTGCTGATGTCGACGGCCGAGCGGCTGCATTGCCCGAGCGCCGTCTTCGGTCAGGATTTCATGGCGCATGAGGAATACGGCCGCCTCGTCTACCAGGACGAATTCGGTCTTGCCGACCTTCCGCTGCCGCGCCTCCCCGGCCGGCATCAATATGCCAATGCCGCCGCCGCCATTCGTGCCGTCAAGGCGGCGGGTTTCACGGTCACCGAGACGATGATGGAAACGGCGATGAGTTCGGTCGAATGGCCGGGTCGGCTGCAGCGCCTGAGCGAGGGCCGGCTGCTGTCACATGCGCCCGCCGGCGCCGAGATCTGGATCGATGGCGGGCATAATCCGGGTGCCGGCGAAGTGATCGCCGAAGCCATGGCCAATTTCGAGGAGCGCCAATCTCGGCCGCTTTTCCTGATTACCGGCATGATCAACACCAAGGATCCGGTCGGCTATTTCAAGGCCTTTACCGGCCTGGTCGAGAAGGTTTTCTGCGTGCCGATCCGCGGCAGCGACGCGATGATCGACCCGGTAATATTGTCAAATGCGGCTTATGATGCCGGTTTGGTTGCCGAACCGATGTTGACGGTCGGCGATGCGTTGGAAGCGATCAAAGCCGTTCTCGATCCAGAGGCATTGCCGCCGCGCATCCTGGTCGGCGGCTCTCTCTATCTCGTCGGCGACGTGCTTGCCGATAACGGCACGCCCCCGAAATGAAGGCTGCGAAATGAAAAAAGCCCGGTCGAACCGGGCTTTTTCGTCAATGTAATCTGAATTGGCCGAAATCAATCAGGCAGCGCTCGAAATCCAGTTCGAAAGAGCCGTCTTCGGCTTTGCGCCGACAGAGATATCGGCAACTTCGCCGCCCTTGAAGATTGCAAGGGTCGGAATGGAGCGCACACCGAACTGTGCAGCGAGTTCCGGGTTCTCATCGATATTCAGCTTGGCGACCTTGACCTTGCCTTCCATCTCGACGGCGATTTCTTCGAGGCTCGGAGCAATCATCTTGCACGGGCCGCACCATTCGGCCCAGAAATCGACGACGACGGGTTCTGCGGATTCCAGAACTTCCGACTGGAAGTTATTGATATCGACTTTCACGGTAGCCATGGGCTTCTCCTTTAACGGAATTGGGTGTTGAACCACATGTGATGGTGCGGTGCCGAATTTTCAATGTCCGGTATTTCACTTTGTCTTGACCGCTGCAAGCGCCAAACCGAGCGCCTTTTCGCTCAGCGTGAAGAGCGAGGCGTTCTCGGTATAGACAAGCATGCAATCGATACGCTTATCAGGATAGAGCGGCGTCAGGATCTCGCGATAGATCGCCAGCTGCGCCCGGTGCGCGAAGGGGATAGCCTCCTCTGATGCCGGCGGCACCCGATTGGTCTTGTAGTCGAGAATGACGACGCGATCGGCAAGGACGGCAAGCCGGTCGATGCGCCCGGAGACGGCATAGCGCCGATCTTCGAGCGTCAATGTTCCCATGATCGAAACCTCTGGCTGGGCCTGCGCACCGAGGACAGCCTGCAGGCCTTCCTCGTCCAATAGTTTCAGAACCGAATCGACAAGCTTGCGCCGCTCGGCTTCCGGCCAGAATCGAGCCGCCCGTTCGGCATAGCGGCTCGCCGCATCAGGTCGCTCGGTAAGCGGAATTTCGGGAAGCGCCTGCAGCATGCGATGGATCAGTCTGCCCTTTTCCAGTGAGTGATCGCTGCGCACCCTCTCACCGAACAGCGGCGAGACCACCAGCAGGCCGCCCTCGTCTTCATCGACGATCGTCCCGGCGCCGGAAGGGCTGAGCGGCCGAGGAAGCTCAGCCTGCGGCGGCAATGGCCGCAACAGGCCGTCCGGCAGGGTCTGGTCGCTGCCGCGCTCTTCGCTGCGATCGACACGCTCGAAGCTTCGTTCCACCTGCGGCACACGCCATTTGATGCCTGGCCATTCCCCATCGGGACCGGAGAATGTGGTCGCCTCCACATGCGGATGGTCGTCGCGCAGTGCTGTCGAAATCATCATATGCCAGGTGTCGTTGTTCACGCGCACGCCACGATAGCCGCAGACGACCAGCCGGTCGGCGGCGCGCGTCATGGCGACATAGAGCAACCGGCGGTATTCTTCTTCCGCCAGCATCTGGATACGCGTCGCATCGTCCTGCGTCAGCGAATTGGCGAGATCGGAGACAGGAACCCAGACGGGCATCGGCGGCTCGTCGAGGCCGGTCTCGATCAGGCGAAGCTTCGGCAGATGGGTATGGGTGAAGGCCTTCGAACCGCCGTCGACGAGAAAAACGATCGGTGCTTCCAGACCCTTGGAGGCATGCACCGTCATGATCCGCACCTCGTTGCGTCCCTTGTCCTGCTCGCGCTTCATTACTGGGGCTTCGAGCTCCAGCGTCGAGATGAAGGATTGCAGCCCGGGAAGGCCGGAGCTCTCATGGTCGAGCGTGAAGGTCAGGAATTCGTCGAGGATATCGCTGACCTCGGTGCCGAGACGGGCAAGGAATTGCCGCCGCCCGCCGTAGCTGCCCAGCACGCGCGCATAGAAATCGTGAACCGAAAGGCTCCTGGACTGCCGGAGAAACAGCTCCAGCCTCTCGACGGCAGCGCGGAAACGCTCGATGCCGTCGGCGGCGAAGCTTTTGAGATGGCTCCAGACGCTCTGATTGTCGCCGCGCAACGCGGCGATCGCAAAGATGTCATCCTCCGAGAGATCGAAAAGCGGGCTCTTGAGCACGGCGGTGAGCGAAAGATCGTCTTCCGGCAGAAGCAGGAAACGGCCGAGCGCCAGCAGATCCTGCACGGCGATATGGCTGGTCAGCACCAGCCTGTCCGCACCGGCGACGGGAATATCGCCGCGCCGCTTCAACGCGCGCGTCAACGCGTTAACGAAGGCGTCGCGCTTGCGCACCAGCACCAGGATGTCGCCGGCCTCGATCAGGCGCTCCTTGCCTTTGTCGACGATCGTTTCGCGGCCGACGAGCGTGCCGATCGCATGGGCGATCCGCCGTGCGAGGATTGCGGCCGGCGCGCTTTCCGGCGTCGCGTCGAAGGGCGCCGTCCAGTCCTCCTCCTTCACCACCGCTTCCGGCGCAACCATCTCCCAGAGATCGACGGCGCCGGGATGTCCGATGCGGCTGGAACGATGCACGACCGGTTCGCCGAGCGCGCTGAGGCCGCGCGCGTTCTCGGGTGTCTTGAAAATGTGGTCGACGGCCTCGAGAACGTCGGCGGTCGAACGGAACGACAGCGGCAGCCGCACGGAGGAAAAACTCTGCCCGCTGTCGGAAACGCGCCGCCGCGTCCGGTCGCTCTCCTCGGAAAAACGCTCAGGGCGCGCCCCCTGGAAGGAATAGATCGACTGCTTTTCGTCGCCGACGGCAAATAGCGTGCGCACGATCGGCCGGGCGCTTTCGCCGGAGAAGAAATCTTCGGCGAGCGACTGGATGACGCTCCACTGGATCGGGCTGGTATCCTGGGCTTCGTCGACGAGGATATGATCGATGCCGCGATCGAGCTTGTAATGGATCCAGGGGCCGACGCCACTTTTCGTCAGCAGGTCGGCGGTGCGGGTGATCAGGTCCTCGAAGTCGAGCTGGCTGCGCTGCTTCTTCAGCTCCTCATAGTCGTGATTCAGCCGGTCGGCGAGCACGAGCGCTGCATGCGTGGCGCCGTACATCCGCATCAGCTTCAGCCGGTCGCGGCTTGCTGCGACATGCGCGCGGGCAATGGCGATGGCCTCCGCCAGCTGCGGTGCCTCGGTAAGCATGGCCTTGACGAGGAATTGCGAGTCCGCCTTGGGCTCGCCCTTGACGGTCAGAAAGATTTTCTCGAGGATCTCAGCGCGCCTTGCGTCATCGCGCTCCCGCCCGGCGAGCCTGAGGCCATAGGCAACCTCTTGCGCCTTCGCGCCGCCTTTCTTGTCGGCGAGCGAGAGATAAAGCTCCAGCGTGCCGCCCGAAAGCGCGGGCAATGGCCAATATTGCGCCGCGATCCGGTCTTCCGTATCGCCGACAGTTAGGCCAAGTCTTTTGCGCAGAACCATTTCCACGCCGCCTTGCTGTTCGGCTGTCGCCGTGAAACGACGAATGGCATTGCGGTTGGCGACGATGTCGCCGAGCAGATTCTCCAGTCCGGATTCGTCGCCGAGATTGAGCACGTAGGCGAACGCCTCGGCAAGGGCGTTGTCTTCCTCCGGCGCCGTTGCCGTCAGCAGCGCCCGGCGCGCATCGGAAAGCAGCGCCACCGCCGCGCGATCGTCGAGAACAGAGAAATGCCCGGCAACGTTGGCCTCCAACGGGAATTGATGCAGCAGTGCCTCGCAAAAGGCATGGATCGTCTGGATTTTCAGTCCACCGGGGGTCTCCAGCGCCTTGGCAAACAGCCGGCGGGCCTCGGCAAGCTTCAGTCCGTCGGGAGCCGTACCCTCGATCTGTGTGATCCGCCGGCTGAGGTCTTCATCGTCAAGCACCACCCATTCCGCCAGTCGTTCGAAGACGCGGTTCGACATTTCCGACGCCGCAGCCTTGGTGTAGGTGAGGCACAAAATGGCGGAAGGCCGCGCACCTGATAGCAGCAGCCGGATGACGCGCTGTGTCAGCACATGTGTCTTGCCGGAACCGGCATTGGCCGAGACCCATGCTGAACGCAGTGGATCCGAGGCAATGGCCTGCTGGATGGTCGTCCAGCCGATCCAGGCGCCCGGATCGTCGTCGTTGGGAAGGGCGGTCACATCACTCATCACCGCCCTCTTCGGTTTCGGCCGTCGACCATTCGGAGACGCGGGCGAGATGATCGTAGTCGCCGCCGAAATCGAATTGCTGGGCCGGGATCAGCCGCGAGGTAAAGCCTCTTTCGTTGGATTGCAGCAACCCCACGAATTTGACCAGCTGGTCGATCGATTCGGCGGCGAGGTCCATCGCCGATTTCGCCTTGTCGCTACGGGCCGAGCTCTCGTTGTTGACAGTATCGACTTGGAAGCGGCTTCCGGGTCGCAGACGCACGTAGAGAAGGTCCTGCGGCACGAGGCTGCCGGCATCGCGGAAGGCACCGGCGCTCAAGGCGGCCGCTTCAAGCGCAAGCTGCGGATCGAGCAGCACGCGGGCCTGCGCCGGTGAGGGATTGTAGCCGGTCTTGTAGTCGATGATGTCGGCCGAGTGTGGTCCTGTGACGTCGATCCGGTCTGCGACGCCGGTAAGCCGGATATTGATCGGCTCCAGCTCCATACCGCCCCGTACCTCCGTCAGGGTTTTCAGGATGCCATGCCGGCGTCCAGCTTCCCATTCGAGGAAGGCGCGGGCCACCGCGCGAAAGCGCGGCCGCCACACGGCATCGATATGCGGCGGCAACTTTTCCATGTCGAAAAGCTCGGAAAGGACGTGCTCCATCGCCGCTGCCGCATCCGGCGTGCCGGCGATGTGAGGCTCGCGGATGAAACGGTCGATGATCTTGTGGTAGAGCGTTCCGCGTTCGGCCGCCCCTGGATCGCGATTGAACGGGTCGACGGGGTCGAGCCGCAAGACACGGCGGGCATAGATGGCATAGGGATCTCGGCGCAGCCGGCCGACTTCACTAAAGGAATAGGATTTCGGCTGCAGCTTCAGCGGCGGTTTCGGCGAGGGGCGCTGCGCCGGCGCCTGAGCATCTCCCCGATCGATGAGAGCGGCCCATTGGAGGAACCGGTTGCCGCGTCCCTTCAATTCCGCTTCGAATGCCTCTCCGCCGAGCGCCAGCAGCCGCTGCAGCCAACGCGAGGCAACGGTCGGCGTCGAGCCCTGGCGCAGCGCGCGCGAATAGATCAGATGGCGCGTGCCGTTTGCCATCTCGAAATCATGCGCCAGCTGGCCGATGCGCCGCTCCGGCGGCTCGAGCCCGATCTCCGTCTTCATCATGCGCGGAATGAAGGGGTTGTTGGCGGTCTGTCCCGGCCAGGTGCCTTCGTTCAGGCCGCCGAGGATCAACGTATCGACGCTCTGCAGGCGGGCTTCCAGCGTGCCGAAGATGAAGAGCCTCGGATGGCTGAGCGCTCGCGGCTTCACCGCATGACCGGCGGCGAGCGCCGCCATGATGTCGATCCATTGCGGTCCGTCGGCCTCCATCTGGCCGTCCGTGTCGATCACTTCACTGAGCAGGGCGGCGAGGGCGTCTCCTGCTTCGTTCGACCAGAGATCGGCGAGATTGCCTTGTGGATCGACCGCGACCGCTTCAAGCGAACGGCCGGTGCGCTCCGCCCATTCCGACAATGTGAAGCGCACCGTTCTTCCGCGATCTTCCGGCCGGTGCCGCATCAGCGCCGAAGCCAGTGGCTCGGTCGCTTGTGCGACCCGCCGGACGAGGTCGAATGCGGCCTCGGCGGCCTCAGGCGAAAGCGCTTTTCGCCATTGCGGCGCGTGCCTGTCCAGGGCCTGTTCGGCAAGTTGGTGAGTGAGCAGCGATTCAAGCGTACTGATATCCACCTCTGCCACCCCGCCGCGCAGTGCCAGCAGCTCGAGAGCCTCTGTGGCGGAAATCAAGGCGTCGCGTTCCAGGCCGAAGCGGGCAAGCGGATGTTTGAGCAGCGAGACGATCGCCACCGGATCGCCCGGCCGCAGCGCCGCCTCCAGCAGCAATTGCAGCAAGGTGCCCTGCGGCATGGCCGAAAGCGGCGTACCCGCCGAATCGTCGGCGAGGATGCCGAAGCGGGAAAGCTCGGCCATCACCCGCCGAGCGAGATTGCGGTCCGGAGTGATGAGTGCTGCCCGGCTCTCGCTGTCCTGTCCCGGTCTTTCCAGCGCAAGGCGGAGCGCGATGGCAATTGCGGTCGCTTCCTCGCGCTCATTGGCCGCTTCGATTAGCGAAATATCAGAGAAGGCCGAAGTCAGCGCGCCGGCCGGCAGGCCGTTCTTCCACGCCCCCCAGTCGCTGGTCGCCTCCGCCGGGGCAAGGGCCCGCGACAGGATTTCGGCGCGCCGCTCAAGATCGGCCTCCGGTCTGTCGAGGAGCGTGACATCGGCGCGTGTCAGCTTTAGCCGCTTGAGCAGCACCGACAGACCATATTGCGGATGGCTCCGGCTTGCGGGACTGGCGTGTTGGCCGGGCGCCGGTTCTGGCGCGACCATCTGCCAGTGCCCTTCGGGCATGGAGAGATCGAGACCCGGAAGCACGATCACACCTTCCGGTAGATGGGCGACGGCGGCAATGAGATCGGCGGTGGCGGGAACGGACCCTGTCGAACCGGCGATGATGATCGGTCCGGCCGGTTTCGTCGCAGAAAGCCGGCTTGCTTCAGCCCGGAGAATGGCGTTTCTGTGCCGCGCCGGCGAGGATTTGCCGAGTTCGGACAGCCGCTCCGGCCAGAATGCGCTGGCGATCTGCAGGAACTCCGCCGTCAGCTGCCACCAGGCGGCATAGTCGCCGGTGTCGAGTTTCGACAATTCCGACCAGTCGAGATCCTCCGTCTCGATGGAATCGATCAATTCCGCCAGGTTACGGGCGAGCCAGATCGCATCCGCCGGGCTTGCCGGCGCAACGAGCGGCGAGTCCGAGTGGATGTGGCGGACGATCTCCGGCAGCTTGTTTCGCCAGGCGAGGATCAGGCGCGCAAGCTCCAGCAGACGGGCGATATTCGACAGCGGCTGGGCGAGATCGATCGTTGCCGGCAGCGCCTCGTCGAAATAGCCGCTATCGTCGTCGGTTTCGCCCAGCGGACGGATGACGGGGAGGATCGCCGAGCGGCCGCCGAGCAGGTCGACGAATTCCGACCGCAGCACACGCACGGCGCGCCGGGTCGGCAGGTAGATCGTCACTTTGGCAAGCGATAGCGGATCATCGGCGTCATGCCGGAAAATCGGCGTCAATCGGCCGTCGCACAGTGTCGTCGCCAGCGTTTTCAGGAAGGAGAGGCCTGCGGGGATCGTGGTGATGCGTGGCTGGTGCCGCTCCGCCATGGCTTACGCAAACGTCCGCAGTCGCCGGATCGTTTCCTCCGCCTCGCCGATCGCCTCCGGCGTGCCGACAGTCAGCCAATGGCCTTCGAGCACCGTGCCGAAAAGTCGTCCGCGCGCGATCGCCTTGTCGAAATAGATATTGAGGTTGAAGGCATCCTTCGGTGCATCGTCGAACAGCGACGGGTTCATAGCGATTGCCCCGGCATAGACGACGGGATTGGATGGATCGTCGCGATAACGCGTCAGCCGGCCATCGGCCGCAAGACTGAAGTCGTTCTTGCCGTTGTGCCCCGTCGTATCCTCGATCCCAACGCAAAGCAGCGCCATATCCATGCGTTCGGCATCGAAGAATCCGGCTAAGCGTTGTAGATTCGTCGGCCGCCCCTGCTGTTCGCCGATCCAGAAGAGATCGGCATTCATAACGAAGATATTGTCGCGGCTAAGCAGCATCAGCCCCTTGGCCAGGCCGCCGCCGGAATTCATCAGTGCGTCCCGCTCGTCCGATATGATGATGTCGAGGCCGTGATAATTCTTCAGATGGTCGAGCATCTGGTCGGCGTGGTGGTGAACGTTGACGACGGCGCGTTCGACGCCGGCCGCCACCAGCGAATCCAGCGAGTAGTCGATCATCGGCTTGCCGTCGATCTTCACCAGCGGCTTTGGGATCGTATCGGTGATCGGGCGCATGCGGGTTCCGAGACCCGCGGCCAGTACCATGGCTTGTCTGATGGTCATTCTGATCCGGAACTTATGATTCGTTCTGGCCTATTCCAGCCCTTGCGCACCAATCGCGCAAGGGGGCAAGCGTTTCATGCTTGAGCGCGACGTTCAGATAGGAAAGCGTGCGCGGCATATGTTTCAGATAACCCGGCTTGCCGTCGCGCTGCAACAGGCGCACCCAGAGGCCGGCAAGCTTGCAATTGCGCTGAGCAGACATGATCGCCCAGGCCTTCATAAATCCGGCTTCGTCGAAACCGCCCTGCGCGCGGCGAAGCGTTAGATAATCGTCCATCAGCTGCCGGAAGAGGTCCGGCTCGATCGTTACGCGCGCATCCTGGACGATCGAGGCAAGGTCATAAGCCGTGGGGCCGATCATCGCGTCTTGGAAATCGATGAGGCCGATCTTGCGAATACCGCTTTCATGTTCGCGCCAGATGATGTTTGGCGAATGGAAGTCGCGCAGCAGCAGGTTCTTCTCGGCCGTTGCGAGCTCGTCGATGAGCGCGTCCCAGATCGCCAGATATTCCGCCCGTTCGGCCTCCGTTGCGGGCACACCCTGACGTTTCCAGGGCAGGTGCCAGTCGAGCACCAGCCGCACCTCCATCTTCATCGCCGTACGGTCGAAATCAGGAATATGATGGACATGTCCCTTTCCAACGGGGATGTCGTGCGGAAGTTTCAGAGCGTGCAGTCTGGCGAGGCACGCAACGCTTGCGCGATAGCGTTCGATAATAGGCTGTCCGTGGGCATCCAGCACGCCGTCACTGCCGAGATCTTCGATCAGCAGGATACCCTTGTTATAATCCACCCTGTAGACTTCGGGCGCCGCAAAACCATCCTTGCGCAGCGTATCGGCGATCGCCACGAACGGATAAGCGTTTTCGGCAAGATGCGCGACTTTGGGATAGGGTTTGCCGTCCAGAACCGGGGGGCCTTCAGCAAGCGGCGGCCAGTCCATCAGGATGATGCGTTGGCTGCCGGCCTTCGGATAGATCGCCTCATAGGCGCGAAGCGAGGCATCACCGGTCAGGAATCGGCGTTTCGCTGCGGGATAACCGGAATCATCAAGGAAATCGCGGATCGCCAGGACGCGCCGGATGCGCAAGAATTGCATGCCGGAGGCCATAATCGTTGCCCGGCGGCCTTTGCCCTCATGTTCCAGCGTCAGTGCGATACGCTGAGTGGGCAGCTCGCTCTCGGCCATCTCAGGCCATTCGACGAGACAGATACCGTTCTGCAGGGCCTCGTCGAAGCCAAGCTCCGTCAGTTCGGCGGGGTCGCCGAGCCGGTAGAGATCGAAATGCGAAATGGGAATGCGCAGGTCGTAGGATTGCACCAGCGTGAAGGTCGGGCTCGGAACCTCGAGCCCCTCGTCATCGGCCATGGCGCGGAGGATCGCCCGGGCGAGCGAGGATTTCCCCGCGCCGAGATCGCCGGAAAGTGCAAGGCAATCGCCGGCCTTCAGGGCCAGCGCCAGATCTTCGCCGAGGCGGATGGTGGCCGCCTCGTCTTTCAGGAAAAGCGAGATCGCATCGCTGGTCGTCATTCGGCGGCGGCGGAATGCGGTACATCGACCGAGGGGATACGGCAGACGACAGTCGTGCCCTTGCCCGGCTCGCTGTCGATCGTCACATCGCCATGATGCAGACTGACGAAGCTGTCGACGATCGAGAGGCCGAGGCCGGCGCCGCCGCGTTTGCCGCTTTTTGCCCCCGTGGCAAACCGGTCGAAGACGGTCGCGATCATATCGGGTGAGATGCCGGGGCCGCGATCGCTGACGGAAAAGACGAAATCCGTGCCTTCGCGATGGCATTCCAGCGAGATCGAAGTGCCTTCGGGCGAGAAATTCGCCGCATTGGACAGAAGCTTCAGAAGGATTTGCTTCAGCCGCTGTGGATCGGCAACGATCGAGCCGAGATAGGCGGGTGCGGTGATTTCAAGCGCGACACCGCTTTCATGCAGGCGATCTGCGATCTGCATCGAGACGTCGTCGAGCAGATCGTTGAGATCGATATCCGCATAGTTGAGGCGCATGATGCCGGCGTCGACGGTCGCAAGGTCGAGGATATCGTTGACGAGCGTCAACAGAACAGAGGACGAGGTCGAGATGTGGTCGATATATTCGGCCTGCCGGTCATTCAGCGGCCCGACACCCGGTGTGCGCAGGAGATCGGTGAAGCCGATGATGTTGGTCAGTGGCGAACGAAGTTCATAGGAAACGTGCTGGACGAAGTCGTTTTTCAGCTCGTCGGCCTTGCGTAACGCTTCGTTCTTCTCGGTCAGCGCGCGCTCGGCACGCACGCTGTCCGTCATGTTGACGAAGGTCAGCATGGTCTGCGCGTTCGGCAGCGGGATGACGGCGTAGTCGAGCACCAGGCCGGAGAAGAGTTCCAGCGTTCCCTGGCCTGAGCGGCGTTCGTCGTCGAAGCTGGTGATCAGCTCCGCGAAGGTCTTCCAGCCATCCGGCCGATCATAGGACGGCGCGCAGGCCTCGCCGAGCGCACGGATATGGGTGCCGGGCTTGGCTTCGGTTTCGGTGATCCCCCAGAGCGCGCGGAAGGCCGGGTTGGAAAGGCGGATGCGTCCATCAGGACCGAACACCGCCACACCTTCGGAAAGATGGTCGATCGTTTCGCCCTGCACCTTGACCAGTGTGTTGTAGCGCGTTTCGAGATCGACCTGCTCGGTCAGGTTTTCGAACACCCAGGTGGCGCCGCCCTGCGGATGGGCGGTCGCAAAGACGCGCAACGTCTGCCCGTTCGGCAGGTGCCAGAGATCGGATTGCGTGTCGAGCGCGCGATAGACGGAAAGTGCGGCTTCCTTCCAGCTTTTCCAGTTGAGCTGGTCCGGCAGTTTCTTGGCCGCCCGTAGCCGCTCGAGCAGCTCGCTATTGTCAGGCCGGCCCTCGAGGAAGGCGATATCAAGCTCCCAGAGCGCAACGAAGGCCTGATTGTAGAATTGCAGCCGGCGGTCGCCGTCGAAGATGGCAACCGGCGTGGCGAGATGGTCGAGCGTTTCGGCATGGCTCTTCAGCGTCCGTTCCAGCTCGGCGCGCACGGCCTCTATGTCGGACACATCGATTGCGATGCCGGCCGAGCCGCCGGGAACCCTGACGTCGACGACGTCGAAGAATGTGCGGTTGCCGCGCACGACCGTCGAGATCTTGTCATGGAAGGGCGATTCCGGCGTCGTCGTGGCGCGAATGCGTTCGCGCGCAACGGTCGTCAGCATCTCGCGGCCTTCATTGATCGCCTGCTGCGGCGATCGCGCTTCGACCGCCTCGCCATAAGCCTGGTTGACCCAGGTGAGGCGGCCCACCGGATCGCGCTGCCAGGCCGGCATATCGATCGCGTCGAGCATGGTCTGGAAGGCAGAGATCGAGGTCATCAGCCGGTCGCGCTCGATCCTGAGCTCTGCGAGCTCGGCGCGCAGATTGTTGAGCGCCACGAAACGGACGAAGGCACGCCCGCCGGAAACCCGGCCCTGCGCCTCGAGGATTTCGTCGCGGATGGTTTCGACCACCATGTCGAAGCTCTGCGCCTCGTCGCGCAGCCGGTCGATCGCCTTTTCCAGCTCGGAAGCCGAACGTGATTTCAGCCACAGGCCGAAGGCCAGGAATTCGCCGTCCTGCGGCGCGCCGGTCTCAGGCGGAAGCTGGCCGAGCAGTTCGGGACGCGCATTGCCGTCCCAGATGACGATCCGCCGGTTCTTGTCGGCGATCAGAGCCTGGTATTGCGAAATGCGCTGCTGGGCATCGGAGAGCGCCGAGCGGATTTCCCGGCTCTCGTTTTCCAGGTTGCCGCGCTGACGCACGAGCCACAGCGTCGACAGCAGGGCTGCCGATATGACGCCGATGACGACGGAAACACCGATCACCTGCGAGGATGTGAAGAGGTGAGCCGAGGCCGCCGCCTGCTGCTCCGCCTGTGCCAGAGCCGGCCGCGCCAGGGCGGCAAGCGCCGTGCCGGCCGCGCAGCTTTTCAGGAAGCGCGCCAATGGTCCGTGCTCTTGCTTTGCGGCCTCGTGTGCCGTTGCAGATTTATATCCTTGACCTGCCATCAGCGGGCGGCGATGGGCGCGAGCGCCATCATCCGCCTGACCGGGCAGGCTGCTTTTTATTTCCGACATCCGCGGTATGTCTCCGTCCTTCAATGTGCCGCATTACGACAAGACATCCCATTTTCGCAGCTGCCGGACAGCGTCCGGCGCCACGAATCAAGTCCTAAAACAATACTTCGGAAGGGAATCGGCGGGAAGGGAGCGTCCAAAAAATAAGCCGCGGCATTTGTCAATGCCGCGGCTTCTACATCTTGTGGATATTAACGATCAGATCAATATCTGTAGTGGTCGGACTTGAACGGGCCCTTCGGCGAGACGCCGATATAGGCAGCCTGTTCCGCAGAAAGCTCAGTCAGCTTCACGCCGAGCTTGTCGAGATGCAGGCGTGCGACCTTTTCATCGAGATGCTTCGGCAGAATATAGACCTGGTTGGAATACTGGTCGGGCTTGGTGAAGAGTTCGATCTGCGCCAGCGTCTGGTTGGTGAACGAAGCCGACATCACGAAGGACGGATGGCCGGTGGCGTTGCCGAGGTTGAGCAGACGGCCTTCGGAAAGGAGGATGATGCGGTTGCCCTTGGGGAATTCGATCAGGTCGACCTGCGGCTTGACGTTGGTCCACTTGAGATTGCGCAGCGCAGCGACTTCGATTTCGTTGTCGAAGTGACCGATATTGCCGACAATCGCCATATCCTTCATCGCCCGCATATGGTCAATGCGGATGACATCCTTGTTGCCGGTGGTGGTGATGAAGATATCGGCCGAGGAAACGACGTCCTCAAGGAGAACGACTTCATAACCGTCCATCGCAGCCTGCAATGCGCAGATCGGATCGGCTTCAGTCACCTTGACGCGGGCGCCGGCGCCGGAGAGCGAAGCGGCAGAACCCTTGCCGACGTCGCCGTATCCGCAGACGACGGCAACCTTGCCGGCCATCATGACGTCGGTGCCGCGACGGATGCCGTCGACCAGCGATTCCTTGCAGCCATATTTGTTGTCGAACTTCGACTTGGTGACCGAGTCGTTGACGTTGATCGCCGGGAAGGGCAACAGGCCCTTCTGGCTGAGCTGGTAAAGGCGGTTGACGCCGGTCGTCGTTTCCTCGGTGACGCCCTTGATCGCGTCGCGCTGCTTGGTGAACCAGCCAGGCGAAGCGGCAAGGCGCTTCTTGATCTGTGCGAAGAGGATTTCCTCTTCTTCGGAATGCGGATGAGACAGCACGTCCTCGCCGGCTTCCGCGCGGGCGCCGAGCAGGATGTACATGGTGGCGTCGCCGCCGTCATCGAGGATCATGTTGGAAAGGCCGCCATCGGCCCATTGGAAGATCTTGTCGGTGTAGACCCAGTAATCCTCGAGCGACTCGCCCTTGATGGCGAAGACAGGCACGCCGGAAGCGGCGATCGCGGCAGCGGCATGATCCTGCGTCGAGAAGATGTTACACGAGGCCCAGCGGACTTCGGCGCCGAGCGCGACCAGCGTTTCGATGAGCACGGCCGTCTGGATGGTCATGTGCAGCGAGCCGGTAATGCGCGCGCCCTTCAGCGGCTTTGTCTGGCCGAATTCGGTGCGGCAGGACATCAGTCCCGGCATTTCGGTTTCGGCGATCGTAATTTCCTTGCGGCCGAAATCCGCAAGACCGATATCGGCGACGACATAATCTTTTTCAGTGCTCATAGAGGCCTCCAGGCTGAAAAACGTCTCAAAATTGGCGCAGGCGCGAAGATGACCCGCGTGCAAGCGCACGGCATGTCCGCCGTTTAGCAGGCTTCGCCGGTGATGGCAATAAGGATATAAAGAAGTCTTTATATGTTTATATGAGCTCGATCGGAGCTCACATCTCCTCGCCGAACCTGTTCTGGATCAGCTGGTCCAGGGCCTCCAGCGCTTCTTCGGCCTGGCTGCCGCTCGCCGAGACGACGACGCTCGAGCCGGGGCTTGCCGCAAGCATCATCAAGCCCATGATGGAGGTTCCGCCGACCGTCATTCCATCCTTGGTAACGGTGATGGCGGCATCGAAGGTCTCGACCATCTGCACGAATTTGGCGGAAGCGCGCGCGTGAAGACCGCGCTTGTTGATGATAAGAAGTTCCCGGGAGAGCGATGTCATGAAGGCCCGTTATTTTCCGCTAAGCACACGGCTCGCGACATTGATATATTTCCGCCCGGCTTCGGATGCCTCCACCAGCGCCTTCTCCATGTTGTTCTCGCCGCGCACCCCGGCAAGTTTGATCAACATCGGCAGGTTGACGCCGGCAATGACTTCGGTATAGCCGCTGCTCATGACTGATATGGCGAGATTGGACGGCGTGCCGCCGAACATGTCGGTCAGGATGACGACGCCATGGCCATCATCGGCACCGGAAACCGCTTCCAGAATGTCCTGCCGTCTCTGGTCCATGTCGTCTTCGGGGCCGATACAGACCGTCTCGATGAATTTCTGAGGACCGACGACGTGCTCGACAGCATGACGAAACTCTTCAGCCAGCTTGCCATGCGTGACAAGCACAAGTCCGATCATGATATTACTGCTCCCATAGACGCAAACGGTGGACCCAATATCGCAATGCAGCAATTACGTCCACCGGTGGGGGCACATCTTGGCTATGAAAAGCCGAAGTGCAAGATAAAAATGCGAATATATAAGGCAGATTGACCAATCCGGAAGACCTCAGCGCCCGATATCCGGCACTTTTGCCATCAGGATCGCAAGGGGTGAGCAGACGCCTGTGAGCAACCGCAATGCGGGAAGCGAAAAATCGGCGGCAAGGCTCACCATTTCGCTCTCGGGAGGCACCCGGTTTTCACCCGTAGCGCTGCCTGGAAGCACGGCATAATGCATGGTCGCCCTGGGAATATGGTCCTGATGAACGATGCCGGTGCCGCGAAGCTCGATCAGCCCGGTGATCGACGGCGGGCACGTGGCAATCACCGCGCCGGCCTCTGCTGAGAGAAGAACCTGGTCGTCGGCGACCAGCGCCGTGAACAGTCCGAGGCGGCGCGCCTCGGTCATGCAGGTGAAGGCCAGCATCGATTTGCCCCAGCCGGAGGGGCCGCTGAACAGCAGCCCCGTCTTACCGACGACGATCGCCGTGGCATGGATGTTGAAGGCTGCTTCGGTCATGCTGCGGCGCCGACTGGCAAAGAGAGGATGAAGCGCGCGCCGAGCACATGCCCGCTCTCGGCATCGATGATGTTTTCGGCTCTCAGGGAACCGCCATGCGCTTCGGCTATCTGCCGGCTGATCGAAAGGCCGAGCCCCGAATTCTGGCCGAAACCTTCCGCCTCCGGCCGGTCCGTATAGAAGCGCTCGAAGATGCGGTCGATATTTTCCGCCTGGATGCCGGGGCCGTTGTCTTCGATCGTGGTGACGCAGCGCGAGCGTGTCCGCACCAGCCGCACGACAATCTTGCCGCCCTTTTCCGGCACGAACGAGCGGGCATTCTCGATCAGGTTGGCGATGATCTGGCCGATGCGTAGATCGTGGCCGTTGACGACGAAGCGTGTCTTGACGTTCGGCTTGCGTTCGATCGCATATTCGATTTCCACCTGCTTCTTGGTGCTCCTCACCTGGCGCGAAACCTCGATGAGGTCGCGCAGCAGCACCTCCATATCGACGGAGCCGGCATCGACGCGTGCGAGTTCGGCGTCGAGACGGGAGGCGTCGGAAATATCGCTGATCAGCCGGTCGAGGCGGCGGACATCGTGCTGGATGACGTCCATCAGCCGCTTCTTGGAATCGTCGGATTTGGCAAGCGGCAGCGTTTCGACGGCGCTGCGCAGCGAGGTCAGTGGGTTCTTCAGCTCGTGGCTGACATCGGCCGCGAAACTCTCGATCGCATCGATGCGGTCGTAGAGCGCCGTCGTCATCTCGCGCAATGCGATGGAAAGGTTACCGATTTCATCCTGACGGGCAGAGAAATCGGGGATCTCTTCGCGCGTCTTGGCGCCACGGCGGACGCGGATGGCCGCCGCCGAAAGACGGCGCAGCGGATTGGCGATGGTCGATGACAGCACCAGTGAAAGCAGCACGTTGACGAGTGTCGCCACGCCGAAGACGCGCATGATGGCAAGTCGCTCGGCATGGACGATATTGTCGATGTCGCCCGCCTGCGTCGACAACAACAGCACGCCGAGCACGGCGCGGAAGCGCTGGATCGGCACGGCGACGGAAACGATGAGTTCACCTTTTTCAGTGGTGCGCACGACTGCGCCGCGCACGCCGGTGAGCGCGTTCATCACTTCGGGATAGATCGAGCCGTCGCCGCCCGGCGCTTCCTTATAGAGCGGCAGATTGCCGGGCTGCAGCGCCTTGTTGAACAGGGTGGCGAACCACTCGCTCCAGGTCTGTTTCTCTTCCTCCACCGGCGGCAGGTCGAAGCGCAGCACCTGGCCGCGCGAATAGAGATGGCGCGAATCGAGCAGCAGGTTGGCATCGGCATCGAAGATGCGGGCGCGCGTGCGCGTCGGAGAGATCAGCCGGCGCAGGACCGGCGCGACCTTTTCGGGATCGATCGGGAATTCAAGGTCCTCGTCGTTCGGCACCGGGGTGATGCTCTGGCCGGCCTGCAGCTCGAGCAGCTTCTGCGGATCGATGGTAATCGAGTTGGTATCGACCGACGCCGAGGCCGAAACGGCGCCGGCGATGATTTCACCCTGCGTCAACAGGCTTTCGGCGCGGGCGTCGATCAACCCCTCGCGAAACTGGTTGAGATAGAGGATGCCGCCGACGAGCACCACCAGTGCGACCAGATTGAAGAACAGGATGCGCCGCGTCAGGCTCGAAAAGACGGCATTGCCGAAGATGCGGCGGATCAGGGTGAAGGGATGCGACCAACGGCGGCCTCGAACGCGACGGGTGCTCACGCCCTCCGCATCGTCCAGATCCCTTTCCTGCACCAACTGTGCCAATGACAGGCCCTTTCGAAGGGCGGGGCCGGATGGACCGGCCCGCAGCCCTCAATATTTCCGACAGCGCCGCGCGTCTTTTCAGACGCGCAAAGGACGCTGTGACATTTTGAACTGCTGCATAATTTAATCCTTAAATCGATGCCGATTTAGGAAATTATGCAGGAGCGCGCTGCGCCGCTCGGGGCTCAGGCTGCTTCGCGGAAGCGGTATCCCACTCCGTAGAGTGTTTCAATCATATCAAAGTCGTTGTCGACCATCTTGAATTTCTTGCGCAGCCGCTTGATGTGGCTGTCGATGGTCCGGTCGTCGACATAGACCTGTTCGTCATAGGCTGCGTCCATCAGCGCGTCGCGGCTTTTGACAACGCCGGGGCGCTGCGCCAGCGAATGCAGGATCAGGAATTCGGTCACCGTCAGCGTCACGGCCTCGCCTTTCCAGGTGCAGGTATGGCGTTCCTGGTCCATGACCAGCTGCCCGCGCTCCAGCGAGCGGGCCTGCTGCACTGCGCCGGTCTTCGGCGCGCCGGTGGGGCTGGTGCCGGCGGCGGCGGCTTCGCGGCTTGACGCGCGGCGCAGGACGGCGCGCACGCGCTCCACCAGCAGACGCTGCGAAAACGGTTTGGTGATGAAATCGTCGGCGCCCATCTTCAGGCCGAAGAGTTCATCGATCTCCTCATCCTTGGAGGTGAGGAAGATGACAGGAATGTCCGACTTCTGCCGCAGGCGGCGCAGCAGTTCCATGCCGTCCATACGCGGCATCTTGATGTCGAAGATCGCCAGCTGCGGCGGTCGCGCCAGCAGGCCGTCGAGCGCCGAGGCACCGTCCGTATACGTCTCGACCTTATATCCTTCAGCCTCAAGTGCGATCGACACCGAGGTGAGGATGTTGCGGTCGTCATCAACGAGCGCGATTGTCGGCATGGTGTTGGTCTCCGTCATCAGTGCGCAATCTCCCGGATTTGCTCTCCCCAGGCGGTCTCAGTGACCGGATGCGCTTATGGAGGATAAAGGTGGAACAAATTGTGGCAAAGATAAAGGGGAAGATTGCCGTAAAATTTGTCAGCAATTTTAAGTAGCACGTCAAAGTGTTTAAACGCGGTCGATTCAAACGATTTAAAATTGTGGCAATAAATTTAAATCGATTAATTGTTTGATATCACTGCATTTTTCCCAGTTTTCCATCTTGTGTTTTAAAATTTCTGCCCGTATTTTCACGTTCAGTTTTAACGGCAACGAGCCTGAGCGAAGGGAACTAGCCATGGAAATGTTCGGAGTTCATAACCCGGCAATAGAGCTGGCAACGGTTGGATTGGGCGGCGCAGCCAGCGTTCGCTACAACTTTTCCGCCGCCGCGCTCTATGAAGAAGCGATCCGCCGGGGCGAAGCCGAACTGACCGCTCAAGGCGCATTGCGGGCTATTACCGGCCAGCACACGGGCCGTTCGCCGCGCGACAAGTTCGTCGTTCGCGATATCAATACCGATGGCGAAATCTGGTGGGACAACAACAAGCCGATCTCGCCGGAGCATTTCGCCGTGCTGCGCGACGATATGCTGGCGCATGCCGCGGGCAAGGAGCTTTTCGTCCAGGATCTCGTCGGCGGCGCCGAGGAAGGCCATGCTCTGCCGACGCGCGTTGTGACCGAATTCGCCTGGCACTCGCTGTTCATCCGCAATCTGCTGATCCGTCCCGAAGCCGCAACGCTTTCCACATTCGTGCCGAAGCTGACGATCATCGATCTGCCGAGCTTCAAGGCCGATCCGGCCCGCCACGGCTGCCGTTCGGAAACGGTGATCGCCTGCGATCTCACCAACGGTATCGTCCTCATCGGCGGCACCTCCTATGCCGGCGAAATGAAGAAATCGGTCTTCACCGTGCTCAACTACCTGCTGCCGGCCAAGGGCGTGATGCCGATGCACTGCTCGGCCAATGTCGGCCCGGACGGTGACGCGGCGGTCTTCTTCGGCCTTTCCGGCACCGGCAAGACGACGCTTTCGGCCGATCCGGCCAGGACGCTGATCGGCGATGACGAACACGGCTGGAGCGAAAACGGTATCTTCAACTTCGAAGGCGGCTGCTACGCCAAGACCATCCGCCTCTCGGCCGAAGCCGAGCCGGAGATCTACGCGACGACGCAGCGCTTCGGCACCGTCCTCGAAAACGTCGTTCTGAACGAAGCCCGCGAGCCGGATTTCAATGATGGATCGCTGACCGAGAATACCCGTTGCGCCTACCCGATGGATTTCATCCCGAACGCATCGGAAACCGGTATCGCCGGCCATCCGAAGACGATCATCATGCTGACTGCCGACGCCTTCGGCGTGATGCCGCCGATCGCCCGGCTGACGCCCGACCAGGCGATGTATCACTTCCTCTCCGGCTACACTGCCAAAGTGGCCGGCACCGAAAAGGGTGTCGTCGAGCCTGAGGCGACCTTTTCCACCTGCTTCGGTGCACCTTTCATGCCGCGGCATCCGGCTGAATACGGCAATCTGCTCAAGGAGCTGATCGGCCGCCACGGCGTCGAATGCTGGCTTGTCAATACCGGCTGGACTGGCGGCGCTTACGGCACCGGCAAGCGCATGCCGATCAAGGCGACGCGCGCGCTTCTTGCTGCCGCCTTGGCTGGCGAACTCGGCAATGTCGAATTCCGTGCGGATCCGAACTTCGGCTTCGCCGTGCCTGTCGCGGTCAATGGCGTCGACGGCGGCATTCTCGATCCGCGTTCGACCTGGGCCGACAAGACAGCCTATGACGCCCAGGCCGAAAAGCTGGTCTCGATGTTCATCGCGAATTTCGCCAAATTCGAGGATCACGTCGACGGCGGCGTCCGTGATGCGGCCCCCGGCGTAAAGGTCGCTGCCGAATAAGCAGATCAAACCTCTGACTCACGTGAAACCCGGCATCGCAAGATCGCCGGGTTTTCCATGTCACAGCCGATATTTTCAATTCGCCGCCGATGTGAGATAGAACGCCGCATGGCCAGCGACGCGCTCTATATCGATGACAGGATCACCATCGCCGGATGGGAGCTGACGGAACAATTCGTTCTGGCAGGCGGCCCTGGCGGGCAGAACGTCAACAAGGTCTCGACGGCCGTCCAGCTGTTCTTCAACATTCCGAATTCGCCCTCGCTCAACGATCGGGTCAAGGCCAATGCGACCAAGCTCGCCGGCCGGCGTCTATCGAAGGACGGCGTGCTGATGATCGAAGCGAGCCGGTTTCGCAGCCAGGACCGCAACCGCGAGGATGCGCGTGACCGGCTGAAGGAACTGATCCTCGAGGCCGCCAAGCCGCCGCCGCCGCCGCGCAAGAAGACCAGGCCGACCAAGGGTTCGGTCGAACGCCGCCTGAAGGAAAAGTCCGGTCGCTCGGAAGTCAAGAAAATGCGCGGCCGCCCCGGCGGCAGCGGTGAATGATATGCCGGAACTCTTGAGCGGCATCCGCCATCTCCCCGGTTACCTCGACCGAGCGCGTCAGGAGGCATTGGTCGAGGTGATCCGTGCCGTCGTCGCCGAAGCGCCGCTTTATATGCCCGCCATGCCCGGCACCGGCAAGCCGATGTCCGTGCGCATGACCAATTGCGGGCCGCTCGGCTGGGTGACGGACAAAGAGCGCGGCTATCGCTACCAGCCGACGCACCCGGCAACCGGCCGCCCTTGGCCTGATATGCCGCAGCAATTGCTCGATATCTGGAATGATGTTTCAGGTTACGACAGGCCGCCGGAAGCCTGCCTCGTCAATTTCTACTCCGACGAAGCGCGCATGGGCTTGCATCAGGACAAGGACGAACAGGATCTCAAAGCCCCGGTCGTCTCGATCTCGCTCGGCAACAGCTGCCTCTTTCGCGTCGGCGGCCTCAGCCGCAATGATCGCACGCTATCTTTCAAGCTTTCGAGCGGTGACCTGGTCGTGCTGGGTGGCGAGGGGAGGCTTTGTTTCCATGGCGTCGACCGCATCCATCCGGCGACGCCGACGCTGCTGAAGAATGGCGGCCGCATCAATCTGACGCTCCGCCGCGTCAATCCCTAAAATATAGGCGTCGCTATAGTTTTCGCAGCGCGACCTGTTCGATCAGGTGATCCTTGCCCTTTTTCAGAATGAGATCGGCGCGCGGACGAGTCGGCAGAATGTTCTGGCGCAAGTTCTTCAGGTTGATGTTTGCCCAAAGATCCTCGGCGATTTCGAGCGCTTCCGCGTCGCTGATCGACGCATAGCGATGGAAATAGGAATTCGGATCGCGGAAGGCGGTCTCGCGCAGCCGCATGAAGCGCGTGACATACCAGTTGTGGATCTCGTCTTCCGCGGCATCGATATAGATCGAGAAGTCGAAGAAGTCGGAGACCATCGGCACGATCCTGCCGCCCGCAGGCAAGTCGCGCGACTGCAGCACGTTGATGCCTTCGAAGATAAGGATGTCGGGCCGGTCGACGATCTTGTATTCGTCCGGCAGCACGTCGTAGACGAGGTGTGAATAGCTGGGCGCCTTCACATCCGGCCGCCCGGCCTTGATCGCCGAGAGGAAGCGCAGGATCGCAGCCGTGTCGTAGCTTTCCGGAAAGCCCTTGCGCTGCATCAGCTTTTCCCGCTGCAGTACGGCGTTCGGATGGAGGAAGCCGTCGGTGGTGACGAGATCGACCTTCGGGCTGGAAGGCCAACGGCCCAGGAGCTCCTTGAGGATACGGGCGGTGGTCGATTTTCCCACCGCGACCGAGCCGGCGATGCCGATGACGAAGGGCGTCTTCGTCACATCGGACAGGCTGAGGAAGCGGTTGCGCTGTTCAAACAGCATCTGCGAGGATTCGACATGTGCCGAAAGCAGTCGCGACAGCGACAGATAGATGCGCCGGACCTCGTCGAGATCAATGGGATCGCCCATCGAACGCAGCCGTTTGACCTCGTCGCTCGTCAGCGTCAACGGCGTATCGGCGCGGAATTTCGCCCATTGTTCGGAAGAGAAGAAGTGGTAGGGCGAATAGGATTCCGACTGGAAGTGATCCAATGTTTCCGGCACCCCGATAATCTCAGTCGCGATACTCATGAACTCTGCCGGCTGGCCTTTTCCTTGAGGCCGGACTGCGCGGTTCTGCGCTCGAGCTCGGCCATGACATTCTCTAACGGTATTTCAGCAATCTTCAATACGACCAATAGGTGATAGAGCACATCGGCGGCCTCGTAGGTCAGGTTGTCGCGGTCGCCGGTCACCGCCGCCATCACGGCTTCGATCGCCTCTTCGCCGAGCTTCTTTGCCGCTTTCGGCTGGCCGGCAGCCACGAGCTTGGCTGTCCAGGATTGCTCCGGCGAGGCTTTCGATCGTTCTTCGACGATGCTCTCGAGATCGGAAAGGGAAAATCCGCTCATGGGTCTGCTTTCAAGGTTCAGTCGAGACGCATGTCGATGCCGCACTTCGACATATAGTGCTTCGCCTCGCTGACGGAATAGGTTCCGAAGTGGAAGATCGACGCGGCGAGGACGGCATTCGCATGCCCCTCCTTCACCCCGGCGACGAGATCGTCGAGATCGCCGACGCCGCCGGACGCGATGACCGGCACACGCACCGCATCGGCGATCGCCCGCGTCAGCTCCAGATCGTAGCCGACCTTGGTGCCGTCGCGGTCCATCGAGGTGACCAAGAGCTCGCCGGCGCCGCGCGCCACCATTTTCTGGGCAAATTCGACGGCATCGATGCCGGTCGCGTTGCGGCCACCATGCGTATAGATTTCCCAGGCGCTGAGATTGTCGCCGCCGACCGCCTGGGTGCGCCGGCGCTTGGCGTCGATCGAGACGACGATGCACTGGTCGCCGAACTTGTCGGCCGCCTCAGTGACAAAGTCGGGATTGCTGACGGCCGCCGAATTGATCGAGACCTTGTCGGCACCGCACAGCAGCAGCTTGCGGATATCGGCGATGGTACGCACCCCGCCGCCGACCGTCAGCGGCATGAAGCATTGGTCTGCCGTGCGCGACACGACATCGAAGATCGTCTCGCGATTGTCCGAGGAAGCGGTGATGTCGAGGAAGCAGAGTTCGTCGGCGCCGGCCGCATCATAGGCCTTCGCGGCTTCGACGGGATCGCCGGCATCGACGAGATTGAGGAAGTTGACACCCTTGACGACGCGGCCGTCCTTGACGTCGAGGCAGGGAATGACACGGGCCTTGAGGGTCATTTATGCGGTCTCCTTGGTCCGGGCCGCCTGGATCAGCGCCAGCGCTTCCTTGGGATCGATACGGCCGTCATAAAGCGCACGGCCTGAAATCGCCCCTTCCAGCTTCCGAGCATCGGGCTCCAGCATGCGGCGGATATCGTCGAGAGAGGCAAGGCCGCCCGAGGCGATGACGGGAATGGAAACCGCGTCGGCAAGTTCCAGCGTCGACGTCCAGTTGATGCCGGCCAGGATGCCGTCACGGTCGATATCGGTGTAGATGATCGCGGCGACGCCGGCGCCCTCGAATTTTCTGGCGAGCTCGATGATACCGAGTTCGGAGGCCTCCGCCCAACCCTCGACGGCCACCTTGCCGCCCTTGGCATCGATGCCGACGGCGACATGGCCGGGAAATTTCCGGCAGGCCTCGATGACCAGCGCCGGATTTCTGACCGCGACGGTGCCGAGAATGACGCGCCGCAGCCCGCGCGACAGCCAGGCCTCGATATGATCGAGCGTGCGAATGCCGCCGCCGAGCTGCACCGGATTGTCAGTTGCCTTGAGGATCGTTTCGACGGCATCGCCATTGGCCGAATGTCCCGCAAAGGCGCCGTCTAGATCGACCACATGCAGCCATTCGAAACCCTGGTCTTCGAAGGATCGCGCCTGGGCGGCCGGGTCGGTGTTGTAGACCGTTGCCTGTTGCATGTCGCCGAGCTTCAGGCGGACGCATTGGCCGCCTTTCAGGTCGATCGCGGGAAAAAGGATCATCTCGTCTTACGTCCGTAAAGTGGTCGGTACCATCAGCGCATTCCACGCATCTACGATATCCGAGCGGAAAAAGACAGCGGCAATGGTAGCCGCGCCGAAAAGCAGAAGGAGCAGCAGCGTGACGGCAAAACCGGCCCGGACCTGACGCCAGAAGCCCAGGCGCCTCTTGATCGATTTCTCGATGTTTCGCACCTGGCGCAGGGCATCGCTGTTGACGGCGGTCAGCCGGATCTGCGGCTCCATCGCCTCGACATAGGTTTCGGCATAACTCGAAAGGATCTGCGAGGCGCGGTCGCGCAGCGTATTGCGCAGGTCGGTCGAGAGATAGTTGCTATTGACGGCGGCAAGCTCAGCCTCATCGGGCGAACGCCCGGCGTTCCGCTTGCGATGGCTGAGAACGAAATCGCGCTTTTGCCGCTCGTAGAGTGCGTAGGCGAGCAGGCCGATCAGATCGTCCTCGCCATCGATATAGAATTCCAGCACGGCCTCGGCGATGTCGCCGGCGCTGACCCCGTTTTGCCGCCGGCTCGAACCGTCGTTTGCGGGGAAAGAGTCATGGATCATCGGTCCAGCCTTTCTTTCAGCGCCTTGGCTGCATTGGAAAGCGCCTTCCTGTGGATGGCTTCGTCGACACGGCGGATGATCGTGCCGCCGGGAAGCTTGATATCAGAAAAGGGTGGCAAGCCTTCCCTGGAGGGCCGCAACGTGTAGAACACCTTGGCTGATTTCCGTGAAGCCGGCATCGAGCTCACTCCTGTTCCGCCGTTTCCATACAGAGGAAATACGGCGGCTGTATTAAAGGCCAGCCCTTGGAGCAATTCCAGCAAAACTGTGTAGCGGTTTTGTCTCCGGAATTGGGTGAACAATGCTCTACGGGTTCCAGCGCAGGAAATTGGCGATCAGGGCCAGGCCGAGCTTCTGACTCTTTTCCGGGTGAAACTGTGCTCCGACCATGTTGTCGCGCCCGACGAAAGCGGTCATCGGACCGCCATAGTCGGTCGTCGCAATAACATCCTCGGCGTTTTCGGCGGCAAGATGGTAGGAATGCACGAAATAGGCATGCAGCCCGTGCGACCCCGTCGGAATTCCTTCGAAGAGCGGATGTTCGCGCTTCAGGTCGAGCGTGTTCCAGCCGATCTGCGGGATCTTGAGTGTCGGATCATCCGGCGTCATCTCGACGACATTGCCGGGAATCCAGCCGAAACCGTGCGTCACGGTCTTCTCGAGACCGCGCGAGGACATGAGCTGCATGCCGACGCAGATGCCGAGGAACGGCCGCGCCTTCTTCTCGACAGCTTCGATCAGCACCTCAGCCATCCCAGGCACGGCATCGAGGCCGCGCCGGCAATCGGCATAGGCGCCGACACCGGGAAGCACGATACGATCGGCCGCGGCAACATCCTCCGCCCTGTCGGTGAGATCGATATGGGCATCGATGCCAGCTTCGCGGGCGGCACGCTCGAAAGCCTTGGTCGCCGAGCGCAGGTTACCGGAGCCATAGTCGATAATCGCGACGCGCATCGTCAGCGTCCTCCATCAAAACCAAAGAGACCAAGCGATGTTGCATGGCCGTGCGGGCTGTTCGGACCGGCTTTGTTCTGCCAGTCCGGTGCCGCGGCGTCGTCACTAGCTGCGATGGCCGCCCTGTCCGAGAAATAGATCTGCTCAGCAACGCCGATCGTATCGGCGGCAATGAGCGCGTCTTCGTTCCAGCCCTTGGCAGCAAGGTTGCGGACACGGAAATTCTGGCCCTCGAGACCGACCAGAATATTCACGCCCAGCAGGATTGCCGCCCCCGCCGGCCCGAGGCCCGGTTCGTCCATCAGCGCACCGCCAATCCCCTGTAGCAGAAAGGCGGCGGCCGCATGCAGCCAAAGCCGATGGGCCAGCAGCCAAACCCATGGAAACAGGAAGCCGAGCAGCGTGAAGCCATCGCGGATGGTTCGCGTCTCATCGGCCGTGGCGCTCGTGCCGCCGGGCGGTGTCAGAAAGATATAGCTGGATGTCATTGCCGCCGCTCCCTTGAAGGGCTCAGACGAGCGTGCCCTTGGTCGAGGGAACACGGCCCGCCTGTCTCCGATCGATCTCTGTCGCCGTGCGCAACGCGCGGGCAACGGCCTTGAAGCATGTCTCTGCAATATGGTGATTGTTGGCGCCATAATGGTTGAGAATATGCAAGGTGATGCCGGCATTCTGGGCGAGCGCATGGAAGAACTCGCGAACGAGCTCGGTATCGAAAGTGCCGATCTTCGGAGCGCTGAAGGCGACATTCCAGACGAGGAACGGCCGGCCGGAAAGATCGACCGCAGCCTTGGTCATCGTCTCGTCCATGGCGAGATCGATCGAAGCGTAGCGGGTGATGCCGCGCCGGTCGCCGAGTGCCTTGGAGATCGCCTGGCCGATGGCGATGCCGGTATCTTCGACCGTATGATGGTCGTCGATATGCAGGTCGCCCTTGGCATCGATCTCCATGTCGAAGAGGGAATGTCGCGAAAGCTGGTCGAGCATATGGTCGAAGAAGCCGACGCCCGTCGAGATCGTCGATTTGCCGGTGCCGTCGAGATTGACGGAAACGGAAATCGAGGTTTCGTTGGTCTTGCGGGAAACGCTGCCCGTGCGGCTTGCTGCGGTCTCGGCCATATGGCCCTCCATCGGGAATAAGGCCGTTCCTTATCAGGCGCATCGGGAAATATCCAGAAGCCGGGGAAGAGAAAAGCCGGCCCATTTGCAATCCGCTCCGGCCAACTTACATAGGGCTCAACAGGGCCGGTATGCGGCCCGGCAGACAGGTGTTTTATGACAACAATCATTACAGTTCGAAAAGGCGGCAAGGTGGTGATGGCGGGCGACGGCCAGGTGAGCCTCGGCCAGACCGTCATGAAAGGCAATGCCCGCAAGGTGCGCCGCATCGGCAAGGGCGAAGTCATCGCCGGTTTTGCCGGCGCCACCGCCGATGCCTTCACCTTGCTCGAAAGGCTCGAAAAGAAGCTGGAGCAATATCCCGGTCAGCTGATGCGCGCCGCTGTCGAGCTCGCCAAGGACTGGCGCACCGACAAATACCTGCGCAATCTCGAAGCCATGATGCTCGTCGCCGACAAGTCGATCACGCTGGCGATCACCGGCAATGGTGACGTTCTGGAGCCGGAGCATGGCACGACGGCGATCGGTTCCGGCGGCAATTTTGCCCTCGCGGCCGCCCTCGCACTCATGGATACCGACAAATCGGCCGAGGAGATCGCCCGCCGCGCCCTCGATATCGCCGCCGACATCTGCGTCTACACGAACCATAATGTCGTGGTGGAATCGCTGGATGCCGAAGGCTGAACCCTATGCCTTCCGGCCGCTTGCCGCGACTGACCTGCCGCTTCTCGCCCAATGGCTGGAAAGCCGGCATGTCAGGCGCTGGTGGAGCGATCCGGCCAAGGCGCTGGCTTCGATGGAAAAGCATATCGATGCGGCCTCCGTCTCGTGCTTCATCGTCACGCTTGACGGAAAGGACTTCGCCTTTATCCAGGCGGCCGATCTCGACGACGTGGACGATGAAGCGCTCGCCGGTCAGCCCAAGGGCACCTGCGGCATCGACCAGTTTATCGGCATCGAGGAACTCGCGGGCAAGGGTCACGGACCGGCCTTTATGGTAGGGTTCTGCAATATGCTCTTTGCAAAGGGCGCGCAGCGCATCCTCGTCGATCCGCATCCTGACAATGCATTCGCAATCAGAGCCTATACCAAGGCGGGCTTTCAAGGACTTGGCGAAACAACGACTAATTACGGCCGGGCGCTGTTGATGGCCCTGGACCGCCAGGAGAATGAGACGCAATGACCACTTTTTCCCCCCGCGAGATCGTTTCCGAGCTCGATCGCTATATCATCGGCCAGCATGATGCCAAGCGCGCCGTTGCGATTGCGCTACGCAATCGCTGGCGCCGCCAGCAGCTCGACCCGAGCCTGCGCGATGAAGTCATGCCCAAGAATATTCTGATGATCGGCCCGACCGGCGTCGGCAAGACGGAGATCTCTCGCCGCCTGGCAAAACTTGCCGGCGCACCCTTCATCAAGGTGGAAGCCACCAAGTTCACCGAAGTCGGCTATGTCGGCCGTGATGTCGAACAGATCATCCGTGACCTCGTCGAGGTCGGCATCGGCCTGGTGCGCGAGAAGAAGCGGGCCGAAGTGCAGGCCAAGGCGCATGTGAGTGCCGAGGAGCGTGTTCTCGATGCGCTGGTCGGCACGACAGCATCGCCTGCCACGCGCGAAAACTTCCGCAAGAAGCTCCGGGACGGCGACCTTGACGATAAGGAAATCGATATCGAGGTGGCCGATGCCGGTTCCGGCATGGGTGGCTTCGAAATTCCCGGCATGCCGGGCGCCAATATCGGCGTGCTGAACCTTTCGGAAATGTTCGGCAAGGCGATGGGCGGGCGCACCAAAAAAGTCCGCACCACAGTCAAGGCCTCCTATAGTGACCTGATCCGCGACGAATCCGACAAGCTAATCGACAACGAAGTGATCCAGCGCGAGGCCGTTCGCTCCACCGAGAATGACGGCATCGTCTTCCTTGACGAAATCGACAAGATTGCAGCCCGCGATGGCGGCATGGGTGCCGGCGTTTCTCGCGAAGGCGTCCAGCGCGATCTCCTGCCGCTCGTCGAAGGCACGACGGTCTCGACCAAATACGGGCCGGTCAAGACGGACCATATCCTCTTCATCGCCTCTGGCGCCTTCCATGTCTCCAAGCCATCGGATCTTCTGCCGGAACTGCAGGGCCGCCTGCCGATCCGTGTCGAATTGCGTCCGCTGAACAAGGAGGATTTCCGTAGAATCTTGACCGAGACGGAAGCGAGCCTCATCCGCCAGTACCGCGCGCTGATGGAAACCGAGAGCCTGAGCCTCGAATTCACCGAGGACGCGATCGACGCGCTTGCCGATGTCGCCGTGCATCTGAACTCCTCCGTCGAGAATATTGGCGCACGCCGGCTGCAGACGGTGATGGAGCGGGTCCTCGACGATATTTCCTACAACGCGCCGGATCGGGGCGGGACGGCCGTGACGATCGATGCCGCCTATGTCCGCGAACATGTCGGCGATCTCGCACAGAATACCGACCTGTCGCGCTTCATTCTGTGATATCGGCGCACCGCTTCATGTCTTTCCCGGTATGAATGACGGATTGTGACGAACGCCACTCTCGACAACGGGCCTTTTACTTTCTACTGCATAATTCCCTAAATCGGGATCGATTTAGGGATAAAATTATGCAGCAATTCAAAGTTCTACAGCGTCCTTTGCGCGTCTGAAAAGACGCGCGGCGCTGTAGTGAAGGCCCGTTTTGTTTTCTGCTCGGCTTTATTCGGCCAAGATTCTGGTCCAGGCAGCCGCATCGCAAACAGGACGATGGAACGGACGGGATAACGGATCGTGCGACGCCTTTTGACAAGCCTTATGATTGCCGTTGCCCTGGTGAATTCGGCGCCTGCCTTCGCAATGCAGACGGTGCCGGCCGGCAATCGTCACGCCGAGCAGCCCGATATTCCGGGCGCTTCCATCAGGCGCACCAAGGGCACCAAGAGCAGCTTCGATCTGAAATACGAAAAGGTTCATGAGCTTCTGGCGACCGATCGCGAGCTGATGAGCAAGATCCGCAAGATCTCCAGCGCCTACGGCATCAATCCCATCCATGTCGTCGGCGCGATCGTCGGCGAACACACCTATAATGTCGACGCCTACGACCGGCTGCAGGCCTATTATGTCAAGGCTGCCTCCTATGCCGGAGAAAGCTTCCGCTTCGCCTATGACGGCGAAAACGTCGACGAATTCGTGGCGCGGCCGCAATTTGCCGAATGCAAAAGCAAGAGCGATTCCTACACGCTCTGGTCCTGCCGCGAAGATGTCTGGGAAACCGATTTCCGCGGCAAGACGGTGGGTGGTACGAGCTTCCCCAACAACCGCTTCAGCGCAGTCTTCTTCCAGCCCTTCTATGCCGGTCAAACCTTCGGCCTCGGCCAGGTCAATCCGCTGACGGCGCTGATGCTCTCCGATCTCGTGACCCGCGTGTCGGGTTATCCGAAGCTGAACGAGAAGAATGCCGGCGCCGTCTACAAGGCCATCATGGATCCCGATATCTCGCTCGCCTTCGTCGCGGCCTCGATCCGCAGGTCGATCGACGATTACAAGGAGATCGCCGGCATGGATATCTCGGGCAATCCCGGCCTGACGGCGACGCTCTATAATGTCGGCAATTCGCGCCAGCGCGCCGCTGCCCTTGCTGCGAAGAACCGCGGCGCCGGTGCGACGGTTTGGCCGGAAGAGAATTATTACGGCTGGCTGATCAACGACAAGCTGGACGAACTTAAGGGCCTGCTCTAGCTTCAAGCTTGCCGGGAAGGCGTAGATCTTCCCCGAAAGGCTTTTACGATGGACATGCGTCCGGACCCCTTCGTCCCGCCAGCACCGCTGCCGCGTACCGTGCCGCCGAGCCGGCTTGAAATCATCCGCATCATCCTGCGCAATCCGCTCGAACTCTGGGGCGAGCCGTCCTACACGCTGCCTTGGATCCGCACCAGTTTCTTTGGCCAGAGGACGCTGATCGTCAACGATCCCGGCCTGATCAAGCATGTGCTGGTCGACAATGCCAATAACTACCGCATGTCGGATGTGCGCCAGCTCGTCCTGCGTCCGATCCTCCGCGACGGCCTTCTGACCGCCGAAGGTCCCGTCTGGAAAAGATCGCGCAAGGCAGTGGCGCCCGTTTTCACGCCTCGTCATGCCCAAGGCTTCGCCGGGCAGATGCTGCGCCAGTCCGAAGACTATGCCCGTAAATATGAGAGCGCAGGCAAGACAGGCGCAATTTTCGATGTCAGCACCGACATGACCGAGCTGACCTTCGCGATTCTGGCTGACACGTTGTTCTCCGGCGAAATCGTCACCTCGAGCGGCCATTTCGCCGATGATGTCAATGAACTCCTGCATCGCATGGGCCGCGTCGATCCGATGGATCTGATGCGCGCTCCGTCCTGGGTTCCACGTGTGACACGCATCGGCGGCCAGAAAGTGCTGGAGAAATTCCGCGCTATCGTGCGCAACACGATGGATATGCGGCTCGCAAAGATGAAGGCAGACCGCAGCAGCGCGCCGGAGGATTTCCTGACCCTGCTCCTCGAACAGGCAGGCCCTGAGGGGCTGACGAAGGAGGAGATCGAAGACAATATTCTGACCTTCATCGGCGCGGGTCATGAGACCACAGCCCGGGCATTGGCCTGGACGCTGTATTGCGTCTCGAACAGCCCGCATATCCGCCAGGCGATGGAAGAAGAAATCGACGCGGTGCTCGCCAATGGGGCCGAACCAGTGGAATGGCTGGATATGATGCCGCAGACGCGCGCAGCCTTCGAGGAGGCTTTGCGCCTCTATCCGCCGGCACCGTCAATCAATCGCGCCGCCATATCGGATGATTCCTGGACAAGCCCCAAGGGTGAGCGGGTCGAGATCGAGGCCGGTGTCACGGTGCTGATCATGCCCTGGACGTTGCATCGCCACGAACTTTACTGGGACAGGCCGCGCGCCTATATGCCCGAACGCTTCCTGCCGGAAAATCGCGGCTCTATCGGCCGTTTCCAGTTCCTGCCTTTCGGCGCCGGTCCGCGCGTCTGCATCGGTGCAACATTTGCACTTCAGGAGGCGGTGATCGCCCTTGCCGTCCTGATGCATCGTTATCGTTTCGATTCCACCGATCAGACCAACCCTTGGCCGGTGCAGAAGCTGACGACGCAGCCGCAGAACGGGCTGCCGATGCGCGTGACACCGCGCATAATTTCCACGAGGGCATAAATCTTTCGAATTGTTGCAGAATTGACTATGAATGAAAGCCGGGCAAAGTGGCAGCATTCAAAGTCGTTGCCAGGGAGAATGTCGCATGAGCCGCGTTGATAAGAACGGTCTTGCCATCGAAACCGTCCTTCATGATTTCCTCGTCAAGGAGGTGCTGCCGGGTCTGGCGGTCGATGCGGACAAGTTCTTTGCCGATTTTTCGGCCATCGTCCACGATCTCGCCCCGAAAAATCGTGCGCTGTTGGCAAAACGCGACGACCTGCAGGTAAAGATCGACGACTGGTACCGCCGGCATGGCGCCCCCACGGATATGGACGACTACCAGTCCTTCCTCCGCGAAATCGGCTATCTCCTGCCTGAGGGTTCGGACTTCCAGGTTTCGACCGAAAATGTCGATCCGGAGATCGCCTCGATCGCCGGCCCGCAGCTCGTCGTTCCCGTCATGAATGCCCGCTATGCCCTGAACGCCGCCAATGCCCGCTGGGGTTCGCTCTATGATGCGCTCTACGGCACGGACGCGATTCCCGAGAGCGACGGCGCCGAAAAGGGCAAGGGCTACAATCCGAAACGCGGCGAGAAGGTCATCGCCTGGGTGCGCGATTTCCTCGATACATCAGTGCCGCTGCAGGACTGCCGCTGGAAGGACGTCGGAAGCTTCGCCGTCAAGGATGGAGCGCTGGTCGTCAGATCGATCGATGGCGAGCAGGCAATGCTGACGGACGGCAAACATTTTGCCGGCTATCGCGGTGACGCCGCCGCTCCGACGCATATTCTCCTGAAGAATAACGGCATTCACATCGAAATCGTCATCGATGCGGCGACGACGATCGGGAAAGCCGATCCGGCTTATATTTCCGATGTCTGGCTGGAATCGGCAATTACGACGATCATGGACTGCGAGGATTCGATTGCCGCTGTCGATGCCGAGGACAAGGTCGTCGTCTATCGCAACTGGCTCGGCCTGATGAAGGGCGACCTGCAGGAAGAGGTGGCAAAGGGCGGAACGAGCTTCATCCGCAAGCTCAACCCGGATCTGCAATATGCCGGCCCAGATGGTGCCGCCTTCGAGGTGCACCGCCGCTCGCTGATGCTGGTGCGCAATGTCGGCCACCTCATGACCAACCCGGCGATCCTCGACCGCGACGGCAACGAAGTGCCTGAAGGCATCATGGATGCTATGATCACCGGCCTGATCGCGCTTTACGATATCGGCCCCTCCGGCCGGCGGAAGAATTCCCGCACCGGCTCCATGTATGTGGTCAAACCCAAGATGCATGGGCCGGAAGAGGTGGCCTTCGCCGTCGAAATCTTCTCGCGGGTCGAAGATGCGCTTGGCCTGCCGCGCAATGCCATCAAGATGGGCATCATGGACGAGGAGCGCCGCACGACCGTCAACCTCAAGGAATGCATCCGTGCCGCCCGTGAGCGCGTCGTCTTCATCAATACCGGCTTCCTCGATCGCACCGGCGACGAGATCCACACGTCGATGGAAGCCGGCCCGATGATTCGCAAGGGCGACATGCGCCAGGCGGCGTGGATTTCCGCCTATGAGAACTGGAACGTCGACATCGGCCTCGAATGCGGCCTTGCCGGCCACGCCCAGATCGGCAAGGGCATGTGGGCGATGCCGGATCTGATGGCGGCGATGCTCGAACAGAAGATCGCCCACCCGAAGGCCGGCGCCAACACCGCCTGGGTGCCGTCGCCGACGGCCGCAACCCTGCACGCCACCCATTATCACCGGGTCAATGTCGCCCGTGTTCAGCAGGGACTGAAGGATCGCGCCCGCGCCAAGCTCTCCGACATTCTCTCCGTGCCGGTCGCGGTGCGGCCGAACTGGACGCCGGAGGAAATCCAGCGCGAACTCGACAACAATGCCCAGGGCATCCTCGGCTACGTCGTGCGCTGGGTTGACCAGGGCGTCGGCTGCTCGAAGGTGCCCGACATCAACAATGTCGGCCTGATGGAAGATCGCGCGACGCTGCGCATTTCGGCCCAGCATATGGCGAACTGGCTCTATCACAAGGTCGTCACCGAAGCTCAGATCGTCGAGACGATGAAACGCATGGCGGCCGTCGTCGACGGGCAGAATGCGTCGGATCCCGCCTATCAGCCGATGGCCGGCAATTTCGATGATTCGATCGCCTTCCAGGCCGCCCTCGATCTCGTCTTGAAGGGTAGGGAACAGCCGAACGGATACACCGAGCCGGTGCTTCACCGCCGCCGCCTCGAGCTCAAGGCGAAACAGGCCGCGTGAAGGCTTGACGGAGAATGCAAAAAAGCCGCCGGGACGACAGTCCGGCGGCCTTTTTTATACCGAATTCGGCAATTAGCTTACTGAATGACCACGACCTTGGACGTGCCCTTGCCGGGACGGACGCGGCTGTACAGGTCGATGACATCCTGGTTCATCAGGCGAATGCAGCCCGAGGAAGCGGCGGTGCCAATCGAGGCCCATTCCGGCGTGCCGTGCAGGCGGAAGAGCGTGTCCTTGCCGTCCTCGTTGAAGAGATACATGGCGCGCGCGCCGAGCGGATTGGTGAGGCCCGGGCCCATGCCGTCTTCGACGTACTTGGCGAGATCAGGCCGGCGGACGGCCATTTCCTTTGGCGGGTGCCAGTTCGGCCATTCCTGCTTCCAGGCGACGTAGGCTGTGCCGGCCCATGCGAAGCCCTGCTTGCCGACGCCGATGCCGTAGCGCATCGCCTTGCCGTTGGCCAGGATGTAATAGAGGAAGCGTTCGCGCGTGTTGACGATGATCGTACCGGGACGCTCGGTGGTCTGGTAGCTGACGACCTGGCGGCGGAACTGCGGCTTGACCCTGTCGATCGGGATCGCCGGCAGGGAGTATCCGGCATCCTTCGTCACGCCGTAGGCGTCGTTGAAGATCTGTGCTGTCTGTACCGTCGGGCCTGCGCCCTTGTCGTCGACGGATGCGCTGTCTGATGTCGTAGAGCAACCGGCCAGAGCGAGCGTCGCCAGCAGGCCAAATACAGGGAATGCATTGCAGATGCGCATGGATGACTCTTGAAGTTTTGGGGCAAGGAGAATGGTCTTTCGACCATCGTTGATTATGGTTTATTTTCGATTAACTTGCGCTTTGCAAGGCTACTGCAGCGCGACAAATCCGTCTGCCGCGCAAATTAGAAGCGCATGGTTTTTTTGCAACAACACGCCAGCCCCTCTGATGGTTATCCATGACGATTTTGAGCGTTTACAATAACAATCCGTTAATCGATGGCCGGCAATCGGACAGGGCCATGATGGTACGGCGCGGAACGCAGATATTGCTGCATGAAATGCGCCACGCCGTGCTGCCCGAATTGCCGCTGGCCAGCGGCCGCCGTGCCGATCTGATCACTCTTTCGGAAAAGGGCGAGGTCTGGATCATCGAAATCAAGACGTCTATCGAGGATTTCAGGGTGGATCGGAAATGGCCGGAATACAGGCTGCATTGCGACCGTCTATTCTTTGCGACTCACAAGGATGTGCCGCTGGAGATCTTTCCCGAGGAATGCGGACTGTTCCTGTCGGATGGTTATGGCGCCCATATGATTCGCGAGGCGCCGGAACACCGCATGGCGCCGGCCACGCGCAAATCCGTCACGCTCAACTTCTCGCGTGCTGCCGCACAAAGGCTGATGATGGCCGAATGGGCGAGCGGAAAACCGTTCACCGTGGACGACGTCTAATTATAAGCGCGCGATGCGCAGGTCTATTTCGGCGCGCGTTTGGCAAGGATACGCTGCAGCGTCCGCCGGTGCATGTTGAGCCGGCGCGCCGTTTCGGAAACATTGCGCTCGCACATTTCATAGACCCGCTGGATGTGCTCCCAGCGCACGCGGTCGGCTGACATCGGATTTTCGGGCAGCTCGGCCTTTTCGCCCGGCCGCTGCGTCAGCGCCGAAAACACGTCGTCGGCATCCGCAGGCTTTGCCAGGTAATCGACGGCGCCGAGCTTCACGGCCGTGACCGCCGTTGCGATATTGCCGTAGCCAGTCAGCACGATGATCCTGGTGTCGTCGCGCCGCTGGCGGATAGCCTCGATGACGTCGAGCCCATTGCCGTCGCCGAGCCGAAGGTCGACCACCGCATATTTCGGCGGCCTGCCTCTCGATTTCGCAACACCCTCCGCAACTGACTCGGCCGTCTCCACTTGGAAACCGCGCGTCTCCATCGCCCGTGCCAGGCGGCGCAGGAACGGCCCGTCGTCGTCGACGATCAGCAGGCTGGCGTCGGGACCGATATGGTCTTCGTTCGACGCGGCGAAATTGTCATGATTCTGTTCTGTCATCGTCTCGGTCCCGGCGGTTGAGCGCCCGATCTGCGTCAACCGCTATATCCTGTTTATGCCGACAAAGTCATTTTGTCGAATTTGCGTCGATCAGCATGCGCGGCCATTCGATTCGGATACGCGCGCCCGCACTTTCCGGATCGCGGTTCTCGAAAATCAGCGATGCGCCCGAGCGCTCCAGCAGCGTCTTGGCGATGAAAAGCCCGAGCCCGAGCCCGCCCGCCGTATCCTCTTTCTGCCGCTTGGTCACATAGGGCTCGCCGATCCGCGTCAGAATATCGGGCGCATAACCGTTGCCATCGTCCTCGATGACGATCAGCACTTTGTCGTGATCGTGCTCGACAGTGACGATCACTTTCTCCCGCGCATAATCGACGGCGTTTTCGATTAGGTTGCCGAGCCCGTACATGATGCCGGCATTGCGGTCGGTGACCGGCTCACCCTTGCGCGGGCTCTTTTCGATGAGCTCGAGGGCGATACCGAATTCCCGGTGCGGGGCGACGATCTCCTCGATCATCGATGAAAGCGGCAGGCGGCGCATATGCGCCTCGCCTTCCGAGGAAAGCGTCGTCAGCCGCCGCAGGATGTCGCGGCAGCGTTCGCTCTGGCTGCGCAGCAGCATCACGTCCTCGCGGAAACGATCGTCATCCTTGAGTTCCCGCTCCATTTCCTTGGCGACGACGCTGATCGTCGCAAGCGGGGTACCGAGCTCATGGGCCGCCGCAGCCGCCAGCCCATCGAGTTGCGAGAGATGCTTTTCCCGCTGCAGCACCAGTTCGGTCGCAGCCAGCGCATCGGCAAGCTGGCTCGCTTCCATCGAGACCCGATAGGCATAGAAGGCGGCAAACGCCATCGTCGAGGCGATCGAGCACCAGACACCGAACTGCATGACGTTGTGCACATTGATCTCGACCCCGTCGAACCAGGGCAGCGGGAAGGGCGAAAAGGCCAGCACCGTGATGCAGACCATCGCAAAGCCGATCAGCGCGGTGCTGTAGCGGATCGGCTGCGAGGCAAAGGAAATGATAACGGGCACGCAGACGAGCGCTGCGAAAGGATTGGCAAGGCCGCCGGTGATGAACAGCAGCGCGCAGAGCTGCAAAAGGTCGAAGCCGAGCAGCGCAAAGGCGGCTGGCGGCTCCAGCCGATGCGTCGGTGGATAACGGATCGTCAGGTAGAAATTCACCCAGGCAAGAGCGGCGATCAGCGAAGAGCTGGCAATCAGCGGCAAGGGAAAGTTCAGCCAGAAGGCAACGATGAAAACCGTCAGCGCCTGTCCGCCGACGGCAAGCCAGCGCAGCCGCACCAATGTCTGCAGGCGCAGCCTGCGGCTGTTGTGCCGGTCCTCCAGCGTATAGCCTTCCTTGTTGTCGATCATGCCAGGCTTGTCGATCATGCCGAGGGCTCCTTGAACGGCCTCATGTACCACGCGGTTTTGACCGTGTCGTCGGCAACGCATCCTCTGGCCGCTCCGGCCAGGGATGCCGGGGATAGCGCCCGCGCATATCAGCACGCACATCCCTCCACGAGCCGGCCCAGAAGCCCGGCAGGTCGCGTGTCGTCTGGATCGGCCGGTGCGCCGGCGAGGTGAGCTCGAGCAACAGCGGCAGCCGGCCACCGGCAATGGCTGGATGCTGCTTCAGCCCAAACAGCTCCTGCACGCGGATCGTCAGCACCGGCTCCTCGCCCTCATACTGGATCGGATGCCTTTGGCCGGTCGGCGCTTCGAAATGGGTCGGCGCAAGCCGGCTAAGGTCGCGTTGCAATTCGTGCGGTACCAGCGACATCAGTCCGTTCGAAAGCCCGGCTGCGGAAATCTCCGAAAGGCCGCGGGCCTCCGTCTGGAAGGGTGCGAACCAGTCGTCGAGCCGGGAAAGCAGGGCATTATCGCTGACATCGGGCCAGGGCTCGCCGATCGTCCGATGAAGAAATCCGATCCGCTCGCGAAGCTGCACGGCCTCCTTCGAGAAGGCAAGCTGATCGACCCCCAGCTCACGCACTGCCTCCACCAGTGCCTGGGTGACCGCTGGCCCGGAAGGTCGCGGCAACGGCATCTCTTCGAAGACGATGGCGCCGAGCCGCGTTGCCCGCCGCGCCCGGATTTGCCGGCTCTGTCGGTCGAAGAATATCTGGTCGCCGGTTTTGATCTCACCGGGCAACTCGGCTTCGATGTCGCCGCGTGTCACCTCGGCTGCCGCCAGAACCCGCGCCTGCGCCGCCCGTCCGGTCAGGTCGGCAATCACCAGCATCTGGCTGCCGGCCAGCCTCTCGGTTTCCGGCAGCTCCGCTCCGCGCCCGTTCGCCATCACGAATCGGCCGCGGCCGCCGCGCTGAAGTGCAATTCGATCTGGGAACGCATGCAGCAGCAGTTGGCCTGCAAGCGTCGGCGCCGTTGCGGCAACGCTGTCGAGGCCACTTGCCAGCCGTCCTGCCAGCCGCCTTGAAGCCTCGGCTCTCTCGCCCCGCTCGGCCTTGAAGCGTCGCAACCGCTCCTCGATATCGATACTCGTTCCGCCAAGCCCCTGTTCGGTGAGAAGCACGGCGATCATCGCCGCATCCCGAGCGTGTCCCGCTTCTCCCGCCAATACGACCATGGCGGCAAGTCGCGGCGGCAAAGCGAGATCGCGCATAACCTTACCCCGCGCTGTCAGCGCTCCGTCCTTGTCGAGCGCTCCGAGCTGGCCAAGCAGAACCCGCGCCTCCCTCAGCGTCGTTTCCGGCGGTTGATCGACGAAGGCAAGCGATGCCGGATCCTGAACGCCCCAATGCGCGAGATCGAGCACCAGCCCTGAGAGATCGCTGGAAAGGATCTGCGGTGGTGTGAAGGCCGGCAGTGCTGCCGTCTGTCCCTGGTGCCATAGCCTTATGGCGATACCCGGCTCCGTTCGTCCGGCACGGCCGGCCCGCTGATCGGCGGAAGCCCGCGATACGCGCACTGTCTCCAGCCGCGTGATGCCCGTCGACGCCTCGAACACCGGCAGGCGCTGCAGCCCGCTGTCGATCACGATCCTGACACCGTCGATGGTGATCGATGTTTCGGCGATCGATGTCGCAAGCACGATCTTGCGCGTCCCCAGGGATGCCGGCCGGATCGCTGCATCCTGCTCCTTCTGGCTGAGATTGCCGTAAAGGGGCGCAATGAGCGTCTCGGCTCCGAATCGCCCCTGCAAGCGTTCCACGGTCCGGGTGATTTCCGCCTGGCCGGGCAGGAAAGCGAGGATCGAGCCGGTCTCATTGGCATGCGCATCGAGTATCGCCCGCGTCACCGCATCCTCGATACGCTCGCCGCCCGGCCGATCCTGGTAGCGGATATCGATCGGAAAGCTGCGTCCCAGGCTTTCGATAACAGGTGGATGGTCGAGCAAGCCGGCCACGCGTTCGACATCGAGGGTCGCCGACATCACCAGGATGCGCAGATCCTCGCGCAGCGCCGACTGGACGTCGAGCGCCAGCGCGAGTCCGAAGTCTGCATCCAGCGAACGCTCGTGGAACTCGTCGAAGATCACCACGGAGACAA